>NZ_JBFCVS010000014.1:0-123541 GCF_040704725.1 Leisingera sp. JC11
GCCGGAACGTCCGGGAATGGTTTGCGGCCCGCAATCAGTTCGCCATAATGTTCGGCGAGCGCTTCGACGCTTGAGTATTTGAAACCGCATGGGCCGGGCCAAATACACAGACTTCAGGACACTCCCCTTGGGGTCTGCAAAAGTATCGGCAATCACTACGCCAGACTTGAATCTGGACGTTGTAACGGATTTTAACAGCGATTTAGTGGGTATACATGCTTTGACAATGGAGCCGACGCAATCAATGGTTCCATTCGCAGATGATGTTGCGCCTTCACTCTCACCGGAACCAGTTGGCACAGCCTATCCAAGCCTACCCGCGCCAACCACCGACCCTCAGCTGAATATACAGAGAACCCCTCCAGCGCTCACTGAACCACTTCCTGATCTTGCACCTGTCGTTGAAAACACACCGTACTCTGTAATCCCCGAGCACAGATATCGTTTTCCTGAGTCTTTAGTTCAAAATCCGATAAGCTATCATTCTTTACAACTAGGTGTTCCTTCCGATGGGAGTATCCCCAATCCTGCTCCTTATGCTGTCGGTGTCCCAATCGGGCGTCCCGTACCGGCGCATCCACACGCCGCAACTTTGGATAGAATGAGTCGTCAGATTGAGGTTGCACGTGAGGCATATGAGAGGGCTCAAATTGAAGCGATAGTCAACGACATCAACAACGCAATTGAGCGAGATTCAATAACGAGTCTTGGCGTTTACAGTGTCAATGAGGAGACAGGTGAAATAAGCCGGATTTCCACCGGGATAGATGGCGTCAGTGTAACAGGGAATCCAAACCCTGTCGGAGGAGCCCAGGGGGTAGGCGAAACCGGATCTGGAGGGGCGCACTCAGAGGGGTATGGAGACGGATTTGGAAGAGGCCGGGGCGGTGTCAGAAATCCCATTCTGCTCGCCCTTGAAACCGAGAACATCGAAATCACCGAGCTCTCCCAATCCCAGATCTTCTTTGACAGCAACGGCGACGGGCTGGAGAACCGCACCGCTTGGGCGGCTGCCGGGAACGGGGTTCTGTTCTATGATCCCGAGGACTGGAATGAGATCCAGGAAGACTGGCAGTATATCTTCACCGAATGGGACCCGTCTGCGGCAAGCGATATCGAGGCATTGGCCTCCTACTTCGATACCAATGACGACGGGGTCTTTGACGCCAGCGACCTGGATGAAAACGGCGTGTCCTACTTCAGCAAATTCAAAGTGATGGTCACTTTGGACGATGGTTCCACCGAGGTGCGAACGCTGACCGAGGCCGGGGTGACGTCGATTGATGTGGTGGCGGACACCACACGGATCGAGCTGCCGGACGGCTCGGTGATCACCGGGCAGACAACCTTCACCCGCGATGACGGCAGTACGGGGACCGTCGGCGATGTCACGCTGGCCGGTGACGCAATGAGCTACCGGGTGGAGGTCACGCAGGACAGCACCGATGCCAGCGGCACCCGGACACTGGTGCAGACGGCCTATAACGCGGATGGCTCGATTGTCTTCGAGATGACTTCGGTTGTGGCGGCGGACGGTTCGCAGACCGATAACAGCTATGACGATGACGGCGACGGCATTGTGGACCGGGTGCAGGTTATCACTAGGTCCACCGAACCGGATGGCAGCCGGGTCGAGGATGTGCGCAATTATTCCGGCGCCAGCGTTGATGAGGGTGTGTTTGAAAACCACACCCGGACCACGCGAAGCGCTGACGGAGATCACACGGTTATTGATCGTGACAGCACGGGCGGCGGCTGGTTCGATCAGCGTGAAGAGCGGGTGATTGGCGCGGGCGGCGGGCAGACTATCACCGTTTCCAACCTGTCAAAGGATGGTTCGGTTCTGCAGTCCAATACGAACGTGATCTGGGCGGATGGCCAGACCAGGCTGGACCGGGCTGATCTGGATGGTGATGGCGATCTTGATGCGGTGGAGTATCATGACATTGTTGAGCATGCGAACGGCAGCCGGACTGAAACCTGGCTGACCGGAAACGGCGACTACAATCCCGGAAACCCCTTGGCTCCGGGCACGCTGGCCAGCTCAGTCACCGTGGATGTCAGTGCAGATGAACGCCATCGTGAAACGCGAACCGATCTGGACGGGGACGGCGCCGTCGACCGCAAGACTGTCAGTGACATTACAGCGAATGCGGACGGCAGCACGGTTTCGCTGTCCGAAAGCTTTGACGGCAATGGCGGCCTGATTTCCCGCCAGCGGCAGACCCAGTCGGATGACACGATGAATGTAGTCACAGAGACCGACAGGGATGGGGACGGCAGCTATGAAACCAAAGTGGTTGATGACACCACGGTCAACGGCAGCGGAACCCGGATCCAGACCGTATCCACGTATAACGGCGACGGGTCGTTGCGTCATCTTGAAAAAACTGTGTTGGAAGAAGACAAGATTACTTCCAGGACTTTGGTCGATGGCGACCGGGACGGCAGCTTCACGGGAAATGAGTGGGTCCGCAATGTATATGTTGATGAGACGACGCAAGACCGCATCACCGAAACATGGGATAGGAACGCGGATGGCTCGTACAGCGCCTACAGCCATACGACCACAAGTGAAGACGGGCTTCATACAGATGTCCTGACCGATCTGGACGGGGACGGGAATGCCGACCGGAAACTCTCGGATGACACGGATATTCTGGCCGACGGTAAAGTGGAACGTGTCATTGAGACCAGGAGTGCGGACGGCACCAAGCTGCGCCAAGTTAAGACGGAAACTGTCAGCAGTGGTCTGCTCAGCCGGACCTGGAAAGACCTGGATGGGGATGGGTCCACTGACTACAAAACCGTAGAAGAACTGGAAACTCTTGAAACAGGTGGCACCAAGCACCGAGTGCAGCGTTTCGCGGGTGACGGGGATGCCGATCTGGACGGCATTGACGAAACCAACGGGACCCTGTTGTCGTCAACTGTCACCATCGAGAGCTCCGACCGCCGGACAACCACTACGAAATACGATTATGACGGGGGCACTCAGCAGGGTGGGAGTTATGACCGGATCGTTATCCGTTCAGAAGATACCTCTGGAGCTGTCACAGTTGAGGATCAGAGTTTCAATAACAATGGTTCGCTGGCGTCGGAAACGGAAACGACCGTCTCAGCTGACGGACTAGTCAGTTCGGTATCAACTGACATCAATGGCGACGGCATCATTGAAAGCCTAAGAGAAGAGGAGACAACTCTTTTTTCCGATGGCAGGCGCTCTACAGAGGCCACAGTTTCAAATTCAGATGGCAGTTTGCGTAGCCAGGCCACCGAGGAAATCAGTGCGAATGGCCGGGAAACAATTGTCAAGACAGACGCGGACGGCGATGGCGTGTTTGAAAGAGTGGTCAAGACAACCACTGGCTTCCTGGCAACCGGACAGACGGTCACGACAACTCAGCAGACGGCGTCTGACGGCACCATGCTCAATCAATTACAAACCGAGGTCGACGCCGATGGTTTGAAGACAGTAGTCAGGTCCGATCAGGACGGGGATGGGTCCTACGATCTGACAGAAACATCTGAAACGGCTATTCTTGCAGATGGCAGCACGACGGTCACTGCTGAAGTGCATGACGTGACCGGGGGCAGCGCAGTATTGCGCTCCCGCGTGGTGACGACCACGAGTGACGATGGGCGGGATGTGCTGGAAGCCACAGATATCAACGGTGATGGCAGCGATGATCAGCATGTTCATCGGGTGATTGGCGATGATGGGCGCGTGATTGTCACCGAGAGTGCGTTCAATGAAGATGGGACACTACAAAGCGAAGTTCTCCATTGGCGCACCGACACCGGCCTGAGTGGTTCGACAAAATATGACGCTGATGGCAATGGTGTGTATGAGAGGAAAACCATCGACAGCTCAGTGCTCAACGCTGACGGGTCCACTACGAGGACCATTGTTGAAAAAGCTGAAGATGATACAGGATACAGCCGTACGGTTGTTGATACTTCCGCGGATGGCTGGACGACGACCACACACGAGGATTGGGACAACGACGGTGATAATGACCTGACCACTGTCGAAAAATTTGAGCTGAGCAGGTCTGGCAATGAGACAGTCTCCGTTACGCAGACGGCTGCAGATGGCTCAAAACTGTATTTCTCTAAGACTGAGACCAGCGCTGACAAGCAAATCGTTACTGTCACTACTGATGCCGATGGCAATGAGAAGGATGACAGTGTTTCCACGTCCACTATCGCAAACAACGGGACCTGGATTCAGGATAATGAGTTCTTCGATGAAAATGGCGTGCGGATCGCCACCAGCTCCTTCACGAGGACTGACGATGGCCTCAGAACAACTGCCCGTTTCGACCGTGATGGCGATGACACCGATGAACTAGTGATAATATCTGAGACGACGCTTGCTGATAATGGCAGCCGGACAGAAACCACCAATTACTGGGACGGATCCAGCACATTGCTGGCGAGAACGGTTTCAACCGTGAGCGGTGATGGTTTGAGCACGTCTTGGAACGCGGATATCGACGGAGATGGGGTCAACGAGTTCGAAACGGACACTACTACCGTTTTTGAGGCTGACGGCGATGTGGTGCAAACGGCCACGACGACCGATGGCACAGGTAACATTCTGTCCGGCACCGTTGAGACGACATCGGGCAATGGCTTGACCCGCACCGTGGCAACCGATCTGACCGGAAACGGCAGCAGCAACGTCACCAGCGATCTGACGACCCAAGCTGATGGTGCCTGGGAGCAAAGCAATAAGCACTTTTCTAACAACGGGACTCTGGTCCACAGGGTTACGAGTTCCCAAAGCGCAGACGGGTGGACCCGCACAGTTCAGGTCGACCAAAACGGCGATGCCAAGGTAGACCGCGATCTGACGGTGGAAATCGACCAGGACCGGACCGTGACATCCACTTACCGGGACCTGAACGGCACTGGCAGCGCCACTGCTATTATTACCGGCAGTGAAGCTGCAAACGGGATGAGCTCGAATTACCAGTTTGACTTGGATGGCGACGGTGAGACGGAAATTCAGCGATCTTCTCAAACCAGTTTTGATGACAGCGGAAACCGGATTTCCACCGTCACGGAAATCCATGGAGCAGTGGATTCCTATGCTCCCAAAGTAAGTTATTCCGAAACCTCCACAACTTCCGCTGACGGGCTTACCCAAACCATTGAGACTGATACAGACGGCGATGGCAGTATAGATGCCACCGCCCTGATCACCAGAACTCTGAAGAGTGACGGCAGTCAGACTGTCCGGCACGATTCCAGCTACGCCGACGGCAGCACCAAGTCCACGATGGTCCGTGAACTCAGCGCAGATGGGCGCCACATCGATGAGACCCTGGACTATGACGGAGACGGCAACAACGATGTGGAGTTCACAAAGACCGTTGGTGCGGATGGGCGGCTGACCACGGTAGAAAAATCCTTCTACGCTGAAGGGGAAATTGCAAACACGCGTACCACCACTGTTTCCGCAGACGAATTGGTCCAGACAATCGTTACGGATGACACCAGCTTTTCCATCGACCGTTCGCCAATCGGGAACGGGTCCTATGAGACCGTCTATACGAGCGACGACCTGAGTTTCACAAGTTCCCATCGGGTCGATGGTTCGGGTATCGAAACCTGGCAACTGGAGCGCACGGTCGATGACACGACGAGCACCTTCGAGTTCCGGCTTGACGCGGGCTCGAAGGAGCGGATCTACGCGGAAGCGGAGCGCCTCTACGACACGGTGTTTGATCGCGATCTCGACAGTTTCGAATATGAACTGCTTGCCGCGCATGTCAGCAACGGGGAACTGGATATTCAGGGGCTTGCTGATGAGCTGATCCAGTCAGATGAATTTACGGCCCGCTACCCGGATGTTTCAGACGCAGGTTTCATCGATCAGCTCTACATCAACACAAACGGAAGAGGCGCCAGCCTGGACGAGTATGACAGTGCGCTGAATGCTATGAAATCAGGCAGTGCCACGAGGGCGCAGCTGGCATCAAACCTGTCAGAAAGTTCGGAGCACAAAGTTGTCGGCAACGGGCATATGTCCTCCAACAACTTCGATGTGCATTTGCAGCCCGCGCAGGCCGAGCGCTTCATTGACAAAGCCTACATATGGTCTGTGGTCGAGAGCCTGGTGGATGTCCTGTTTGACATCAACCTGATCGACATTGCTTTGGAGCTTACAGCAAAACGCACGCTTGATGGCGATGAGACGCTGCTGGACCTGGCTGAACGGCTGGTCAATAGAACTGCGGACCTGAACCCGGATGAGCAGGCAAACTTGTCCTTACTGAGTGAAGGCGACTTTGTTCGTCTCATATTCCGGAATGCTTTCAGCCGCGAGCCCAGCAACGCCGAACTTGCAAAGTGGAAAGGATATTTGGAGGCCGGCGATCTGAGCCGGGGGGAATTTGCACTCATGGCAGCGCGCAGCCCCGAGCACCTGACCGCAGGGGCAAAAGCCTCGCAAATCAACCGGTACCTGCAGTTGGACGACACCCAATCTGCGTTCGTGGACTTGGATACAGAGGCTCTTGACGGGGCCTTTGGCGATAGCCGGAGTAACAAGCTCGATGCGAGCGGTCATTCCCGTAAAGTGCAGATCGAAGGCGGTGAAGGCAATGACAGTGTCTGGGGCGGGAACAACGATGATTTCCTGTCTGGAGACGCCGGTGCCGATGATGTCAGGGGGCACGGTGGGAACGATGTTCTCTTTGTGGATGCGGACGATCTTGAATCTGGCTTTGTAGACGGTGGCGACGGGGTCGATACACTAAGGATCGTTGGTGAAACCCCAGTGACTGTGTCAATGCAAAACCACAATGCCGAAGTCGTGTTCGGCGGCGAAGGTGCCGACAGCATCACAGGCGCAAGCTCTTCTTATAACTTGAAAATTTCAGGCGGGGACGGAAACGACACGCTTGAGGGTGGCGTTGGGCAGGACTTCATTACTGGTGATGAAGGGGACGACTCAGTTCTCGGCGGGGATGGAGGTGATCTTATCTACGGGGGAACCGGCCACGACCAGCTTGATGGGCAAAATTCGGATGATTATCTGAGCGGCGGCAGCGGCAACGACTCGGCCTGGGGAGGCATCGGCGACGACCAAATTCTTGGTGGCAGCGGGGATGACTGGCTGTCAGGGCACGATGGCGACGACTGGATCCAAGGCGGCGACGGCAATGACACAATCAGGAGCGGTCTCGGCGACGACCAGCTGAATGGCGGGGATGGAGACGACATTCTCATCTTCTGGCGTGATGATGACACCCTGATCGGCGGGAACGGGGATGACACCTTCCGTTTGGAAACGTCCGCACAATACGGCGGGCTGCACCACTTCGGCTGGAGCGTGCTTTATGGCGGCAAGGGCAAAGATGTGCTGGTTCTGGATGAACAAGATGGAGCAAACTTGCGGCATGTGGGCGGCAATCAGTGGCAGATCACGGACTACGACACCTCTGATGGCAAGATGGTCATTGATCTTGTGGACATCGAGGAGGTGCGGCTGACAGACGGAAGTCTTGTCTGGTCTCTTGACACGGAAGAAGACGAGGAAACCAGCGATGACTATGTTCGCAGTAACCCTGACAGCTCAATGGGCGACAGTGATTTCTATACTCACCAGAGCTACAATGACCGGCAGTACATCCGCGGGGCCAATACGTACTATCAAAGTAACGAACTGGCAGGCTGGAGCGGCAACGATACTCTATCCGGAAATGACCAGGGTACTCTGATCCGCGGCGGACAGGGTGCGGATTCCATTGTTGGCGGCAATGGTGCCGACACTGTGCATGGGGGTGCGGGAGCCGACACGATGTATGGGCTTGGCGGCGACGATACTCTCTACGCAGGATATGGCGCGGACCTGGTCGTTGCTGGATCCGGCAACGACGAATTGTACGGTGATACAGGTGACGACGTCCTGATCGGGCAGGAAGGAAACGACACCATTTATGGCTTTACAGGTGATGATTACGCAGAAGGCGGCGATGGCGACGACAGCCTCCTAGGCGAAGACGGTTTCGACTGGCTGGAAGGCGGTGATGGAGCGGATACTCTGACCGGTGGTGCTGGGGGTGATACCCTCTATGGAGATCTGGGCGATGACAGCCTGGACGGCCAAATGGGACTTGATCTGCTGAACGGCGGCGACGGAGAGGACACGCTTCAGGGGCACGAAGGCTATGACACGCTCCATGGGGATGCTGGTAATGACTCCCTGTCTGGCGGAGACGATGACGATTTTCTTTTCGGCGGCACTGGCAATGACACGTTGAACGGCGATTTGGGGCGCGACTACCTTGAAGGCGGTGCAGGAGCCGATGCTCTGAATGGTGGCGCAGGTATTCTCGACACCGCTTCCTATGCTAGTTCAGACAGTGCAGTGTCGGTCAATCTGACCACAGGTGCTGCCTCAGGTGGCCATGCTCAAGGCGATACGATTACGGAGATCGAAAACCTCTCTGGCTCAAGCCACCACGACATCCTTACTGGCAATACCATTGACAATGTTCTGGATGGAGGCGCCGGGAACGACACTCTCAGAGGTGAAGATGGTCACGATTACCTAGTAGGCGGTGATGGTAATGACAGTATTCACGGAGGAAGCGGCAACGACCGCGTTTGGGGCGGTCTAGGCAGTGACACGGTCCACCTGGGTGACGGTGATGACCAGTTCTTTGCAGATGATCATAGTGAAAACCCGCTCGGCGATACTGTCTATGGTGACGACGGGAACGACGAAATCTATGGAGGCTCGAACGCTGACGATCTGAGCGGCGGCACAGGAGATGACATTGTTTCCGGCGGTCAAGGCGACGATGAACTTAGTGGCCATTCCGGTGACGATACTTTGAATGGAGAAGGCGGCTCGGACACGATCCGTGGCGGCGCTAACCGCGATTTGCTATTGGGCGCCAACGGCGATGATACTTTGCTTGGCGGAACCGGCGCAGATGAGTTGAGAGGCGGAAATGGAAACGATGAAGCCGCTTATTGGGACGCATCCACGGGTGTGCTAGCCGATCTGGCGGACGCATCGGCTAATACCGAAGAAGCACTGGGAGATACTTTTGTTTCCATCGAAAACTTGTCCGGTTCGGCCTACGGCGACACTTTGCGCGGTGACGACAGCAGCAATAGTCTGAACGGAATGGCCGGCGATGACTGGCTTTATGGAAGAGCCGGCGGCGATTCACTCTATGGCGGAGCAGGAGACGACACTTTGGAGGGAGGCAGTAGCGCTGACTTGCTGGTGGGTGGCGACGGCGTGGATATGGCGTCCTACAAACATGCCGCGGCGGGTGTGCGGGTCAATCTGGCTGATCTGTCCCAAAACAGCGGAGAGGCAGCAAATGACACCTATGTTGGCATTGAGGGTGCCCAAGGTTCGGATTTTGCAGACACGCTGATAGGCGACACCAGCTTCAACATTCTGTCCGGCCAGGACGGTGCGGACTCGCTGCGCGCATGGGGCGGCGACGATACCGTGTACGGGGGCGGTGGTAACGACACGCTCTTTGGCGACGACGGTGAAGATTACTTGAGCGGAGGAGATGGTGACGACAGCCTGGAAGGGGGCAACAAATCAGACGAGCTGCACGGCGGAAGCGGCCGCGACACGCTGCTGGGCCAATCTGCAGGCGATATCCTCTATGGCAATGATGGCGACGACGTCCTGGAAGGTGGCAGCAGTGCCGATGTTCTGGATGGCGGCGATGGGCTGGATCTCGCCAGCTACGAGAGCTCGGATGCAGCGGTCGACGTCAACCTGACACTCGGCGTTGGTACCGGAGGTGACGCAGAAGGTGATACGCTGACGTCAATTGAAAGGCTGCTGGGTTCGGGTTTTGGCGACACCCTGAGAGGTGATGCTTCGGCCAACATACTTTATGGCAGAGACGGTCAGGATACCCTGGACGGAGAAGCTGGCAATGACCGCCTTGAGGGGGGGAACGACAATGACCGCCTCTACGGCCGTGAGGGTGATGACACGCTGCGCGGTGGTAACGGAAACGACGTGCTGCAGGGGGAAACTGGTGCTGACCTGCTCGAAGGCGGCAGCGGCACGGATACGTTCATCTACAAAACTGGCTACGACCAGGACCTTATAACCGATTTCCAGCTGGGCACCGATGTCCTTGACTTGAGCGAAATGGGGTTCGGCAGCCAGTCCGAACTACTTTCCTTTGCTACTGAAAGCGGCGCTGATGTGGTGTTTGATTTCGGGAACGGCGACACGTTGACCGTCCAAAACACTACGATTGCAGCCCTACAGGATGACATCATTCTTGTTTGACGACTGCCTCGGCTCGGCGAATGGCTTTCGCTGGGCCGAAGGCCTTTGAAGTTTTAGACAACTGGCTCCAGGCCTGGTCGCACTTAGTCCGGGTTAAGCCCGATGAATGCGGGCTGGTGGCAAACAACCTGGGTTCATTCGCAAGCAATCCGGGTGCTCTGCGGACGAGACAAGATCAGACATCTTCAGATCGACCAGGCGTCCGAATCCATAATTTGTTGTGTTTCGCACTTGGGGGATGCTTGTAGTTCCTTGTCTCTTGTTTTTCTTGCCAATTTCGTCGAACTTGGCAACATTTTCTGTTGGAAACTCGGCTGAATGTCCGCTTCCGTAGCGAGCCCGGGATGCCCTTCCGCCCGTCGGGCCTGAGGCGGCCACCCTGTGTCGAGCCCTTCGCACCCGTAGCGAACGGCCGGAAAGTCTCGTTGGCGGGTCTCGCCGTAGCCGAGCATTGAAAGGCAGCATAGGGCCGTCTGCGATATGCAACACTGGCGAAGAGCTCTTCTTAGGCCAGTTCGAGATGCCGCACAAGCGAAGCGCAGGACCTTGCCAAAAGTCCGGTGTGGGCTCAGATCATGGGCATTTCGACTGACCTTCGGAGATTGGTGCCGGTGCTGGGTTCAAATGAAAATACCGGGGATCACCTGTGAGTGCCTCAGCAAGATCGTCAATGGCCTCCATGACACGACCTGCAGCACGATATTCAGATGAATTGATCCTTGCGTCAGTCTGAACCTGAGTTGCGCCCCTGCGCCCAGCCCAGAGTTTCTCCAGGGCTTCTTCTTTCTTGAAAAAGCCACGCTTGGTCCTTTGGCTCATTGGTGCCTCCATAGATGAAGCCAACCACGATGTTCCCGCTATGTTCCTGTGCCAAGGTGACGACCTGACAGGACGGGCAGGCCATTTGTCGCTATCAGTTCATTTGGCGCTATACTGTCAGCTCAATTGATCTGAGGGAAAGTGAAGCCATGTGCGGACGCTTTGCAGCAGGGCATCTTACCCAACGCCAGATGCTGGCAATCATGGAGCATTTCCTCTACGGGAAATCTCTGCCTGAGGGAATTCTCCTGCCAGCGCCGGAGGCAGGGTACAACATCAAACCCACTCAGCAGGTGCAGATGGTCATAGATCAGGAGGGTGCACCCGTCAGTTTAGGCGCGAGGTGGTGGCTGGTTCTCCACTGGCATAGGGGTGCGGCAAAGGATTGGAAAGCTACCACCTTCAATACCAAGATCGAAACAGCGCATGAGAAACCCGCCTTCCGCACGGCGTGGCGGGAGCATCGTTGTGTTATTCCCGCCCTGGCCTATTACGAATGGACCGGCCCTAAGGGCAAGAAGCAACCTTGGTATGTCACGGTTGAGCGCAATATTCCGGTCATGTTCTTCGCTGGTCTCTATGCATGCCTGCCAAGCGGTTCGCGAAGTTGCACAATCCTGACCCGCCCGGCGATCAGAGAGATCAAGCACCTGCACCCCCGTATGCCAGTCATTCTCTCTCCAGGGAGAGCTCTTTCTTGGCTTCAAAAAGCCGACTATGACGATGTAGTAGCTGCGGACTACGGCTCCGATTGGCAGGGGCGGATCAAACACCATCAGGTACGGCCATTTGGCCGCGATGATGACGGGCCGGAACTAATCGAGCCATACGGCTTGGCTGTCTGATATGGCTGGAGCGCTCCAACCGTACTGCACTCTGATCTGCTAGCCACAACGTTCTTTGACATTAAAATCAATGAGCAGTGAGCAACTGGGGCAAGATTACCCCAAGTATTCACGTCATAATCCGGAAAAGGAACATATCTGCAGCGTGTTTGTAACCCAGGTGAAACCCGCCGAGATTTCAGCTAACTGAAAGACTTGGTAACTATCTGATTTTACTGGCGATCCCTGAAGGACTCGAACCCTCAACCTGCTGATTAGAAGTCAGCTGCTCTATCCAGTTGAGCTAAGGGACCGCTTGGCGCCAGTTATGACAGGCTGCAGCCGGGGGTCAAGCCGCGGCGCGCAAGTCCAGGCGCATAAAGACCGACCAGGGGTCCTCGGCATAATCCGCAAACGGCGGGCAGGGGACAAAGCCGAAGGATTCATAGAGCCTGCGCGAGGCCAGGAAATCCTCGGTGGAGCCGGTCTCGAGGTAGATCGCGGCGGCCTGTTCGCGGCGGGCAAGGCCGAGCAGGAAGGCCAGCATGGCGCGGCCTGCGCCGCTGCCGCGGGCCTCAGCCAGGGTGTGCATCGACTTCAGCTCGCGGGAGCCTGCGCCGAGGTCCTTGAGCGCGCCCATGGCCAGCGCCTGGCCGTCCCGGCGCAGCAGGAAGAATTGCACTTCCGGCCCCTCCAGCCCGCTGATGCCCATGGCGTGGCAGCTTTCCTCGGGCGATTGCGCTGCCATCTGCGACAGGTGGCGGCGGATCAGGTCGGCGGCCTCCGGATCGGAGGGGCGGGCGGCGGTGATGTCGAAGTCTGCGGCTGTCATCGTCGGGGTCCGTTCAAGCTGGCTGCGGTCCGCTACTGGGCGGCCGCCTTGCCCGGACTTTGGCCCGAGCAGCGGCGGATGGCAATCACTCAGGCGCTGCGCCGCCGCCGGCCGCGCGGTCTCTGCCTGTTTTTTGGGCGCGATGGTTGGGTTTAGCCGTAGATGCCGCGCCAGACGGCCGCCTGGGTGCGGGCCTCATCCGGCGGCAAGGCCAGAAGCAGCAGCGCACCGCTGTCGGAGGCCGCGAGGATGTGCAGCTGCGGTGTAACCGGCAGCAGCAGGCAGTCCGGTTTCGGCACCGGCATCCGGGCCGAGGCGGGGCGGGCGGATTTGGCGGTGAGCGCCTGGCGCACCGCGTCCAGCCGGGTGCGCAGTTCCGCCGGGCCGTTGCCTTGTGCCTGCCCGCCGTTGCGCGGGCAGTAAAGCCAGGCGGCGGCCTGCGGTGCCGCCTGGGCCCGGAAATGGTCCAGCCGCCCGCCGCCGCCGGCGGCAGTGAGGGCTTCGGCCAGCCTGCGGGCGGAGCAGCTGCCTGCGCCCTGCGGCGCGGCGCAGGGGCGGCGGCGGAAGCTGGCTTCCTGGCCTTGGCCTTCCCCCTCCAGCCGCCGCAGGCCGGCGGCAAAAAGCTGCGCTGCGGTCTCCGGGTTCTCGGCGGCGGCGGTGCCCGCCGCGGCACCGCCCAGGCTGAGGCCGGCAAGCCGCCGCTGCGCCACGGTAAGGACCGCGGCAGGCCGGTCGCCGATGCAGAGGGTGATTTCGCGCGGCAGAACGGTCTCGCTGATCTCGCGCAGCACCGCGGCGCAGAGCGTGTCCGGCTTGCCCTGCGGCGGCGCGCCGGCGGGCTGCGCCAGCCGGATCAGCGCCTGATGCAGGGCTGAGGCGGCGGAGGCGCCGGGCCGCGGGGACTGATGCGCGGGCTCTGCCATCACAGTCCTCCGTCCAGTTGTGCCAGCAGCTGCCGGGCCGGGGCGGCCAGCCGGGCGGCGGCCTCCGCATCGGTGCAGACGCAGAGCACCGCGTCGCCGGAGCCGGCACCGGCGCGCAAGAACAGGCGCGCCTCGCCGGGGGCGAGCAGCAGAACATCATCGGCTGGCGCGGCCGCCACGCCGCCGGCCTGAACCGCCGCATCCAGCGCCAGGAAGCCGCGGCGGGCCTGCTGGCAGAGATCGTCGAGGTATTCCTGCGGGTGGCCGCCTGCGCTGCTGCTGCGCAGCACGATGCTGGCGCCGAGATCGCCGAAGGCGGCCAGGCGGCAGCCGGGCTCAAAATGGCGCAGGGCGTCGAGCTGGCGGGCCAGGGTCATTTACGGCCCCCGCGGCGGGCCGGTGCAGTGCATGGCGCGGGTGTTGGCAGCATTTCGGTGTCAGTCTCCGGCAGAAGGGGGTTCGGGGCGCTGGCTGCGCCGGGACGGGGCAGAGACCCGGCGCGGGACAACGCGGGGGCCGCCACTGGCCTCCGCGGCTGCGGCCTCTTGCAGTTGCGGCTTGGGCTGCGCAGTGCTGTCGCGCAGGCCGCCGATGTCCAGCACCTCTGCCCGCAACTGCTGATCGGGCTGCAGCACCTGTGCGGCGGCGGCGGGCGCGGGCTGCGCCGGCGGGCGGGGGCGGCCCGGCTGCGACCAGTTCAGCAGCAGGTCGACCAGGTATTCGATGAAACCATCGGCGCCGCTGGTCTTCCAGGCCTCCATGTCCTCGCCCGCGGCCAGCGCCTGGCTGAGCGACAGCGGGAAAACCGCGTTAAAGCGATCACCGGTTTCCTTCCGCACCCGGCGCAGCACCCGGTCACGGTCGCGCGGGGTCTTGAGCTTGTCGAAATGGGTGATCAGTAAGGTGCTGGGCGCGTCGAGCCGGGCGGAGATCTCTTCCCAGGCGGCGGCCTCGGACTGGCGCCAGGCCTGGGTGGCATGGGTGCACCAGATCACGCTGTCGACCTCCGGCAGCAGGTTCTGCCAGACGCTGGCAGGCATGTTGGGATCGGAGATGCCGGGCATGTCGATGAGATCGCAGAGCTCCAGCGCCTCGGCGGGCAGGGTCAGGCGGATGAGCGCGGTGGTTTCCAGCGGCGCGCCCGCCAGATCCTCCAGCGGCACCGGGACTTCGCCGCCGTCTGTGCCGATCAGGCGGGCGCCCTCAGCGCCGTGAGAGATCCAGACCGGCGGCAGGCGGGTGGCGGTGACGCGGGTGGGCAGCGGCTGGCGGCCCACCAGAAGGTTGGTGAGGGTGCTTTTGCCGGCGCTGAATTCGCCCATCAGCGCCAGCCGCGGCTTGCGGCCCAGGGCGGCTTCGGGAGGGACGGGGGCCGGGGCGTGCTGGGCAGTCTGATAAGTCATGCTGTGAAACTCCTGAGTGTTTCCAAGGCAGTAGCAGTCTGAGTCTGGCGGTGCCGGGCCTCGTCCCCGGCGAACAGCGCCTGCATGTCACCGCCGCCGCGGCGGCAGTCGGCGATCTCCAGCAGGATGTCGCGCTGATCGTCAAAGAAGCCCTGCAGCCGGGCGAGGATGGCGGCGCGGGCGTCCGCCGTCTGCACGGTCTTGAGCTGGGTCATGAAATCCTCTGTCTCGCCTGCGATCAGGCTGCGGAACTGCTTGGCAAAGGCCTTGTAGCCGCGGGTGCGGCGCCACCAGGAGGCCCACCAGCTATCGTTAAAATCCAGCGCGATGGACTGCGCCAGCGCCACCGGCGAGGCGGGCTGGGGCACCTCCGGCACCGCCAGCTGGATGCCCTCCACCGCCGGGCCGAAGCCGTCATAAAGCAGTTCGGCCACATCCTGCACCGCGGCTTCATACCGTTTCTGGGCGGCGGATTGCAGGCGGCTGGTCATCACCGAATAGGCGGAGCGCAACAGCATCCGCAGCCCGGCGGGGTCGTACTCCCAGTGGCAGTCCTCACCCCATTTCTCCAGATGGTCGATCAGCGCATGGGTGGCGCGGTCGGTGAAGGTGGCGTGGGCCCGGTCGGCGCGGTCCCGGAAAGCGTCGAGCACCTGACCCGCCTCTGCCTCCAGGGCCTCCAGATGGGTCTGGCAGATGTCCTCGAAGGCGTTGCGGACGTCATGCATATTGGCGCCGCCGCCACTGCCTTCGCCCTGAACCAGCACTGCGTTGGCGGCCTCCTGGCCGGTGGCGGCGGTGGTTGCTGAGGCGGCAATGCGGGCCAGCATCGGGGTGCCGAGGTCGGTGACGATGCGTTCGGACACGGCGCGGTTCAGGGCCGGGATGCCCGACAGCTCCCACACCATGTTCTGCGGCGTGGCCTTGGCGTGGGAGGCGTTGACCGAGGCCTCGGCCCAGTTCAAGAGCGCGGCGGCGCTGGAGGGGTCCATATCCTCCAGCCCGCCGGTCAGGACCTTGTTGGCCCAATAGGCGCTGCCGAAGATGATCTCCGCCTCCTGCGGCCCGTGATGAGCTTCCAGGGTCTGGCGGATGCTGGCCTCGATCTCGGCAATCTGGTTTGCGGGGTCGGCCAGCTCGTCGATGCGGTTGACGAAGATCACCACCTCGCGCGATTTGAGGTTGGAGATCATCCGGATCAGCCCCATGTCGACTGAGGTCAGCGCCTGGCCCGCCGACAGCACCACCACGCAGATGCGGCTGTCGCGGATTGCCTGGATGGTGATCTGCTCGCGCATCATGAAGGTGTCGTTGACGCCCGGCGTGTCGCGCAGGCAGAGGCGGTGCGGCACCGAGCGGCAATTGAGGTAAAGGTCGGCGGCCCGGGTGATATCGGCAAAGCGGCCCTGTTCGTCCACCGTGCCCGGGTCCTCGTCGCCGAAATCATCGCCGAGGCAGATGTAGCGCTCGATCAGGTTCTTGTCGAAATAGCCGTAGTCGTGCTTCTGCCCCATCAAGAGCTCGAACTTGCGGCCCAGCCGCTGGCGCGAGCGTTCGCGCATTTCCTCGATCTGGGCGCGGATCTTCTGCAGCTCGCTGCCCGCGCCCGCGCGGCCCGCCATTTCGCCGATGCGGCCGCCCTTGGTCAGCAGCCGGTCCCATTCCTCCTCAGTCATGAACTGGAAGCTGGCCTTGTTTTCAGTGCGGGTCTCGCCCGGCTCCAGGTGCAGCGAGGTGACAACCGAGGTCCAGGGGTTCACGTCCGACGGCAACAGGTCGGCCCAGCCTGCCATGGCATTGACCAGCGAGGTCTTGCCGGATTTCACCTGTCCCAGCAGGGTGACGCTGGGTTCAAAACTGCCCAGTTCCTCCTGCAGGCGGGACAGGCTGCGCTGCACCCGCTCCCCCGAGACGCCATGCAGGGTGGTGAGGGCGCCATCAAGCCGCCGCACCTTGCGGGCGAAACCTGCCAGCGGCTCCATCCCGGCGCTGAGGTTGGTGGGGCGGGCGGAGGCGCGGATGTCGGTGGCGCTCTCGATCTGGGTTTCCATCTGCATGGCGGGGCCTGTTTCTGTCCTGCTTTGGCGTTTGTTCTGCTGCCCGGCGGGCGGGTCTTTGGCGCGCGCGGGTTATCCGGGCGGCTCTTCCATCAGTTCTTTCTTCAGCTGGATCAGCAGCGTCACCGCGTCGACCGCCGCATCCTCATCCTGTTCCAGCTGGCACAGCATCAGCATCTCCTCGCCGTCCTGGGCGGCCTCGCGGGCGGCCTCCACCGCGGCGCTGGCGGGCATTGCGTCCAGCGACTGCGACAGGTTGCGGATCATCTCCATGCATTGCGACAGCACCGGGCCGGCCTGGGGGCCGCCGGCGGCTTCGGCCTCGGCCAGCATCATCTCGGCACCGGTTTGCAGCTGGTCCAGCGCAGCAGCCAGACTGGCGGCCTGCGGCGCGGCAGAGGGTGCCGGCGCAGGCCCGGACGCAGCGGGTGCTGTTCCGGGCGGCAGGGTGCCGCCGAACTGGCGGATCAGCATCTCTGCCTGATCAACGTCGGAGGCGCGGCCCTGGTCGACCTGACGCTGCACGTCCTCGCTCAGCTGCTTGCCGCCGCTGGAGCGCCACAGCCCGTCCTGCGGGGCCACCGCGGTGCGGGCGGTCAGCCCCTGGATCGCGGCGACCGGGTAGACGCCCAGGAATTCCTCCGCCGCCACCGGCTCCAGCGCCTCAATCAGGCCGGGCAGCGTGCCGCGCATTACCAGGCGGTCGGCCATGGTGAGCACCAGGAAGCTGTGGTCTTTGGTGCTGTCCGGCACCGCCGCCCAGAGCGCCTGTTCGGCGGCGGGAAAGCCCTGGCTGCACCACAGGATGATGTCGGCCCCCCCGGCGGCCTGCTGCAGCCTCTCCTGCTGCGCGGACTGCGGGCCGGAGAGCGGCAGTTCGCAGTAGCTGTGCCAGTGCAGGCGCGGGTCGGGCAGGGTCTGGCGGACGCGGCGGGCACCCTCAGGCACCTCCAGCTGCGACAGCAGGCCGGGCAGCTGATGGCGCTCGCCCGCGGCGGTTTCGACCTCCACCATTTCCTGCGCGCCGTGGCAGATATCGACCAGCAGGCCGCTGCCGTTGCGGCCAATGACCACCCGGCCCAGGAGCATGTCGATAACGGCGGATTTGCCGCTGCCGGCAGCCCCGGCAACTGCCACCCGCACCGGCTGGCGCAGGCGCTGCAGCAGCTGGCTGCCCCAGCCGGACACGTCGGACGGCAGCCGCCCGGTGCTGAGGGTCTGTTCCAGCTGGCCTGCCAGCGGGCTTATGTCTCTTTGGGGAAGGCTCACGCGGATGCATCCGTCTTGCTGCGGCCCGCACCTGGCGCGTCGCGCCAGGTTGCGGAGGCCAGAAAGGTGATGATCCGGCGGCCGGCCCGCTGGCGGGCGGCGGCGGCCGGTTCGGGCTGCGGCGGCTCAGGCGCCTGAACCTGCGGCGCGGCGGGCTCTGCCGGGGCGGGCAGCGGCGCCTGCGGGTCGAACGGCTTGATCACGCAGAAGGCGGCGTTGTCCTGCTCGGGCGCGTCCAGCGCCTCCAGCCTCCGCATCAGTGCGGCGCCGATGCGGGCGCTTGGGCTGTGGCATTCAGCGGCCAGCACTTCGGCAATCTCCTCTTCCGCCAGGAACAGGAGCCCGTCGCTGGCGGCCAGCACGATATCTCCGTGCTGCAGCCGCACCGGGGCGCTGCGGCAGTCGATCTGGGGAATGCCGCCGCCGGTCAGCACCGAGGTGACGCAGTGGCGGTCCGGGTGGGCGGCGGCCTCCGCCGGGTCCATGCGGCCGCGGGCGACCAGCTTCTCCAGCTCCGCCGCCATCGAGTGGTCGGCGTTGAGGCGGATCAGGGCGCCGTCGCGGAACAGGTAGAGCGGTGAATCGCCCACCGAGATCCAGTAGAGCCGGTCGCGGAACAGCACCGGCGCCAGCAGGGTCGCGCCCATGCCCTGCGCCTGCACCTGCGGCTGGTGGCTGGCGTATTCGCCGAGGCAGGCATTGGCGCCGTCGGCAGCGCTGTGCAGCACCTCGCCGATGGCGGGCTCCAGCTGCTCCGGCTCGCCCGCGCGCAGCTTCAGCTCGCTGAACACCTCGGTGACCACGATCTTGGCGGCGACATCGCCGGCCGCATGGCCGCCCATGCCGTCTGCCAGCACCGCAAAGCCGGTGCCGGCGCCGGCCAGGAAATCGGCCGCCACGGCATCCTCCTGACGGTCGCGGCGGCCCTGGCTGATGGCCGTCGCGGCGTCGTATTCGAGCTCAGCTGAATGCAGCATGGGAGGCATCGCCTTGCTGCGTCTGGTCCCAGCCGAAATCGGCGCCGCAGAGCGGCACGAAGCGCAGGGTGGTTTCGCCGATGCGGATCACATCGCCCGCCGCCAGCTCCTCGGTGCTGAGCACCGGGCGGCCGTTGCGGCGCACCAGGTTCGCCTTGCCGCCGTGGCCGATATAGAACGCCTTCTGCTCCGGGTCATAGGCGATGGCGGCGTGGTTGTCGCGCGAGATGCTGTTGTCGCCGAAATCCAGCCGCACGGTCTGATCCTCGCCGCGGCCGATCACGGTGACGCCGCTGAACAGGGTGAAGGCGGCGCCGCGGCCGGGGCCCTGCACCACTGCCAGCCAGCCGACCGGGAACTGGGTGTAGCCGGGCGCGGCACCCTCGGCGCTGCGCGAGAACGGGTCGCTGCCGGGCGCCTGCGCCGGGCTGAAGCCCAAGAGGCGGGTCTTGACGCGGCCCGCGCGGCTGGCGCCGCGGCCCATCGAAGGGGCGGGCACGTCGATCGGCGCGGCGGATGCCGGCGGCTCCGCGGGTTGCGGGGCCGCGGGCGCCATTTGCGGCGCCGCGACGGCGGGCATGGGGGCGGGCGTCGTTTCCGGGCGCATCTGCGGTGCGGGCGCGGGCTGCGCGTCTGCCTGCGGCTGCGCCGGTTTGTCCATTCTGTATTGCGGCTCAGGGGCCGGCTCCGGCTGGGGGTCCGGCTGCACCTCCGGTTCCGGCTGCGGCTGGGCGGCTGCAGCGGATTTGCGGTGGAAGATCCGGTAACCCCCGGGCCGTTCCTCTGCAGGCTCCGGCTGCTGCAGGCGGCTGAAGTCCGGTTCCCCGTCAAAGGCGTCCGGGCCGTCCTCCTCTTCTTCTTCGGCTGCATAGGTGTCCGGTTCCGCGTACTCCGCCTCTTCCCAGGCGGCAAAGGGGTCTTCAGCCTCCGGTTCGTCCGGCGCGGCCGGAGCGGGGGCCGGTTCGGGGGCGGCCGCCTGTGCCTGTTCGCGGGCAAAGAAGGCGGCGATGGCATCATCTTCCGGCGCGGCGCTGTCCATACTGTCCAGGAAATCCTCCGCGCTGTCCTGCGGGGCGGCAGCGGGTTCGGCATAGGCCTCCGGGGTGTCTTCTTCCGGGTCTTCATCCCGCAGGAAATCCTCCGGCAGGGCATAGTCCTCCCCGGCGCTCTCAGGCTCCGGGTCGAGGCGGAAGCCGCTGTCCAGGCTGAGCGGTGCCCCGGGACGGCCCGCCGCTGCCTCCGGTTCCGCGGAAAGGCTGTCGAACGGGTCCCGCGCCGGCGGCTGCACCGGTTCTGCCGCGGGCTGGGCGGCGGCATCCGCCCGCACCCGTTCCCGCTTTTCTCCGATGATATCCTTGATGAACTTCATAGCCGTTTCCTTCAGTTCTTAACCGTTGCCGGGGTGCCGTCCTGGAACCCGAAGATCCTGCGCAGGCGGCCTGCGAATGTGGGTTTGCGCGTCTCGGCGCCGCTGTCCGCAGCGGCGGGGGGCTGTTCGGCGGCAGGCGCGTTGCGGCTGCGCCGCGCCCGGGCATCTTCCTCTGCCAGCCAGGCCTCCAGGTCGCTGACCGGCTCGCCGAACAGGTTGACCATCTGGCGGGGCGCGTCTGCGGCCGGGGCGGGCGCCGGCTCCCTGCGGGCCTTGCGCGGCTGGCCCGGGGTGAGGCTGGAGTTGGTGGCCGCCACCAGATCGGCGATTGCCGCGTCCAGCGCGCCGCCGCCGGCAGGCGCGGGGGCAGCCTCCGCTTCGGGAAGCGGGCCGGGCTGATCCTGGGAGGCGGCAGCCGGCACCGGATCCGCAGCATCGCAGTCCGCCAGCATCTCCGCCCAGGCGCGGGTGGACTGGAAGCGTTCAGCGGGCAGCACCGACATTGCCTGATCCACCGTCGCCAGCAAGGCCGGATCCGCCGCCCAGGGGCCGCCCAGCAGCGGCGGGCAGGGGTCGGGGTTGCCGGCCATCACCGCGGTCAGCCGCTGCTGGCTGCCCGCCGGGGTTTCGCCGGTGATGAGGTAATAGAAGGTGGCGCCAAGCGCGTAGATGTCGCAGGCCGGGCGCTGCGGCAGGTCGGGCTTGTAGAGCTCATGCGCCGAGTAGCCGTCCTTGACCGCCAGCAGGGTGGGCAGTGCGGTGTCATCCAAGGGGGTGCTGCCGGCCGCGGCGCCGAAATCGATCAGGGTCAGGGTGCCGTCCTGGCCGAGCAGCAGATTGTCCGGCGAGATGTCGCGGTGCAGGATGCCCAGCCCGTGCAGGCAGCCAAGCGCTTCCAGCGCCTGATCCAGGATCTGCCGCAGCAGCGGCGCGGTCAGCCGCTCCGGCTGATCCTCGCGCACCGTCAGCAGGTCGAGCCCGTCGATGAACTCCATCGCGATATAGGCGGTCTGGTTTTCCTTGAAGACCTGATGCACGCCGACGATGCCCGGGTGTTCGGCGCGGGCCAGCAGATGCGCCTCGCGCAGGAAGGCGCGCAGCACGTTGCGGCAGGACTTGGCGTGTTCCGGCGCGGCCGGCTCCACCTCCGGGCCGTTGCGGCGGCACAGACCCGCGGGAAAGCATTCCTTGATCACCACCCGCCGTTCCAGGCTGTCGCGCGCCAGATAGGTGATACCGAAGCCGCCGCTGATCAGCGGGCGCTCAATCTGGTACTGGCCCTGAAGCAGCTTGAAGCCGCAGGGCAGTTCGCAGATGTGCGCCGGATCGGCGGAAGATATGTCGGGCGGCACGGCGTCATTTCCTCCTGGCAGCTCGGCCCCCGGCCGGAAGGGCACGGGCGGACCTTTACGCTGCCGGCGGAATGGGGAATGTTCGCGGCCCCATTCGGGCAATTGAGGCAGATCCGCCAGATTCTTGCCGCAATCCTCTCAGAAGGGCAGCAAACATTGGGTTAACAGCGCGCCGGCTAGTTGCTTTGAAGTTAGTTAAACTGCGATGCTATCCGGCAGTGGATGCGGGGCATGCACCGGGTGGAGGCTGCCGCAGCAAGGGGATGGGCTTTCCCCGCGCCCGCCGTTAGGATTGACGCATGACAATCTGGTATCCCGATCCTGTGACCCTGACCCCGCCGCTGCATGCCAGCCTGGCGCAGGCCCTGGCCAAGGCCATCTCCGACGGCCGCCTGGCCAAAGGCGCGCAGCTGCCGACCCACCGCAAGATGGCACAAGAGCTGGGCCTCAGCGTGCATACCGTCAGCAAGGCCTATGACAGCCTGCGGCGGCAGCGGCTGATTGACGGCCAGGTCGGGCGCGGCAGCTTCGTGACCGGCCCGGAGGCGGGCAGCAGCCCGCCCTACCGGCTGCAATCGGACAGCGGCGGCGGCTATGACCTGTCGATCTCGCGGCCGCTGTTCACACAGCTGCATGCGGAGCGGTTCCAGCAGGCGCTGCGGCAGCTGCCCGACGGGCTGGACCCCGCCTGCTACCTGTCCACCCGTCCCAACGCGGGCCACGATGCCCACCGGGCGGCGGGGGCGGAGTGGCTGAGGATCTGCGGGCTGGAGGTGCCGGCGGAGCGGATCCTGATGACCAATGGCGTCAGCCACGGGCTGTCGGCGGCGCTGACCGCACTGACCCGCCCCGGCGACACGGTGGCGGCGGACAAAATCACCCATCACCTGCTGGTCACGGCCTGTGCCAGCCTGGGGCTGACCCTGTCCGGACTGGAGACGGACGGCGACGGAATGCTGCCGGATGCGCTGGACGAGTATTGCCGCAAGAACGACCCTAAAGTGTTGTTTCTGCTGCCGTCCCTTGCCAATGCAACCGCCGGGATGATGCCGGAAGAGCGGCGCCGGGCGCTGGTGGAGGTGGCCCGCCGCCATGACCTGCTGATCATCGAAAACGATGCCTTCGGCCCGGTGGCAGAGGACCGTCCGGCACCGGTTGCAGCGCTGGCGCCGGAGCGCACGGTATATCTCACCACCTTCACCAAATGCACGGTGCCGGGGCTGCGCGCGGGTTATCTGGCGGCGCCGGAGCATCTGCTGCCGGCCCTCACCGGGCGGATCGTGGTGTTCAGCTGGATGGCGACACCGCTGATGTGCGAGCTGGCCAGCCGCTGGGTGCGCGACGGCACCGCGCTGGAACTGGCCCGCTGGCAGCGCCGCGCCCTGGCAGAGCGCCACGCCATCGCCGCAGAGGTGCTGCAGGGCTGGGACTGGCAGGGCCACCCGGCGGCCTTGCACCTGTGGCTGCCGCTGGAGGGCGGCTGGACCAGCGAGGGCTTTGCCGCCTACGCCCGGCAGCTGAATGTCGCAGTGGCGCCGGATACCCCGTTTCTGGCACCGCGGGTGCCGCCGCAGAACGCGGTGCGGATCTCGCTCGGCAGCGTGCAGGAACCGGCCCGGTTCCGGCAGGCGCTGGAGCTGCTGGCGGGGATGCTGCGCCAGCCGCCGGAGGGTGCGGCGGCGCTGGCTTTCTGATTGTCGCGTGACAATAAAAGAATTGACTCGCAGGACAAGTCTTTCCAAGGCTGGCTCAGGGCGCCCGTCCGGGCCGGAATCACGGGTTCCGGGGCAGGCTGCGGCGGGCCTTTTCTGACACCTGCCTGGCAAGACGAATCCAATGACAGAGACGATCACCCTTCAGCACAGCTTTCAGGCGCGGGCGCGGATTGCCGGGCGCATCCGCCGGACCGCGCTGATGGATTCGCCCGCGCTCAGCCGCCTCTGCGGCGGCCGGGTGGCGCTGAAGCTGGAGAACAGCCAGATCACCGGCAGCTTCAAACTGCGCGGCGCCGCCAATGCAGTGCTGTCGCTAAGCGATGAACAGCGCGCCGCGGGGGTTGTCGGTGTCTCCACCGGCAACCACGGGCGCGGGCTGGCCTATGCGGCGGCGCAGGCCGGGGTGCGCTGCATCATCTGCATGTCGGAACTGGTGCCGCAGAACAAGGTCGAGGGCATCAAGTCCCACGGTGCCGAGGTACGGATCATCGGCCACTCGCAGGATGACGCGCAGCTGGAGGCCGGCCGGCTGATGGCGGAGGGCATGACCATGCTGCCGCCGTTCGACCACCCGGACATCATTGCCGGGCAAAGCACCGTGGCGCTGGAGATGCTGGAACAGATGCCGGATCTGGAAACGGTGCTGGTTCCCTTGTCCGGCGGCGGGCTGATTTCCGGCGTGGCGATGGTGATGAAGGCCGCGAACCCGGCGGTCCGGGTGATTGGCGTCAGCATGGAACGCGGCGCGGCGATGCACGCCAGCTTGCGCGCGGGTCGACCGGTGCAGGTCGAAGAGCTGCCGACGCTGGCGGATTCGCTTGGCGGCGGCATCGGGCTGGTCAATGCCTATACTTTCGCAATGACGCAGGCGCTGGTGGATGATGTGGTGCTGGTCTCCGAGGCGGAAATCGCGGCGGCCATCCGCCATGCCTACTATGAGGAGCGCCAAGTGATCGAGGGCTCCGGCAGCGTTGGCATCGCGGCTCTGCTGGCGGGCAAAATCGATAACCCGGGGCGCTGTGCGGTGCTGGTCAGCGGCCAGAACATCGATATGGGTCTGCACAAGCGCGTCATCGATGGCGAGGATGTGGACATAGCGGCGGAGATCAAGGGAGGCGCGGATGCCTGATATCAAGATCCTGACCGAGGCAGAGCTGCGCGATCTGGTGCCGCTGGACCGTGATGCTGTGGACTGCGTCGAGCAGGGCTTCACCACGCTGGCCGGGGGCGGCGTGGAGATGCCGCCGATCCTGACGCTGCCGGTGCCCGACCACAACGGCGAGGTTTGCGTGAAGACCGCCTATGTGCCGGGGATCGACAGCTTTGCCGTAAAGATGAGCCCCGGGTTTTTCGACAACCCTAAGCTCGGCCTGCCGAGCACGACCGGTCTGATGGTGGTGTTCTCCAGCCGGACCGGCCTTCTTGAAACGCTGCTTCTGGACAATGGCTACCTCACCGATGTGCGCACCGCCGCCGCCGGGGCGGTCGCGGCACGGCATCTGGCGCGGGAGGATGCAGCCCGTGTTTGCATCATTGGTGCAGGCGTGCAGTCGAAAATGCAGCTGAAGGCGATGACCCTGGTGCGCGGGATCAACAGCGCGGTGATCTGGGCGCGGGACAGGGCCAAGGCTGAAGCTGCCGCCGCCGGCTTGCGCCAGGAGCTGGGGATCGAAATCATCGTCAGCGCAGACATCGCACAGGCGGTCGCATCCGCGGACATCGTGGTCACCACAACACCCGCCGCTGACCCTGTGATCAAGGAGGAGTGGCTGCAACCGGGGCAGCTGGTTGTCGCCATGGGCTCCGACCAGGAGTACAAATGCGAGCTGGAACCGGCCTGCCTGGCCAAGGCGGACCTCTATGTGCCCGACAGCCAGGCGCAATGCGCCGTCAAGGGCGAGCTGCGCAGTGCCATCGAGGCCGGGCTGATCGCCAAGGATCAAAGCTTCACCGAATTGGGCAGCATCACATCAGGGCAGGCCCCCGGCCGCCGCTCGGACAGCGACCTGATCATTGCCGACCTCACCGGCACCGGCGTGCAGGACACCGCCATCGCCACCCTCGCAGGCACCCGGGCTGAGGCCGCGGGGGCTGGCGCCACCTTCACCAGCTGATCAACCAGGACAAACGCATATGGCAAATCCCACGCTGTACTTCACCCGCGCCGAATATCAGGCCCGTCTGAACAAGACCCGGGCAGAGATGTCCCGCCGCGGCCTTGACCTGCTGATTGTCACCGATCCGTCGAACATGAACTGGCTGACCGGCTATGACGGCTGGTCCTTCTATGTGCATCAATGCGTTGTTGTCAGCATGGAGGGAGAGCCGCTCTGGTACGGCCGCGGCCAGGATGCAAACGGGGCGCTGCGCACCTGCTTCATGGATCCAGCCAGCATCATCGGCTACCCGGACCATTACGTGCAATCGACCGAGCGGCATCCGATGGATTACCTGTCGGCGCAGCTGGCAGACCGCGGGCTGGATGGCGGCGTGATTGGCGTCGAGATGGACAACTATTACTTCACCGCCGCCGCCTTCATGTCGCTGCAAAAGCACCTGCCGAACGCGCGCTTTGCCGATGCCAACGCGCTGGTGAACTGGCAGCGGGCGGTGAAGTCGGAGGCTGAGCTCACCTATATGCGCCAGGCCGGCCGGATCGTCGGCCGGATGCACCGCCGCATTGTCGAGAAGGTCGAGCCGGGGATGCGCAAATGCGATCTGGTGGCCGAGATCTATGACGCGGGGCTGCGCTATGACGCGGAGCTGGGCTTTGGCGGCGACTATCCGGCGATTGTGCCGCTGCTGCCCTCCGGCTCCGACGCCGCCGCACCGCATCTGACCTGGGACGACTTGCCGATGAAATCCGGCGAGGGCACGTTCTTTGAGATCGCGGGCGTGGTGCACCGCTACCACTGCCCGCTGTCGCGCACCGTGTTCCTGGGCAAGCCGCCCCAGACCTTCCTGGACGCCGAAAAGGCCGTGCTGGAGGGGATGGAGGCCGGGCTGGAGGTGGCCAAGGCCGGCAACACCTGCGAGGACATCGCCAAGGCGTTTTTCACGGTGCTGAAGAAATACGGCATCGAAAAGGATAACCGCACCGGCTATCCGATCGGCGTTTCCTACCCGCCGGACTGGGGCGAACGCACCATGTCGTTGCGCCCGGGCGACACCACGGTGCTGCAGGAAAACATGACCTTCCACTTCATGACCGGCCTGTGGATGGAGGATTGGGGGTTTGAGATCACCGAAAGCATCCTCATCGGCGCCGATGGGCCGGAATGCCTGTCCGACGTGCCGCGCAAGATGTTCGTGAAGGACTGAGCCATGAAGAAAAACCCGATCTCCCCCACCATCCCGCTGGACCGGGACGGGGTGCACCACGGCTTTCTGAAACTGCCCTACAGCCGCGATGACAGCGCCTGGGGCTCGGTGATGATCCCGCTGACAGTGATTAAAAACGGTGAGGGGCCAACCGCGCTGCTCACCGGGGCCAACCACGGCGATGAGTACGAAGGCCCGATTGCGCTGCACGAGCTTGCCGCGACCACCAAAGCAGAGGATGTGACCGGCAGGCTGATCATTGTACCGGCCTTCAACTATCCGGCGTTCCGGGCGGGCACCCGCACCTCGCCCATCGACAAGGGCAATATGAACCGGTCGTTCCCGGGCCGCCCCGACGGCACCGTGACCGAGAAGATTGCCGACTACTTCCAGCGCACCCTCTTACCGATGTCGGATCTGGCGGTGGATTTCCATTCCGGCGGCAAAACGCTGGACTTCGTGCCGTTTGCCGCCGCCCATATCCTGGATGACAAGGCCACGCAGGAGGCCTGCTTTGCCGCCATGAAGGCCTTCAACGCGCCCTATTCGGTGGAGCTGTTGGAGATCGACAGCGGCGGCATGTATGACACCGCGGTTGAGGAAATGGGCAAGGTCCTGGTCACAACGGAATTGGGCGGCGGCGGGTCGTCCACCGCGCGCAGCAATGCGATTGCCAAGAAGGGGCTGCGCAATGTGCTGATCCATGCGGGCATCCTGCAGGGCGAAATGCAGATTGATGAAACCGTCAATCTGACCATGCCCGATGATGACTGCTTCCTGTTCAGCGAGGGAGACGGGTTGTTTGAGATCATGACCGACCTGGGCGAAACCGTGGCCAAGGGCGACCTGCTGGCGCGGGTCTGGCCGCTGGACCGCACCGGCCAGCCGCCGGTGGAATACCGCGCCCGCCGGGACGGGCTGGTGATCAGCCGCCACTTCCCCGGCCTGATCAAATCCGGCGACTGCGTGGCGGTTGTCGGCGTCTCCGGCGGCTGATAGGGCGGAAGACATGCAACTGGACCAGCGCGACCTCGACATCCTGCGCGTGCTCTCCACCGAGGGCCGCATCACCAAGGCCGCGCTGGCCGAGCGGATCGGCCTGTCGCCGACCCCCTGCTGGGACCGGCTGAAGAAGCTTGAACAGGCCGGGCTGATCGAGGGTTACGGCGCCCGTATCAACCTGCGCAAACTGGCGCCGCATGTGACAGTCTTTGTCGCGGCTGAGATTGCCGACCACACCGCCGCCAGCTTCCGCGCGTTTGAGGCTGCGATGCAGCGCTATGACGAGGTCACCGCCTGCTGGGCGCTGGGGGGCGGGTTCGACTACCTGTTGCAGATCGTCACCCGCGACATCGACGCCTATCAGCGGCTGATCGACGAGATGCTGGACGCCCGCATCGGACTTTCCCGCTATTTCACCTATGTGGTGACCAAGCCGGTCAAGGGCGCGGGCGCGCCGCCGCTGGACATTCTTCTGGAGCAGGGGTGATCCCGCGCAAATATCCCTGAGCGGCAGCTGTTTCTTCTGCACCGCCCCTGAACTTCAGTCACATCCTCTGCCCGCGTCAGGCACATTCCTCTGCAAGACATGAGGAGGACAGCCATGACAGAGACCGCGCTCTCAGCCCGGACCGGTATTGCCGACAAGGCTCTGGTACGGTCTTTTTCCTACATCAACGGCAAATGGTGCGCCGCCGCCGATGGCGAGACCTTCCCGGTTTGCGATCCGGCGGACGGAGCGGAACTGGGCCATGTGGCCAGCCTTTCAGCAGAAGAATCCTCTGCCGCAGCGGATGCGGCACAGGCGTCCTTCCCGGCTTGGGCCGGGATGCTGCCGCAACAGCGCGCCGCCATCCTGCGCCGCTGGTTTGAGCTGCAGCTGGAACACAAAGAAGACCTCGCCCGCATCATGGTGCTGGAACAGGGCAAGCCGCTATCCGAGGCGCGCGGCGAAATCGACTATGGCGCTGCCTTTGTGGAGTTCTACGCAGAAGAAGCCAAGCGCCCCAACATCGAAGGCGTGACCAGCCACCTGCCGGACGCTGAAGTGGAGCTTTGGCGGGAACCCGTAGGCGTGGCAGCGCTGATCACACCCTGGAACTTCCCTTCCGCCATGCTGACCCGTAAGGCAGCGGCGGCGCTGGCAGCGGGCTGCACCGTGGTGGCGCATCCTTCGGCTGAGACCCCCTTTAGCGCGCTGGCGCTGGCGGAGCTGGCAGAGCGCGCAGGCTTTCCGCCCGGCGTGTTCAACGTGGTGACCGGCAATGCGCCCGCGATCGTCGCACCCTGGACCCGCGACACCCGCGTGCGGGCGCTGTCGTTCACCGGCTCCACCGAAGTGGGCAAGCTCTTGTACCGCCAGTCGGCGGACACAGTGAAGCATCTGGTGATGGAACTGGGTGGCCACGCGCCGGTGATCGTCTTCAAGGGCTGTGATCTGGACAAGGCCGTCAACGAAACAATCAAGGCAAAATTCGCCACCTCCGGCCAGGATTGCCTCGGCGCCAACCGGATCTATGTGGAGCGCCCGATCTATGCAGAATTCTGCGCCCGCTTCACCGCAGCCGCCCAAGCGCTGACCATCGGCAAAGGCATGGAGGATTGCGACCTTGGCCCGCTGATGAATGAAAAGGCAGTTCAAAAGCAGGAAGAGCATGTGGCTGATGCGCTGGCAAAGGGCGCAACGCTAGCCTGCGGCGGCAAGCGGCATCCGCTGGGTCCGCTGTTTTTTGAGCCTACCGTGCTGACCGATGTTCCCGCGGACGCGCGGATCATGACCGAGGAGACCTTCGGCCCCGTCGCCCCCATTACCCCCTTCGACACCGAGGAGGAAGCGGTGGCCCGCGCCAATGACAGCGAATACGGGCTGGTCGCATATGTCCACAGCCAGGACCCGCGCCGCATTTTCCGTCTCAGCCGCGCGCTGCAATATGGCATGGTGGCGGTCAATCGCACCAAGGTGACCGGCGCGCCGATCCCATTCGGCGGCACCAAGCAATCCGGCCAGGGCCGCGAAGGCGCGCGGCTGGGCATGGAGGAATTCACCGAGGTCAAATACGTCTGCCGCGACTGGGCGTGACGGACAAAAATCTTCGAAGATTTTTGCCAAGAGTTTTCGAAAACTCTTGGCCGCAGAACGCAAACGGAAGGAAATCAGATGCTGAAGAACGACCAGCTCGACCAGTGGGACCGCGAGAACTTCTTTCACCCCTCGACCCATCTGGCCCAGCACGCCCGAGGCGACAGCCCGAACCGGGTCATTAAAACCGCCTCCGGCGTCTTTATCGAGGACCGCGACGGCAACCGGCTGCTGGACGCCTTTGCCGGGCTTTACTGCGTGAACGTGGGCTATGGCCGCCAGGAGATCGCTGAAGCCATCGCTGATCAGGCGCGGGAACTGGCCTATTACCACTCCTATGTGGGCCACGGCACCGAGGCCTCGATCACCCTGGCGAAAATGATCCTGGACCGCGCGCCAAAAAACATGTCCAAGGTCTATTTCGGCCTCGGCGGCTCTGACGCGAATGAGACCAACGTCAAGCTGATCTGGTACTACAACAACATCCTGGGCCGTCCGGAGAAGAAAAAGATCATCTCCCGCTGGCGCGGCTATCACGGCTCTGGGCTGGTCACCGGCTCGCTGACAGGCCTCGAACTGTTCCACAAGAAGTTCGATCTGCCGGTGGAGCAGGTGATCCATACCGAGGCGCCGTACTATTACCGCCGCGATAACCTTGACCAGACCGAAGAACAGTTCGTGGCCCATTGCGCGGCTGAGCTGGAAGCGCTTATCGAGCGCGAGGGTGCCGACACTATCGCCGCCTTCATTGGCGAGCCTGTCCTGGGCACCGGCGGCATCGTGCCGCCGCCCGCGGGCTACTGGCAGGCAATTCAGGCGGTGCTAAAGAAGCATGACATCCTGCTGGTCGCCGATGAGGTCGTCACCGGCTTCGGGCGTCTTGGCTCCATGTTCGGCTCGGATCACTACGGGATCGAGGCCGATATCATAACCATCGCCAAGGGCCTCACTTCGGCCTATGCGCCGCTGTCCGGTTCCATCGTCTCGGACAAGGTCTGGAAAGTACTGGAGCAGGGCACCGATGAGAACGGCCCGATCGGCCACGGCTGGACCTACTCCGCGCACCCGATCGGGGCAGCGGCGGGGGTGGCAAACCTCAAACTGATTGATGAATTGAACTTGGTGCAGAACGCGGGCGACACCGGCGCCTATCTGAATGCCACCATGGCAGAGGCACTGATGGGCCACGCCAACGTGGGCGAGGTGCGCGGCGAGGGGATGCTGTGTGCAGTGGAGTTTGTGAAGGACAAGGACAGCCGCACCTTCTTTGATGCCGCGGAGAAAATCGGCCCGCAGATCTCCGCCAAACTCCTTGAGCAGGACAAGGTGATTGCCCGCGCCATGCCGCAGGGCGACATCCTGGGCTTTGCGCCGCCCTTCTGCCTGACCCGCGCCGAGGCCGATCAAGTGGTTGACGCCACCCTGCGCGCGGTCAAGGCGGTACTGGGGTAACGCCCGCCGCCGGTCAGTTGCGGCAAATCTCGAGGACGGCGCGCAGGCCCCGCCTGCCGTCCTCGAAAGTGAGCCGCCCGCCGTGCTGCTCTGCCACCGTGGCAACAATCGTCAGCCCCAGCCCGAAGCCGTCGATGGCCCGGGTGTTTTCGCCGCGCCGGAACGGGGCAATCACTTCGGTGATCTCCGCCGCCGTCATGCCGGAGCCTTCATCCTCCACCGTGATGATCGCGTGATCGGCAGTGGAACTGAGGCTGATAGCGGCGCGGCGGCCGTATTTCAGCGCGTTGTCGATCAGGTTGGTGACCGCCCGCTGCAAGGAAACAGGCCGCGCCACCACCAGCATCACCTGCCCCTGCGGCACCGCACTGCGGCCGGGGGCAGAGGTGAAAACGGACCGCCCGCCCGCCGCCACCTGCGGCTCCGGCGGCAGCAGCTCCACCGGCTTGCCCATGTCCTGATAATCAGCCGCCAGCGCCTCCACCAAGGAGCTGAGCGACAGTCGGCGCGGGGTCTCGGCGCTCATCTCGGCGCGGGTGTAGGTCAGCACGCTTTCGATCATGCCGGTCATGGCGTCCAGATCAGCCTCGAACTTCCCCCGCAGTTCCGCGTCTTGAATGAGCGCCGCGCGCAGCCGCAACCGGGTGGCCGGGGTGCCGAGGTCATGGCTGACGCCGGACAGCACCGCGGCGCGGCTGGCGAGTTGTTCGCGCTCGGTCTCCAGGTAGCTGTTCACCGCCGTCACGATCTCCTGCAACTCGCCCGGCCCTTGCAGCGCATAGGCATCCGGCCCGCCCAGCCGGCGGCGGTCCCGCAACGCACGGGCAAACCGGTCGAAATGGGCCGAGGTGTCCATCACCAGCGTCGCCAGCACCGCCAGGACCAGAAGCGACAGCAAAACCGCCGGCAGGCGCAAGTCACGCGGCGCGGCGGAGCAGCCCCAGACCTCGGTACCGTCGACCCGCTGCCAGGGGCCGTAGCCTGCGCGGGCAAATATCACCGGTTCGCTGCAATAGGTTGCCAGCAGCCGGGTGGCAGCCCCCAGTTTTTCCGCCGCGGTGGCCCCGCCGGCGGGCGGCAGCTCTGCGACCGGGTAGCGCAGGGCAGGGGCGGCAATAACCAGCGCCAGAACCTCACCCGACAAGGGGTCGGCACCGCTGTCCAGGATCGAGACATTGGTGAAGAAGGCGGGTTTCGCAATCCCCGCCAGCCGCAGGTAATCGCCTGCCGCCAGAAACACGGCCTGATCCTGGCCGACAGGTGTTACCACTACCCCCGCAGGCGGCGGCGCGCCGCGGCGCAGAGTGCCGTCCAGGGTGATGCCGGAGATGGCGGCGCGGGTCAGATGCGCCTGCCAGCTGGCGCCGGAGTGGAACCAGCCCCAAGCGCCGCCCAGCCCGGCGGCAAAGGCCAGCGGCAGCAGGATCAGCCCCCTGGTTCTGAGCCGCAGCGCCATGTGCCTCAGTCCCCGCCGGTCTCGACATCCACCGCCAGGACATAGCCGGTGCCGCGCTCGGTGCGCAGCAGCTTCGGCTCCTTGGGGCTCTGTTCGATCTTGGAGCGCAGCCGCCCGACCAGCACGTCAATGGCGCGGCCCGAGCCTTCGTCGCTGCCTCCCTCGCCTGTCACATCCAGCGCCGCCGCAATCTCTTCGCGTGTCAGCGGAATATGCGGGTTAGCCAGAAACACCTTGAGCAGGCCCGTTTCGCGCCGCGACAGCGCCACCTGCACCCCCGCGGGCGAGATCACCTCATCCCGCTTGGCGTCATAGGTCCAGCCGGCAAAGCGGAAGGTGGCGACGCTGCGCCTGTAGATCAGCGAGGACGACCGCCGCGCCCGCTGCAGCACCGCCCGGACCCGCGCCAGCAAGAGGTCGGGGTTGAACGGCTTGGCGATGTAGTCATCCGCTCCGGATTCATAACCCGCCATCCGCTGGTGATCGGCGGACAGCGCCGACACCAGGATGATCGGCACATCCTGTTCGCTGCGCAGCCGGGTGCAGATCTCCACCCCGTTTTCATCCCCCAGCATCACGTCGAGCAGGATCAGGTCGATCCGGCCCGCGCCGATCTGCTCGCGGATCTCCGCCTCGCTGCCGCAGGGCAGGGCGATAAAGCCGTTCTGGCGCAGGTACTGGGTCAGCATCATGCGCGTCTCAACGTCGTCATCCACCACCAGAAGCCGCGGAATCGCCATCTGTTGCTCTCCTCCCCGGAAACCGCCCGATGTGGCTGTTCCGGCTGTTTGTTTGTAACATCATGCAACAAAATCAATTGCTGCGTAACAACAGGTAACAGCTTGGCGGAAAAACTGCTTTGGCACCCGCCCGGGGCTGCGCTGAGCGATTGAAATGCGGCCCTGCTGTTTTGCAAGCTTAAGCATGAAGGCTGCGGGGAGCAGCCGTCACATAAGGGAGGAATGAGCGATGAAATACACCGCTTTTGCGGCCGTATCGGCCGTGGCACTGGCCTGTGCGGCACCGGCAGCGGCCGGGCCGGAGGCTGAAGTTCTGCACTGGTGGACATCCGGCGGCGAGGCCAAGTCGGCCGCGGTGCTGCAACAGGAATTTGCCGACAACGGCGGCACCTGGACCGATATGCCGGTGGCCGGCGGCGGCGGCGATGCCGCGATGACCGCGCTGCGCGCCCGGGTTCTGTCGGGCAACGCGCCGACCGCGGTGCAGCTGAAAGGCCCCGCAATCCAGGAATGGTATGAGGAAGGCGTGCTGGCCGATATCTCCTCCGTCGCGGAGGCCGAGGGCTGGGGTGACGTGCTGCCCGGCTCGATCGCCGAGCACATGAAATGCGAGGGCAAATGGTGTGCAGCACCCGTGAACGTGCACCGGGTCGACTGGATCTGGGCCAATGCCGCGCTGCTGGAGGCCAACGGCATCGAGATGCCCCAGACCTGGGAAGACTTCAACGCCGCTGCTGACAAGCTGATGGCCGCGGGCATCACCCCGCTGGCGCATGGCGGCCAGGCCTGGCAGGACGCCACCGTCTTCGAGGCCGTGGCCCTGGGCATCCTGGGGCCGGAGGATTTCCGCAAGGCCTTTGTCGAACTGGACATGGACACCCTGAAGTCGGACAAGATGGCCGCCGTTTTTGACCAGATGCGCAAGATGCGCGGCTATGTGGATGCCAACTTCCCGGGCCGCGACTGGAACCTGGCCACCTCGATGGTGATGAACGGCGAAGCCGCGTTCCAGATCATGGGCGACTGGGCCAAGGGCGAGTTCCTGGCCGCGGGCAAGGAGCCGGGCAAGGACTTCCTCTGCGCCTCGGTGCCGGGCGACGGGTTCCTCTATAATGTCGACAGCTTCGCCATGTTCGAGGTGGACGGCGAAGACAAGCAGGCCGGGCAGGATCTCCTGGCAAAGCTGATCGTCGGGCCGAAGTTCCAGGAGGTGTTCAACCTCAACAAGGGCTCGATCCCGGCACGGGTGGACGTGAAACTGGATGCGTTTGACACCTGCGCCCACCTGTCGGCCAAGGACATGGGCGACAGTGCGGACAATGGCTCGCTGCTGCCCAGCTATGCCCACGGCATGGCCCTGCGCGGCGCGCAGGCGGGCGCCATCACCGACGTGGTGACCGCGCATTTCAACTCCGACATGTCCTCGGCTGAGGCCGTGCAGATGCTGGCCGACGCTGTCGCCAACTCTCTCTGATCTCCCCCGGGCCTCGCGTCCTCCGGGATGCGGGGCCAATTATTCAAGGGCCGTTACCATGACCGAATGGCTTGAACGTCATATTCCGAAGATGGTGCTGGCACCGTCCTTCGCCGCGGTGCTGGTGTTTGTCTACGGCTTCATCATCTGGACCGCCTGGGTCTCGCTGACCCGCTCCCGTCTGCTGCCGAAATACGAGATCGACGGGCTGATCCAGTACGAGCGCCTGTTCAACGCGCCGCGCTGGGACACTGCGATGTCGAACCTGTTTGTGTTCGGCACCCTGTTCATCGTGATCTCGATGGTCCTCGGCCTGATGCTGGCCATCCTGCTGGACCAGAAAATCCGCACCGAGGGCGTCTTGCGCACCATTTACCTTTACCCGATGGCGCTGTCGCTGATCGTGACCGGCACCGCCTGGAAATGGATCATGAACCCCGGCCTTGGCCTGGAGGCGATGGTCCGCGGCTGGGGGTTCGACAGCTTCACCTTCGACTGGGTGATCAACCCCGACAAGGCGATCTATGCGGTTGTCATCGCCGGTGTCTGGCAGGCGTCCGGCTTTGTGATGGCGCTGTTCCTGGCCGGATTGCGCGGCGTCGATGGCGAGATCATCAAGGCCGCACAGGTCGATGGCATCCCCACCTGGCGGATCTATACCGCGATCATCATCCCCTCGATGGCGCCGATCTTCCTCTCTGCCTTCATCGTGCTGGCGCATCTGGCGATCAAGAGCTTTGATCTGGTGATTGCCCTCACCGGCGGCGGCCCCGGCTATGCCACCGATCTGCCCGCCACCTATATGTACACGATGGCCTTCTCCCGCGGCGACATCGGCCAGGCGGCAAGCTCTGCCATGGTGATGATGGCCGTGGTGTTCGCAATCATCGTTCCGTATCTCTACTCTGAGCTGAGGGCCAAACATGACTGATGTGACGCTTGCCCCCGCCACCGCAGCCAGCCGCCGCAACTGGAGCCACTTTGCTCTGCGCTGGACGCTGTTCACCCTCCTGGGCCTGTTTGCCCTGTTCTACCTGATGCCGCTCTTTGTGATGATCACCACCTCGCTGAAAAGCCTGGAGGAAATCCGCACCGGCAGCCTGATCGCCTTCCCGCGCGAGGTCACCTTCGACGCCTGGCGCACCGCCTGGTCCGAGGCCTGCACCGGCATCCAATGCGAGGGCCTGCGCCCGTTCTTCTGGAACTCCGTGGTGATCGCGGTGCCGGCGGTGGCAATCTCCACCATGCTGGGCGCGGCCAATGGATATGTCATCGCGCAGTGGCGGTTCCGCGGCGCCAACCTGATCTTCTCGCTGATGCTGTTCGGCTGCTTCATCCCGTTTCAGGTGGTTCTGCTGCCGATGGCGCGGATGCTGGGACTGATGGGGCTGGCGGGCAGCATTCCGGGGCTGATCTTTGTGCATGTGATCTATGGCATCGGCTTCACCACGCTGTTCTTCCGCAACTTCTATGTCACCATCCCGCAGGATCTGGTGAAGGCGGCCAAGGTGGACGGCGCGGGGTTCTTCCGGATCTTCTGGTCGATCTTCCTGCCGCTCAGCCTGCCGATCATCGTGGTCACCGTGATCTGGCAGTTCACCCAGATCTGGAACGACTTCCTGTTCGGCGTCTCCTTCAGCCAAGCGGGCACCCAGCCGGTGACCGTGGCTTTGAACAACATCGTCAATTCGACCACCGGCGTGAAGGAATACAACGTCGACATGGCCGCCGCGATCATCGCCGCGCTGCCGACGCTGCTGGTCTATGCCGTTGCCGGCAAATACTTCATCCGCGGCCTGACCGCGGGCTCTGTGAAAGGGTAAACTCATGGCTCCTATCCTGGACATCACCAATCTGCGCAAGAACTACGGCGCAACCGAGATCCTGAAGGACATCAACGTCAGCATCGAACCGGGCGACTTCCTGGTGCTGGTCGGCCCCTCCGGCTGCGGCAAGTCCACACTGCTCAACTGCATCGCCGGGCTGGAGCCAATCTCCGGCGGGCGGATCGAGATTGGCGGCCGTGACATGACCAGTGTGAGCCCCAAGGACCGCGACATCGCCATGGTGTTCCAGTCCTACGCGCTCTACCCGACGATGACGGTCGCCAAGAACATCACCTTCGGCATGAAGGTGCGCGGCGCCGATGCCGCGACGCAGGAGCGCAAGCTGAAGGAGGTCGCAGCGCAGCTGCAGATCGAGGCGCTCCTGGACCGCCGCCCCGGCCAGCTGTCGGGCGGCCAGCGGCAGCGGGTGGCGATGGGCCGGGCGCTGGTGCGCGACCCCAAGCTGTTCCTGTTCGATGAACCGCTTTCAAACCTCGACGCCAAGCTGCGGGTTGAGATGCGGACCGAGATCAAGAAGCTGCACCACAACCTCGGCGCCACCATGGTCTATGTCACCCACGACCAGATCGAGGCGATGACGCTGGCGACCAAGATCGTGGTGATGAAAGGCGGCGTGGTGCAGCAGATCGGCACGCCCGCTGAGATCTACAACAAGCCCGCCAACCTGTTTGTGGCCGACTTCATGGGCAGCCCGGCGATGAACCTGATCCCCGCGCGTGCGCAGCCGAACGGGCAGGGCACACGGATCGAGATGGACTGCGGCGGCAGCGCCCCGATCGTGCTGAAGGACAGCCGCGCCACCGGCCTGCCGCAGGACGTGATCCTGGGGGTGCGCCCCGAAGACATCGCCGAGGCGGGCTTCCGTGCGGGCGAGGGCGTGCAGGAGGCCGCCTGCATGATCGACATGGTGGAGCCTGCAGGCGCCGATACCTATGTGGTCTCCCATCTCGGCGGCAAACAGGTGACGGCGCGGCTGCACGCGGAGACCCGGGCGCAGCCGGGGCAGATGCTGGATCTGGCCTTTGATCTCTCCAAGGTCTCCTACTTCTCGCCCGCAACCGGCGAGCGTCTGAATTGACCCGGCTGCGGCTGGCCGCTGACGTCGGCGGCACAAATACCCGGCTGGGGCTGGCGCGGAACGGCGTTCTGCTGGCGGACACGGTGCAGAGCTTCCGCAACGAGGCCCACGGCAGCTTTGCCGAGGTAATGGATCGCTACCTGCAAGGCACCGCCCCCGGCGGAGTGGCAGAGGTTGCCATTGCCATCGCCGGCCCGGTCACTGGCAGCACAGCGCGGCTCACCAACCGGGACTGGCACTTTGACGCCGCAGCGCTGTCGCAGCATCTGAACGGCGCGCAGGTGCATCTGCTCAATGACCTTGCAGCGCTGGGACAAGCCTGCCCGCATCTCGGGGCAGACTGCCTGGATACGGTGATCGCGCCCGCGCGCGATGCCGACGGAGACAGCCAGCGGCTGGTGGTCGGCATCGGCACCGGCTTCAACCTGTCGCCGGTGCTGCAGTCCGGCGGGCAGGTGCACTGCCTCAACGTGGAATACGGCCATGTCAGCCTGCCGCTGGACGTGGCGGAGTTGCTGCGCAGCCGGATCGGCGTTGCGGCGGTGGAATTCCCGACGGTGGAGCATCTGTTTTCCGGCCGCGGCCATGCGGCGGTGCGGGCGTGTTTCCCGGGCGATGACGCCGACACGGGCGCTTTTCAGGCAGTTTATGCAGAACTGCTGGCGCTGCTCGCGCGCAACCTAATGCTGGCCTTCCTGCCCGCGCAAGGGCTGTATTTCGCCGGCGCCGTAGCCCGCAGCCTGCTGGCCTCCCCGGCACGGCAAGTCTTTGCGGACCTGTTCCGGCAGCCATTCAAGCTGGACGCCCGCATCGCGGCGCCGGTGCACGTCATTCTGGATGATGCCGCCGCCCTCAAGGGCTGTGCATCCAGTAATCTGTCTTATGTTTAGTTTGCGGGGGAGACCGGCCATTCGGATATCGCTCAAGCAGATGGGCTCAGGCACGCCACCGCTCTCTTGTCGGCTGAGGAAGCATCCCGCCTGCGGGATACCGGCGCGGCCTGTCCCCAAGGCAGTATTCCAATAGGCTGTCTGCAGATCTGCAGCCCGCAGTCAGGGCTGCAAGCAGCCGGGGCGCGCTGCGCCCCGGCTGGCGGCATTACTCTCCCGGAACGGCCTGCAGCTCCGGTTCATCATGGTGGTGGTGCTCTTTCACCGGGCGCATGAAGAGGTTGGCAAAGAAGGCCACCGCCAGCAGCGCCGCCATGCAATACATCGTTGTATTGTAAAGGCTGGGCGTCGGATCCACGGTGCCCGCCGGTGCGATTTCCATCAGCTTGGCAATGGTCACGGTCTTGGCCGCCACCAGCTGGTCCAGCTGCGCGACCGGCGCGCCGAACTTCGCGGCGAAGGCGGCCGGATCAACCTTGGCAGCCAGATCCTGGACCGCGCTGTTCACCGACATCTGCCGCAGCGAGGTGATGGCCAGCGGCCCCAGCACGCCCGCGGTCGACCAGGCGGTCAGCAGGCGGCCGTGGATGCCGCCGACATGCATGGTCCCAAACATGTCAGCAAGATATGCCGGGATCGTGGCAAATCCGCCGCCGTACATCGAAAAGATCAGCATCGTCGCAAGGTAGAAGCCCATCAGATAGACCAGCGACGGGTTGGCCGCGGCGGCAGAGGCGAAATAGGGGATCGACAGGTAGAGCGCGGTGCCCAGCACGAAGAAGCACATGTAGGTTGCCTTGCGCCCGATGTAGTCCGAGGCAGACGCCCAGAAGAACCGTCCGACCATGTTGAAGACCGAAATCATCAGCACATAGGTCGAGGCGAAAGCGGCGGTTGCCACCAGCGGCATCACCGAGCCGAAGATCTCGGACATCATCGTCTTGGCGACACCGATCACGCCGATGCCTGCGGTGACGTTGAAGCACAGCATCACCCACAGCTGCCAGAACTGCGGCGTCTTCAGCGCCTGGTCGATATGCACGTCGTTCTGCGTCACCAGCCCCGAGGCGGCAGGCTTCGGCTCCCAGCCTTCAGGCTTCCAGTCCTTGGCCGGGACCCGGTACTGGAAGGCGGCCAGGATCATCACGACGAAGTATACGATGCCCAGGGTCATGAATGTCTGTGCTGCGCCGGTATTCCCTGTGCCCACCGCATAGGCGCCGGCCTCGCCGCCGAACTCGGCAGCCTGCGCCGCGCTGGCGATCACCACCTCGATTTTGCCCTGTGCGGTTTCGGCAAAGACCCGGCCGTTTTCGACCACGGTCTGCACCGCATCCCTGGCGCCCAGATAGGTGGGCGCGGTTTCATAGAAATCCAGCAGCCAGCCCTTGACCGGCGCGGCGATCATCGCTCCGCCGCCAAAGCCCATGATGGCCATGCCCGTTGCCATGCCGCGCCGGTCGGGAAACCAGCGGATCAGCGTCGAAACCGGCGAGACATAGCCCAGCCCCAGCCCGCAGCCGCCGAGCACGCCGTATCCGAGATAGACCAGCCACAGCTGATGGCTGGAAATGCCGAACGAGCCGACAATGAAGCCGCCGCCCCACAGCAGCGCTGCCACAACGCCCACCATGCGCGGTCCGACTTCCTCCAGCCATTTGCCGGCAAATGCGGCGGCCAGCCCGAGGAAGACGATGGCGACCGAAAAGATCCAGACAACAGAGCCGAGACTCCAGTCATCGGCGCTGGAGGCCACCACCCCCAGCTCGCGTGTGAGCGGCGGGTTGAACACCGACCAGGCATAAACCGAGCCGATGCAGAGGTGGATGGCGATGGATGCCGGCGGAACCCGCCAGCGGTTGAAGCCGGGTTTGGCGGTGATGTGGTCCTTGTGCAGAAAGCTCAGCCCGCCGGATGATGGCGTACTCATGTGGTGTCCTCCCTAGTGCTGTTCCGGCGGCTGCAACCTCCTATTGCGGCCGCCCCGAATGGCCCGCGGCAATGTGCCGTAGCTTGACAAAGGCGGAGAGATGACCCAGCTGTCAAATAAATAATTTAGCAATAACAATAGCTTATCGTGACTTTCTGTCTGCCCTGCCAGACCTCTGCAGACGGTTGCGGGACATTCTGTCCGCACCGGGGAGCCGGGGCCTGCGATTTCGCGCCAATTTGTCCGGATCAGGCGGCAGCGGGCGAGGGCAGAAAAATTTCGAACCGGCTGCCCTGCCCGGGTTCTGACTGCACGGTGATGCGGCCGCCGGCGCGACTCACCAGCTGATGGCTGATCGACAATCCCAGCCCGGTTCCCTGCGCCTGCTTGGTGGTGAAGAACGGGTCGAAGATGCGGTTCAGCAGGTCCGAGGGGATGCCGGTGCCGGTATCCTCTGCGGTCAGCAGCACCCCATCGGCGGCATCCTCGGCGGTCAGGGTAAGCCGGCCGCCGCCGGGCATCGCCTGCACCGCATTCAGGATGAGATTGACGATCACCTGCTGCAATTCCGTGCGCGACATCCGGACCTGACCGGTACTGGCCAGATGCGCCTCTGCTTCGATCCCGGTGGCCTCGATCTGATGGCGGGTCAGAACCAGGCAGTCGGCCACCACTTCTGCCGGGGCAATCAGCCCGGAAGCGCCGGAGTATTCCTCGGGCCGGGCGAATTGAAGCAGCTTGGAGACAATCACGCCGATGCGGTAGACCTGATCGTCGATCAGCCGGAATTCCTCCTCGACCGGCTCCGCATGGCTGCCCAGCACCGTCCGGGCCAGGTCCAGGTTGCCCTGGATCACCGCCACCGGGTTGTTGATCTCATGCGCGACGGAGGCGGTGATTTCGCCGACCGCCGCGAGTTTCTCCGAGACGATCAGCCGTTCGGTGGTCCGCTCCAGCCGCCGGTTTGCCTCGCGCAGATCCGCGGTGCGCTCCTCGACCTTAGCCTCCAGGCTTTCCCCCCAGCCGCGCAATTGCCGGTCGCGTTCCTGCACTTGGTCCAGCAGGCTGTCCAGATGCGCCGCGACGCGGGCGATCTCGCCGCCGTCCTCCTGGGGGCGGTTGCGGGCGGCCAGATCCCCCTGTTCGACCCGGGCGATGGTCTGGGTCATCCCCTCAAGCGGGCGGAAGATGCGCCCCGCCCACCGCAGGAAAATCGGCACCGACATCGCCGCGATCAGCAGGAAGGCCCCGCCGAGCGTCAGCACCGTGCTGCGCTTGGCCTGGCGGAACGGGGTTTCCAGAAAGCCGACATAAAGCATTCCGGCCCGGTTGCCGCGGCTGTCCAGGATCGGCTCATAGGCGGAGATGTACCAGTCGTTCACAACGAAGGCCCGGTCCAGCCAGACGTCACCGCGCCCCAGCACCTGGCCGCGCACCTCGGCCGAGACCCGGGTGCCGAGCGCACGCACGTTTTCGAACAGCCGCACATTGGTGGAGATCCGCACGTCCTCCAGAAACAGCGTGGCGGTGCCCTGGCTGCCCTCCGGCAGGCTTTGCTCGCGATAGACCAGCGCATTGATGGTGTCGATGAAGTCCAGGTTGCGGTTCAGCAGCCGCCCGCCCACCAGAACCGCCTTCCGGCCGTCCGGCAGGGCCACCGGGGCCGCGGAGTGAATGATCATGCCGCGGGTCTCGGCGGTACGGTCCGTGGGCACAGCCGCTTCGGTCTCCACCAGCGGGATGGCTGCGCGGGCGGCAAGACCGGGGGCCAGCGTGTCAAGCTGGGCGGCGTCCAGAATGTCGACTGCGCTCTGCCACTGCCCCTGCAGCGCGCCGCGGATGACAGGCCAGTCAGCGGGCGTGAAACCGGCCCGGCCATCGGGTCCGGCGAGATAAAGGAAATCGAGACCGAGCCGGGCCTGTTCCTGGGCCAGGAAATCCGCGGAGCGGCCCGCCGCAAGCGCGCTGCGGAACCGGACCGATTGCGCCACCGCATCCAGCAGCTCGCCCGAGGTGGCGGTCAGCCTGGCCAGATACTGGTCGGCGATGGTCAGGTCACCGTTCACCTTGCTGATCAGAAGGCCATCGGTTTTTTCCGACCAGCGCCAAGTGGCAATTCCCAGCAGCAGCGGCATCAGCACCAGCATCGGCAGCAATGCGATCAGCAGCAGCCGGACCCGGACCGACCGCATGAGCGAACGCAGCCTGCGCACGGCTCAGAGCCCCCAGGCCGCGCATTTGCGGTCAATGGTCTTGCGCGAGACCCCCAGCCGCCGCGCCGCTTCACTGCGGTTGCCGCCGGCCGCTTCCAGCGCGTGCAGGATCTCGCGGCGCTCGACCTCCTCCAGCGGCAGGATGTCGGCAGCGGGACGGGCCGGGGCCAGCGTGTCCAGGGAAAAGCTGCCGAAGATCAAGGAGCGTTCAACGAAGTTCCGCAGCTCGCGGATGTTGCCCGGCCAGTCATGGCGCAGCAGGGCGGATTTGACGCTGGCGGACAGCTCCAGCGGCGGCAGCTGCAACTGGGCAGCGATTTCGGCCAGGAACAGCCCGGCAAGCTCGACAATGTCGGTACCGCGTTCGCGCAACGGCGGCATTGCCACTTCGATCACGTTAATGCGGAACAGCAGGTCCTCGCGGAAATGTCCCTCGGCCACCGCCTCGTCCAGCGCGCGGCTGGAGCTCATCACGAAGCGGACATCGAGCTGCAGCGTCCGCTCCGTGCCGATCGGACGGATGCGCCCGTCCTCCAGCACCCTCAGCAGCGCGTTCTGCGCCGAGGGGCTGAGCTCACCGATTTCATCGAGGAAAACGGTGCCGCCCTGCGCCGACGCCAGCAGGCCTTCGCGGCCCGCAGGCGCGCCCGGGAAGGCGCCGGGAGCATGGCCGAACAGCTCGTATTCGATGACATCCGCCGGAATGGCGCCGCATTGCACCGGCACGAAAGGCGCCCCGGCGCGGCTGGAGCGCGCGTGCAGGTGGCGCGCGGCAACTTCCTTGCCGGTGCCGGAGGCGCCGGTGATCAGCACCGGAGTGGAAACCTGCGCCACCCGGTCCAGCAGATTGCGCACCTGGCTGACGGCAGGAGATGCTCCGACCAGCTCGCGGCGGCGCCGGCGCCCTGCACCAGTTGCTTCTAGCTCCCGCCGCAGCAGCATGTTCTCTCGCTTCAGCCGGGCCGCCTCGATGCAGCGGCGCAGGGCATTGAGGATCTGGTTGGAGCGGAAAGGCTTCAATACGAAATCCGACGCCCCGGCCCGCAGCGCGTCAATCGCCGTTTGCAGATCGGCATAGGCGGTAATCAGGATGGTGTCCGTGAAACCGCCCTCCCGCCGCTGCTCCTCCAGCCAGTCCAGCCCTTTCTGGCCGGGCATGATGTTGTCGAGGATCATCACATCATATTGCCGGGTATTGAGCAGCGCGGCAGCGGCTTCGGTGTTCTCGGCCTCATCCACCAGCTGGCACAGGGGGCGCAGGGTTTTCACCAGAAAATTCCGCATGCCCGGCTCATCGTCCACGATGAGAATACTTGCTTGCCCGAGCGGGTCGGCCAGCCTTGCCATATCTGTATCTGTCATACCTGCCGCTCTTCTGTGGGGGCGGTATTGGACTATTGTCGCTTTCCGCTGCTTTGTCGAGAGAACAGGGCCCGGCCCGCTACCAGCCGGGCACCAAGGCGTTTTTTTTCGCAAACCCCGGCGCCACGTCCGTCCGGGGACAAGGGGAAGCGCGCGCAGGCACCGGTTTATGCATCAATGCCCCGCGGAGCGTCACGCGTCCCCGAGCAAGGCGCTCAGGGTCATGCTCACGGTGTCTGCAGCCAATGGGACTGCCCCCTGATCACCCAGCGCAGCCCGCAGGTAGACACCATCGATCTGGGCGGATACCGCCCGTTCAACTGCCTCGGGCCGGCCGCTCAGGACGCGCAGCTCATGCATCAGGTTGCTGCGCAGCCTGCTCTGGTAAACCCGCATCAAGTGGGCCGCGTCCTCGTTGCATTGGGACAGCGCATAAAAACTGAGCCAGGCTGAGGTTTTCCGCCGGTCAAAAACGTGATCCTCGAAGTTCGCGCGGATAATCGCGTCCAGCCGCGCACGCGGGCCCTCCGCCTCCGCCAGCCCTGCCACAACCCGTTGCGAGAACACTTTCAGAATGTGCCGCATGGCGGCGATCAGCATCTGGTCCTTGCTGCCGAAATAATGGTGCGCCAGGCCGCTGCTCATGCCCGCCCGTTTGGCAATCTTCGACACGGTCACGTCGAGCGAACCGGCTTCGCCGACTTCGTCAATCACGGCGGTGACCAGCGCTGCGCGCCGTTTCGGTTCCATTCCAAGTTTCGGCATAGAAACTCCTTTAACCACTGGCATTCCTAGCCCGCGCTTGACCGGATGATCAATCAACTATCCTGATGCCCGGCGGACCAGGCTCCTGCGGGCGCCCGCGCCGGAGCCGTCCTTGAGCAATGAAAAACAGATCCCCTGCGTGCGGAAATGGGAGTACGCACGCAGGGGAGCCGCGGGGCTGAGGCGGAGAAACCGCCAGCAGCCCCGGACCGGGCACCGGCCCGCTTGCGCGGGCTCGGTTGGCAGGTTTGCTTATTCCCCTCTTGGGAAACGGGCGTTTTCCTCGACCACATTCAGGTCCATGTGGTTGCGCATGTAGCGTTCGCTGGCCTTCTGCAGCGGCTGGTAGTCCCAGGGGAAATACCCGCCCTGGCGCAGCGCCTCGTAGACCACCCAGCGGCGGGCCTGGCTTTCGCGTACCTCGGCGTCGAACCGCTCCAGATCCCAGCGCCCGGCCGCCATTGCCTTGAGCTCCGCAAGCGTGTCCTGATGGGCCGGATCTCCGGCCAGGTTGGACAGCTCATGCGGGTCGGCGTCGAGGTCGAACAGCTGGTCCGGGTCCAGATTGCACAGGTTCAGCTTCCACTGCCCCAGCCGCAGCGACACCATCGGCGCATAGGAAGCCTCAGCGGCATATTCCATCGCCACCGGCGTTTCGCGGCTGCCGCCCTGCCCCAGCGGCACCAGGCTCTCGCCGGCGGTCCAGGGCATCACCTCATCCATGCTGACCCCGGCCAGCTCGCACAGCGTCGGGCAGACGTCGATGTTGGACACCGGCGTTTCCACCAGGCCCGGCGTCATCTCCGGCGCGGACACCATCAGCGGCACCCGCGACGACCCTTCGTAAAAGCTCATCTTGAACCACAGTCCGCGCTCGCCCAGCATGTCGCCGTGGTCGGACACGAACAGGATGACCGCCTCCTGCCGGGTGTTCTCCAGCGCCTCCATCACCTCGCCGATCTTGTCGTCGAGATAGGAGATATTGGCGAAATAGGCGCGGCGGGACTTGCGGATGTCCTCTTCGGTGATGTCGAAGCTGCGCCAGTCGTTGGCGTCGAAGATCCGCTGCGCATGCGGGTCCTGGTTGTCATAGCCCAGGTCCGCGACCTCCGGCAGCAGATGCTCGCAATCCTCGTACAGGTCCCAGTATTTCCGGCGTGCCACATAGGGGTCGTGCGGGTGGGTGAAGGAAACAGTCAGCGCCCAGGGGCGGTCATCCTTGCCGCGGGCGAGGTCATAGACCTTCTGCACCGCATGAAAGGCCACCTCGTCATCGAATTCCATCTGGTTGGAAATCTCGGCAATGCCGGCGCCAGTGACGGAACCCATGTTGTGATACCACCAGTCGATGCGCTCGCCCGGCTTGCGGTAATCCGGGGTCCAGCCGAAATCCGGCGGGTAGATGTCGGTGGTCAGGCGCTCCTCGAAGCCGTGCAGCTGGTCGGGACCGACAAAATGCATCTTGCCTGACAGGCAAGTGTAATACCCGGCCCGGCGCAGATGATGCGCATAGGTGGGAATCGACGAGGCGAATTCCGCCGCATTGTCATAGACCCGGGTCGCTGACGGCAGCTGCCCGGACATGAAGCTGGCCCGGCCCGGGGCGCAAAGCGGTGACGCGGTATAGGCATTGCGGAACCGGGTGGAGCGGGCCGCGAGCTTTTTCAGGTTCGGCGCGTGCAGCCAATCGGCCGGCCCGTCCGGAAACAGCGTTCCATTCAGCTGGTCCACCATGAAAATCAGGATGTTGGGGCGGGTCATTCGTGTCTTCCCAGATAGGCTTTGGTTTCGGTTTCCGGCCGCTGGCCGTGGCGGTGTTTGCAGAAGCTGCGCTGGTTCAGCGGGATATTCCCCGCCGCCTTGCGCTGCCGGCACCTCAGGACGAGCCAAAGCTGCGGCCGGTCCGGAAGTGGCCGCAAATCTGCCTTATATTGATTGACCAGTCAATTTAAAAACGAGACGATCGCTCGCAATGGGTGGCCCGCAGCCTGCTGCGCACCGCTTGGCCGAACATCGCCCGGCCGGTCAGCCGCGCTGCCGGCCGGGTTCTCTGCTGGTGCTGTGTCCGGAATTTTCGGCTTCCGCAGGCTCAGCGATGCCGGAGACCGGCCTCATCGCGGCGCCGGTAAGACCAAAGGCTTACCCCGGCCCTTTACCGGCCGGTGATCAGATCGCTTGCCTTTTCCCCGATCATGATCGCAGGCGCGTTGGTGTTGCCCGACACGATCTCCGGCATGATCGAGCAGTCCGCCACCCGCAGGCCCCGAATGCCATGCACGCGGAGTTCCGCATCGACCACCGCGTCGCCGCCCTGCCCCATCTTGCAGGTGCCGGTGGGGTGATAAATCGACGCGGTGTTGCTGCGTGCCCAGTCCAGCGTCGCCTCGTAATCGTCCATCGGCAAATCCGCACTGGGGCGGAACTCCTCCGAGATCTTCGAGGTCAGCGGCGCGTGGCGGGCAATCTTGCGGGCAATGTTCACCCCGGCCACGATGGTCTGGCAGTCGGTTTCTGCCGACAGGTAGTTCGGTATGATCTTGGGATAGGTGTTCGGATCGGCGGACACGATCCGGATCTCGCCCTTGCTTTCCGGGCGCAGCTGGCAGACCGACATGGTGAACGCCGAGAAGGGATCTGCCCCCTTGCCCGGGTTCTCGGCCGACAGCGGCTGCACGTGGAATTGGATGTCCGGGGTCTCCAGGTCGTCGCGGGTCTTCATGAATCCGGTGGCCAGGCTCGCGGCCATTGTCATCGGACCGGCCCGGAACAGCGCATATTTCAGGCCGATCTTGGCCTGGCCGAACAGGGTGCGGACCTCGTCGTTCAGCGTCGGCTCATTGCATTTGTAGACCAGCCGCGCCTGCAGATGGTCCTGCATGTTCTTGCCGACGCCATAGAGGTCCTTTTTGACTTCGATTCCGTGTTCGGCAAGCTGTGCCGCCTCGCCGATGCCCGACATCATCAGGATCTGGGGCGAGTTGATGGCGCCGCCCGACAGCACGATCTCGCGCCGCGCGGTGATGCGCTGCACCTGCCCCGACCGGTCCTTGTACAGAACCGCCACGGCGCGGCCGTCCTGGATGTCGACCTTCTGCACCATCGCTCGGGTGATGATCTGCAGGTTCTCGCGTTTCTTCACCGGATTCAGAAAGGCCACGGCGGCGCTGCAGCGGCGGCCTTTCTTGGACGTGAGCTGGAAGAAACCGACGCCCTCCTGGGTGGCGCCGTTGTAATCTGGGTTGAACGGATAGCCCGCGGCCTGCGCCGCCGCGACCCAGGCATCCGTTATGGGGCGCTGGATGCGCATGTTGGAAACCGACAGCGGACCGCCGGTGCCATGGAATTCATCTTCGCCGCGCTCGTTGTTCTCGGAGCGTTTGAACAGCGGCAGGACATCCTCCCAGCCCCAGCCGGCATTGCCCATCTGGCGCCAGCGGTCATAGTCCTGCGGCTGGCCGCGCACGTATAAAAGACCGTTCAGCGAAGACGAGCCGCCCAGCACCTTGCCGCGGGGCCACTCGATCGAACGGCCGTTCAGACCCGGATCCGGTTCGGTCTTGTAGCACCAGTCGACCGAGGGGTTGTGGATCGTTTTGAAGTAGCCGACCGGGATGTGGATCCACGGGTTCAGGTCCCGTCCGCCTGCCTCCAGCAGCACCACCTTGTTCTGTGGATTTGCGCTCAATCGGTTGGCAATGACGCAGCCCGACGAGCCTGCTCCGATGACAATGAAATCTGCTTCCACGACCTTCTCTCCGCCCTGTGTGGAAAAAACTTCTATACAGATCGCATGAAATAATCTAGATATTTTTGATACGAAACGTCTCAATAATTGATCTTAGGGAGGAGAATTATGGGGCTTACTAACAAACTGAGCCGTATTTCGCGGCGGGATCTGTTCCGCGTTGCAGGCACTTACGGGATGAGCTCGACACTGCTGGCAGCGGGCGGTTTCGGCGGCGCGATGAGCCTGGCGAATCTCGCTTCGGCGGCGGAATCAACCTATGAGAAGCGCTATGCCAAGCCCGCCAAGCACACGCTGAAGTTCGGCGCTTCCGGCTTCAACGCGCGCAACCTGCTGATCGAACGGGCCGGCGCGCTGGAGTTCGCCCGTGACCTCGAGGCCCGCACCGACGGCGAGATCCGGATCGAGTTCATCGGCGACAACCAGATCTGCGGCCAGCTGAGCTGCGTCGAGAAAACCCAGCAGGGCATCGTCGACATCTACGCCGCTTCGACCCAGAACTCGGCCGGCGGCGCCCCTTACCTGAACGTGCTGGACTATGCCTTCATGTTCCCCGGCCGCGCGTCCCAGTACCACTTCCTCTATCACCCGAAGAGCCAGGAAATTCTGCGCGACCCGCTGGAGAAGCGCCACGGGCTGAAATTCCTGTTCAGCCACTGCGAGCTGCGCGGCATCCAGCTGGGCCTGAAATACAAGGACCAGCCCACCATCACCAAGCTGGAGCAGCTGTTCGGCACCAAGAACCGCGTCACCGGCACCCAGCTGGGCCGGATCGCCATGAACGCGCTGAACCTGAACCCGGTGCCGGTGGCCTGGGAAGAGACCCTCGACGGGCTGAAGCAGGGCCTGATCGACGGTGCCGAAACCTGGGCCTCCGCGGTGGCCTATGCCAACATGGCGCCGGTGGTCTCGCAGTCCGTCGACCTCAAGTTCTTCTGCGGCACCGAGCACACCTCGATGTCGGCCAAGGTCTTCGACGGCCTCGAAGGCTATCTGCAGGACGCGGTGATGGAGAGCGCCTATTGGGCGCAGGCCCATGTGCAGGCGGCAAACGAGGCGGCGCTGGTCAAGACCGTCGGCTTCTCCGACCCGCAGCTGCCGGACACGGTGTTTGCGGAACACGGCGTCCGCCCGGCCTTCCTGCCGGACAGCGAAATCCGCATGGCCGAGGAAATGTGCTCGCCCGAGTTCCAGCCGCAGCTGTGGGAGCAGTGGCGCGACCGCCTGAACAAATGGGCCGGCGGCATCGACACCTATCAGGAAATCTACACCATCGCGCGCGAAGTCGAAAAGGACATGAAGCCCGAAAACGTGGAGCCGCGCCGCTGGTGGAAGGGCTGACAGAGGCCCAAACACTGAGCATGGGGCCGGCGCCGGACTGCGCCGGCCTTGTTTGCCCGGCATGATCCGGCAGGATCACAAGGGCAATGAGGGGAGGAACAGATGCAGCTTTGGCCGGATATCAGCGCCATTTTCAGCGCCTTCGCATCCCAGGACAGCTGGGAAATCCGCAACGCTTTGGAGAGCAACGCAGCCTGGGTGCTGGGCACCGCTGCCGCTGCTGCTGGCGGCCTTCTGGTGATGCTGGTCTACCGGCTGGTGCCGCTCTTGGACCGGCACCTGGAGCGCACCATCATGGTGTGGAGCTACCTGGCGATTGCCTTCATCATTTTCTGGGGGGTGATTGACCGCTTCGTGTTCAAGAACCAGCAGCCCTGGTCCACGACCATCCCGCCGCTCTTGTTCATGATCATGGCCTGGTTCGGGGCCGCCTTCAACGTGCGGCTGCGCACCCATCTCAGCTTCTCGGAATTCCGCACCGTGATGCCCCGCTGGGCGCAGATGGGCTGCCTGACGTTGGATGCGGTGCTGTGGTTCGGCTTTGCGGTGATCGTCTTTGTCACCACCACCCGGCTGACCGCGCTGTCGGCCTCCAACTTCCAGATCGTGCTGGGCACCGACAGCGTGCTGCAGTGGTGGTTCCTGATCACCGCGCCCCTGTCCTTTGTCCTGATGATCGCCCGGGTGTTTGAAAACCTCGCCGACGACATCCGCAACTACCGCAGCGGCGCGCCGCTGATCAAACAGGCCGTGATCGGAGGAGACGTGTAATGGATACCGGAACCTGGGTCACGCTGATCTCGCTTGGGGTCACCTTCCTGTTCATGCTGGGCGTGCCGGTGCTGCTGGTCATCGGCTACTGGGTGATCGGCTGCTCCTTCGTGCTGGGGCTGACGCTCGATAACATGGGCGCCGAACTCTTGAATGTGTTCAACAAGGGCTTTGCGCTCTTGGCGATGCCGCTGTTCATCCTGACCGGCGACCTGATCAACCAGTCCGGCATCGCCCGGCGCCTTAGCGATTTTGCCTATGCCTGCCTGGGCTGGATGCGCGGCGGGCTGGCGATGGCCTCGCTCGGCGCCTGCGGACTGTTTGCCGCGATTTCAGGCTCCAACTCGGCAACCACCGCCACCATCGGCTCGATGCTGCACCCCGAAATGGTCAAAGGCGGCTATGACGAGCGTTTCTCGGCCGCCACCGCTGCTGCGGGCGGCACCGTGGGCATCATCATCCCGCCGTCGATCATCTTTATCGTCTACGGGTTCCTGATGAACCTGCCGATTTCCGACCTGTTCGTCGCGGGCATCCTGCCCGGCGCGATGATGGTCATCGGCATGCAGCTGGCCTGCTGGATCATCTGCCGCCGCAACGGCTGGGGCTTTTTGATCCCGTTGCAACTGAACCGGGTCCTGAAAACCGCCTTCGGCGCCTGGCTCGGCTTCTTTGCCATCGGGCTGGTGCTGTGGGGCATCTATACCGGCAAGTTCTCCCCCACCGAAGCGGCGGGCGTGACCGTCGGCTTCTGCGTCATCGCGGGCGTGCTGTCCTGGGTGGTGACCAGGATCACCGGCGCCAGCAATGACAAAACCTGGGAAGAAAAATCCTATGCCGAAATGCTGGTGGTCGAGGGCTTCACCATCCCGCAGATCCCCGGCATCGTGGTGCGCTCGGCGCAGATCACCGGCATCCTGGCGCCGCTGATCGCGATTTCCGTGGTGATGCAGCAGATCCTGTCGCTCCTCGGCGCGCAGCAGGCGATCGGCGGGTTTGTCACCTCGATGGGCGGCTACCACGCGGTTCTGTTCACCTCGATGGTGATCGTGTTCTTCTCCGGCATGGTGCTTGAAAGCCTGCCGGTGACCATCATCCTGGCGCCGATCCTGGCGCCCATCGCAGCCTCCGTCGGGGTCGATCCGATCCATTTCTCGGTGATCTTCCTGGTCGGCGCCTCCATCGGCTTCATCACCCCGCCCTACGGGCTGAACCTCTATGTCGCATCGGGTGTGACCGGTGTTCCGTATTTCCGTCTGCTCCGCTATACGGTGCCTTACCTTGCAGCCCTGATCGGGGTCTGGGTGCTGGTCTCGCTGGTTCCCGATTTCGCGCTGGTGCTGCTGCCCAACAAGTAGCGATGAGGCGGCGATGGCAGCGGATGCGCCGGACAAGAAAGAGGGGCAGATCCCCACCAACCTGCGCCTGCTGGTGCTGCTGGAGGAGGTCGCCCGCCGCGGCGTCGCGGTGAAGCCGGCCGAGATGATCGAGGCCATGGGCCTGCCCAAGCCCACCGTGCACCGGCTGATGCAGACGGCTGAGGCCGAGGGCTTCCTGCAGCGCGACCTGGACGGGCGGGCCTACGGGCCCGGCCCCCGCCTGCGCAAGCTGGCGCAAAACACCATGTCGTCGGAGCATATGCGCACGGCACGCCTCAGCATCCTCAAGAGCGTCGCCGAAGAGCTGGGCGAGACCTGCAACCTCGCCATTCCCGACCGCGAGGGGATGGTCTACCTGGACCGGGTGGAAACCAAATGGCCGCTGCGCATCCAGCTGCCGATCGGCACCCAGGTGCCGTTCCATTGCACTGCCAGCGGCAAGATGTACCTGTCGACACTGAAAGCCAACACGCTTGAGGCGGTGCTGCGGGCCCGGCCGCTGGAGGCGCTGACAAGCAAAACCTGCACCGACCCGGATGCGCTTGGCAGCGAATTGAGTGATATCGTCAACCGCGGCTACTCCACTGACGACGAGGAATTTATCGCTGGCATGGTCGCTGTCGCGGTCCCGGTGCGGGACGCGCGCAACAGGCTGATGGCCACGCTTTCGGTCCACGCTCCGGTGCAGCGCCGCAGCCTGCAGGACCTGATCGGTATTCTTCCAGCCCTGCACAAGGCTGCCGGCGACCTGGCGGAGCTCACTTGACCGGCCGGCTGTGGATCCGCGGGGTCCGCAGCTCCCTCCCTAGCGGTGGTACTGTGCGAACACCTGACCGTCCAACCGGCTGAGTGCCACCGGCGTCTGGTAAAGCGCGCTCAGCCGCTCCGCCGTCGCAGCCTCTGCCACCGGGCCCTGAAACGCCACCTGCCCGTCCCGCAGCGCCACCACGTGATCGGACCAGCTGATCGCATAGTTCAGATCATGCACCACGATCACGATCCCCTTGCCCTGCGCCTCCGCCAGATGGCGCAGCTGCGCCATCAGGTTGCGGGCATGATGCAGGTCGAGATTGTTCAGCGGCTCATCCAGCAGCAGCCAGTCCGTGTCCTGCGCATAGGCCATGGCGATGAAGGCCCGCTGCCGCTGCCCGCCCGACAGCTCATCCAGGAACCGCTGCTGCAGCTCATCCAGATCAAACAGCGCCACCGCCTCGGCTATGGCCGCATGATCCGCAGGCCCCAGCCGCCCCGCGCTGTGCGGCCAGCGGCCAAAGCCGATCAGGTCGCGCACCCGCACCCGGCTGGCGACGCTCAGATGCTGCGCCACCACCGCCATTTTGCGGGCCAGCCCGGCGGGCACCGCCTGCGCCAGATCCATCCCGTCCATGCGGATGCTGCCGCTGCGGGCCGTCAGTTGCCGGGCAATCAGTTTTAAAAGCGTCGATTTCCCCGCCCCGTTGGGGCCGATCAGCGCGGTGACGCGGCCTGCCGGAAGTCCGGCATCAATGTCCTGCAGAATGGGGTTTGCAGCGGGGCCATAGCTCAGGCCTGAGATCTCGATCACCGGATTTTTCCTTTCACCAGCAAGTACAGGAACAACAGGCCGCCGCAGAACTCGATGACAACGGCCAGGGTGGATTGCAGGTGCAGCAGCCGTTCGAACACGGTCTGCCCTGCCACCAGAATGAGCGCCCCGATCAGGGCCGCAGCGGGCAGCAGCAGCGCGTGGCGGTGGCTCTGCATCAGGCTGTGGGCGAGGCTGGTCACCAGCAGCCCAAGGAAGGCCAGCGGCCCCACCAGCGCGGTCGCGACTGAAACCAGCGCCGCAATCAGGCACAGCACCCTCAACTGCAGCCCGTCGTAGGGCACACCCAGGCTGCGCGCCGGGATGCGGCCCAGGGCGGCCACATCCAGCACGCGGTGATTGCGCGCCAGCCACAGGGCGGCCAGCGCCATCAGCCCCAGCCCCGCCATCAGCGCGGAACGGTCGATGCCGCTGAACTGGGCGAACATCCGCGCCTCGACCATGGTGAATTCCGACGGCTCCATCAGCCGCTGGATAAAGGCCGTCAAGGTGCGGAACATCACCCCCAGCACCACGCCCGCCAGCACCATCAGCTGGATATCGTGGCGGGTGCGGCCCAGCAGGCTGGTGAACAGCACCAGCGCCGCGCCCAGCATCACCGCGGTTTCCAGCGCGAACCCCGGCAGCCCGCTGATGCGGCTGGCCCCGGCCGCGCCCAGCCCCGCCACCAGCCCGGTCTGCAACAGCAGGAACAGCGCATCGAACCCCATGATCGAGGGCGTCAGGATGCGGTTCTGGCTGATGGTCTGGAACAGCACCGTCGCCACCCCGGCAGAAGCCCCGACCGCCAGCAAGGCCGCCAGCTTGACCAGCCGCAACTCCAGAATATAGGCGGTCGGCCCGCGCAGGCCCCAGAACAGGAACAGCGCCGCCGTTGCTGCCAGCAGGCCGCCCAAGGCAATCAGCCGCCGGTCAGCCATCGGCCCGCCTTCCCAGCAGCAGGTACAGGAACACCGCAGCTCCGAAGATGCCGAATACGGTACCGGCCGGAATCTCATACGGATAGCGCAGCACGCGCCCCAGGATATCGCAGACCAGCAGCAGCCCGGCGCCTGCAGCGGCCACCACAGGCAGGCTTTCGCGCAGGTTGTCGCCCATCAGCCGCGACACCAGATTGGGCACCACCAGCCCGATGAAGGGCAGCATCCCCACCGTCACAATCACCAGCGATGACACCAGCGACACGGTGACAATACCAAACCCCAGCACCTGCCCGTAACGCAGGCCCAGGTTCAGGCTGACATCGCGGCCCAGCCCGGCAATGGTGAACTGATCGGCAGCAAAATAGGCCAGCAGCGCCAGCCCGCCTGCCAGCCACAACAGCTCGTACCGGCCCGCCAGAATGCCGGAGAACTCGCCGCTCATCCAGACGCCAAGGTATTGCAGCAGCCCGCCCTCGATGGCGATGAAGGTGGCAATAGCCATCAAGAGCCCGCCATAGACCAGCCCGGACAAGGGGATCAGCAGCACCTGATGCGGCGGGATGCGGCGCGCCAGCAGCATGAACACGCCGGTCCCCGCCAGCGCCGCCCCGGCGGCCGCCAGCATTTTGACCAGAATGGGCGCGCCGGGCGCCAGCAGCGTTACCGCCAGCAGCCCCAGCATCGCCGCCTCGCTGGTACCGGTGGTGCCCGGCTCGACAAACCTGTTGCGCACCAGGAGCTGCATGATCACCCCCGCCACCGCCATCGCGGCGCCGGTCAGCAGCACCGCGGCGGTGCGCGGGATGCGGCTGACGGCCAGCACCTGCAGCGCCTGCGGATCGCTCAGCAAGGAGCCAAGCGGCAGCGGCCCGGCCCCCACCAGCAGGCTGACCACGGCCAGCGGCACCAGCAGCACTGCCGCCAGCAGCAGCCAGCGGCGCGGCGCAGCCGAAGCGGGAGCGGCCAAATCAGCCACCAGCCTTGCCGCCTTTGGCAAACCCGGCCTGGATTTCCTCCAGCGTGGCCGTCATCGACTGGATGCCGCCGCCCGCCACATAGATGTTGGCGGCGTTCAGATAGATCATCTGCCCCGTCTTCCAGGCTGTGGTGCCCGCCACCAGCGCATTGTCCAGCGTCACTGCTGCTGCCTGATTGCCCTGCCCCAGCGCCACCGCGCGGTCGACCACGATCAGCCAGTCGGGATCGGCGGCAGCGATGAACTCGAAGGACACCGCCTCGCCATGGGTCTGCGCATCCAGATCCGGCACCGCCTCCGGCAGCTCCAGCGCCTGATGCAGCCAGCCGAACCGCGACCCGGCGCCATAGGCCGAGACCCGCGGCCCGTTGGTCATCAGGATCAGCGCATCGCCGCGCCCGGCCACTGCCGCACGGACCTCTGCCAGCTTGGCGGTGAAGGCCGCTTCCAGCTCCGCCGCCTTTGCCTCGCGCCCGGTCAGGCGACCATAGGCCCGCAGCCGCGCCAGCGCCTGCCCGGTCAGACCGGTCCCCCAGATCGTCATGTCGATGGCGGGCGCAATCTCCGACAGCGGCTCAACCTGGGTGGAGGACCGCCCGCCTGCCACGATCAGGTCCGGCGCCAGCATGGCAATCGCCTCGAAATCCGGCTCAAACAGCGTGCCGGCAGAGTCGGCCCCCTGCTGCAGATCGTCCAGGTAACTCACGAACATCTCCGCAGGCACGCCCACCGGCTGCACCCCAAGCGCATCCAGCGTATCCGCCGCGGCCACGTCCAGAACCACGATTCTCTCAGGGATTTCAGGCAGCTCGGCGCGGCCCCGCGCGGTCTCCACTGCCAGTCCTTGCGCCGATGCCGCAGCCGCCAGGGCGAAAAAAACCGGCGCCGCCAGTTGCAAAACCTTCCAATGTGCCATTTCCTGTCCTCTGATGAGATGGAATTCGGCTGGCGGTGAAGGCTTGCTGAAAATCAAGGGGGGGCTTACCGGCACATGCGGCAAAAGTCCAGACGCGCCATTTCGCTGCCCCGGCGGCAGCCTGCGGATGCGGCCGCCCGGCGAAGGCGCGCAAATCACCATCCTGCCTGCAGAAAACCTCTTGATGCAGCAGACCCCCGATTGTAAGGAGGCGGCCACCGCACGGTCCTGCACCTGATAAGGCTTCGACCCGAACCGTCAGCTTTGCACCTCCCAGCCCCCTCGAACTCTGGACAGAAAGGCCCCGCGATGCCGCACCGGCTCCCCCTCTCCGATTTCCCGAAACGCCCGGCACAGGCGCAACGCCGATGAGCAGCGGCGCAGAGACTTATGAGGGCCTCTATGGCCTCGACGCCTGGGGCAGCGGCATGCTGGAGGTCACCCCGGACGGCGCCGTGGCGCTGCGGCTGCCGCAGGCCCCGGATGCCAAGCCGACCCCGCTGCCGGAGGTAATCGCGGCGATTGAGGCACGCGGCATCTCCGCCCCGGTGGTGCTGCGGGTGCATCAGTTCCTCGAGCAATCCCTGACCCAGCTGCACGACGCCTTCAACGGCGCGATTGAGGCTGCGGGCTACAAGGGCCAGTACCGCGGCGTGTTCCCGATCAAGGTGAATCAGCAGGCCGAGGTGATCGGCCACCTGATGGCTGCGGGCCAGAAATTCAACTACGGGCTGGAGGCCGGCTCCAAGCCGGAGCTGATGATTGCCCTGTCGCAGCCCCTGCCCGAGGACGCGCTGCTGATCTGCAACGGCTCCAAGGACGAGGCCTTCATCCGGCTGGCGATCCTGTCGCGCAAGCTGGGCCACAACACCGTCATCGTGATCGAAACGCTGGACGAGTTCGACATCGTCCGCCGGGTGGCAGAGGATCTGGACATCCGCCCGCTGCTGGGCGTGCGGGTCAAGCTGACCGAGCGCGTCACCGGCAAATGGCAGGAAAGCTCCGGCGACCGCTCCACCTTCGGCCTTGGCGCCCATGACCTGGTGACGCTGATGGACCGCCTGCGCGACAGCGGCTTCCTCGACTGCCTGGTGCTGCAGCACAGCCACCTCGGCAGCCAGGTGCCCAATATCTTCGACATCCGCCGCGCCGCGGATGAGGCCTGCCGCTTCTTTGTGGAACTGACCCGCATGGGCGCGCCGCTGACCCACATGGATCTCGGCGGCGGCCTGGGCGTCGACTACACCGGCGCGCGCCGCCCGGACGACAACTCGGTCAACTACACCGTCAACGAATACTGCACCAATATCGTCGAAACCATCCGCTACGCGCTGGATGAGGCGGGCCTGCCCCACCCCACCATCGTCACCGAAAGCGGCCGCTTCGTGGTGGCGCATTCCTCGATCTTCATCTTCGAGGTGCTGGGCGCCACGCTGTACGATGCACCGCAGAAGCCGGAGGTGCAGCCGGACGACCACCACCTGGTTTCGGACCTGATGGCGGTGGAGGCCTACATCGGCGCGCCGCGCTTCCAGGAGGCGCTGAACGACGCGATCTATTACCGGGACGAGCTGCGGGCGCTGTTCCGCCGCGGCCAGATCGGGCTGGAGCAGCTGTCGCGCGCCGAACAGGCATTTCTGTATCTGGCGGGCCTGTTCAAATCCGCCGCGCGCGGCGATGACAGCCTGACAGAGGCCGCCAGCGCCCTTGGTGCCTTCACCGATCACTATCAGGGCAACTTCTCGCTGTTCCAGTCGCTGCCGGATGTCTGGGCCATCGACCAGCTGCACCCGATGATGCCGCTGCAGCGCCTGAACGAGATGCCCGCCCGCAACGCGATGATCACCGACATCACCTGCGACAGCGACGGCAAGCTGGATCACTTCATCCTCGCCGACGGCACCTCCAATGCGCTGCCGGTCCACGACCTGCGCGAGGATGAGCACTACCTGATCGGCGTGTTCTTTGTCGGCGCCTATCAGGAAACCCTCGGCGACTTGCACAACCTGTTTGGCGATGCCAACGTGGTCACCATCTCTCTGGACGGCCAGGGCGGCTTTGATATCGAGCACGAGACCGAGGCCGATACCATCGCCGAGGTGCTGTCCTATGTCGAATACGACCCGCGCCAGTGCCTGGAAACCTTCCGCAAGCGGGTGGAACGCGCCGTGAAATCCGGCAAGGTCAACGCCGCGGAGCGCCGCCAGATGATTGCCGCCTACAAGGACAGCCTGGCCGGCAGCACCTATTTCGACTGAAGCCGCCCCCCGGAAGACGACCCAGGGGCACATCGGAACACCGGGGCCTTGGCCCCTTCTGCAAAGGAACAAACATATGGAAAAGGTTCTGGTTGTTGGCGCCGGCGGCGTCGGATCCGTCACTGTCACAAAAATGGCCATGCACCCGGAGATCTTTAAGGAGATCACCCTGGCCAGCCGCACGGTCTCCAAATGCGAAGACATCGCCGCCAACGTCAAGGAACGCACCGGCGTCACCATCCGCACCGCGCAGCTGGACGCGATGAAGGTCGCCGACACCGTGGCGCTGATCAAGGAAACCGGCGCCGAGCTGCTGGTCAACCTGGCCCTGCCCTATCAGGACCTGGTGCTGATGGACGCCTGCCTTGAGGCCGGCATTCACTACCTCGACACCGCCAACTACGAGCCCGAGGACGAGGCCAAGTTCGAATACAAATGGCAGTGGGCCTATCAGGAGCGCTTCAAGGAAGCGGGCCTCACCGCGATCCTGGGCGCCGGTTTCGATCCGGGCGTCACCTCGATCATGGCGACCTGGGTGCGCAAGCACAAACTGGAGGGCATCCGCCTGATCGACGTGCTGGACTGCAACGGCGGCGACAACAGCAAGCCGTTCGCCACCAACTTCAACCCGGAAATCAACATCCGCGAAGTGACCGCCCCGGCCCGCCACTGGGAAAACGGCGCCTGGATCGAATCCCCGGCGATGACCCACAAGTACGAGTTCGACTTCCCCGCCGTCGGCAAGAAGAACATGTACCTGATGTACCACGAGGAGCTGGAGTCTCTGTCGACCCACTTCCCGGAGATCGAGCGCGCCCGCTTCTGGATGACTTTCGGCGATGCCTACATCAACCACGTCACCGTGCTGCAGAACATCGGCATGACCAGCATCGAGCCGGTGATCCACAACGGCCAGGAAATCATCCCGCTGCAGTTCCTGAAAACCGTGCTGCCGGATCCCTCTGAACTGGGTGAACTGACCAAGGGCAAGACCTGCATCGGCGACATCATCACCGGCCCGGCCAAGGACGGCGGCGCAGAGAAGACCTATTACATCTACAACATCTGCGACCACGAGGAATGCTACGCCGAGGTCGGCAGCCAGGCGGTGGCCTATACCACCGGCGTGCCTGCCATGATCGGTGCCGCGATGGTGATGAACGGCACCTGGCGCGAGCCGGGCGTGTGGAACACCGAACAGCTGGACCCGGATGCCTTCATGGACATGCTGAACACCGACGGCCTGCCCTGGCAGGTGGTCGAACTGGACGGCCACCCGGAGTTCTAAGCACTCAAAGAAACCGGCTGCCGGCATCCTCTGCCCGCGGCTGACAAAACGGGCTGGTTTCATCAGAAGCCGGCCCTTTCCGTTCCCGCCGCAACGAAAGACCCCGCCATGGACATCAAAGCGCTCTCCACCGAAAGCTTTGCCCGCTTCGACCTGCACCGTGTGCCCTCCCCCTGTTTTGTCGTGGATGAGGTCGCGGTCGAGCGCAACCTGACGATCCTGAAACAGGTCGCGGATGCCTCCGGCGCCAACGTCCTCCTGGCACTCAAGGCGTTTTCGATGTTTGCCGTCGCCCCCCTGGTACGGCGCTACCTGTCCGGCACCTGCGCCTCCGGCCTTTACGAGGCGCGGCTGGCGCGCGAGGAATTCGGCGGCGAGGTCACCACCTATTCCGCGGGCTTCAAGGCCGAGGATCTGCCGGAGATCATCCGCCTGTCGGATCATCTGATTTTCAACTCCCCGGCCCAGCACCGCCGTTTTGCGCCGCTGATCGCCGAAGCCCGCTCAAGCGGCGAAACCATCTCCATCGGCCTGCGCGTGAACCCGGAGCATTCCGAAGGCTGGAACGAGAAATACGACCCCACCGCCCCCTGCTCGCGCCTCGGCACGCCGGTATCCCAGTTGACAGAACAGGACTGGGAGGGCGTCGAGGGCCTGCATATGCACACGCTCTGCGAACAGCTGTTCGAACCGCTGCAGCGCACCTTTGCCGCACTGGAAGAGAAGATGGGCGACCGCCTCAAGCAGCTCAAATGGATCAACCTCGGCGGCGGCCACCACATCACCATGCCGGACTACAACCGCGACGGGCTGATCGCCCTGATCCGCCACATCCGCGAAACCTACGATGTTGAGGTCTTCATCGAACCGGGCGAGGCCGTGGCGCTGCATTCCGGCATTCTGGTGGGCGAGATCCTGGACGTAGCCGAAAACGCCATGCCGCTGGCGATCACCGATATCTCCGCCACATGCCACATGCCCGACGTGATTGAGGCCCCCTACCGCCCGGACCTTCTGGGCGAAGTCTCAGACGTGCCGCCGCACCGCCTGGGCGGCCCGTCCTGCCTGGCGGGCGACGTGATCGGCGATTACGGCTTTGCCACCCCGCCGCAGCCCGGCGACCGCATCGCCTTCCTCGACCAGTCGCATTACTCGATGGTCAAGACCAACACCTTCAACGGCGTTCCCCTGCCCGCGATTGCGCTGTGGAATTCCGAAAGCGACGCGCTGAAACTCCTGCGCACCCCCTCCTATGACGATTTCAAGGACCGCCTGTCATGACCTACTTCCTCGAAGGCGAACTGAGCGACGCCGAACGCGATCCCGCCACCGCCCGCTTCCGGGTGATCCTGGTGCCGCTGGAGCGCACCGTCTCCTACGGCGGCGGCACAGAGGGCGGCCCGGAGGCCATTCTTGAGGCCAGCGTTGAGCTGGAACGCCTCTACCGCGACGCAGAACCCTGCGCTGCCGGCATCGTGACCGAAGAAGCCGTCGACTGCACCGGCCCCCTGCCCCAGGTGATGGAGCGCATCGCCGCCCGCACCGAGGCCGCTGTGGCCGCAGGCGCAGTGCCGGTGACACTAGGCGGCGAACACGCGCTCAGCTACGGCGCTGTGCGCGGTGTGGCGCGCGCATTGGGCCGCCCCGTCGGCATCGTCCAGATCGACGCCCACGCCGACCTGCGCAAGGCCTATCAGAATGAGCGCCACTCCCACGCCTCTGTCATGCAGCTGCTGGCCGAGGAGGATGGCATCCGCATCGCCCAATACGGCGTCCGCGCCATGAGCCAGGAGGAGGTCGACCGCCGCGCCGCCTGCAACGTGATCTCCATCGACGCAGAGGATCTGGTCACCGGCAACATCCAGTCCGTCACCCTGCCCGAGGATTTCCCGCAGGACGTTTACGTCAGCTTTGACGTCGACGGGCTGGACCCGGCGATCCTGCCCGCCACCGGCACCCCGGTGCCCGGCGGCCTCGGCTATTATCAGGCGCTCAACATCGTGCGCTCCGCGCTGGCAGGCCGTAACCTCGCGGGCTGCGACGTGGTGGAGCTGGCCCCCACCGAGGACAGCCGGGTGTCGGAGTTCACCACCGCCCAGATCACCTATGCGCTGATGTCCTTCGCAGCGGCCAAGTAACGCTCCCGCGGCCGGGGAAATCTGCACCCGGCCGCCCCAAGCGCGGCAAAACTGCAACAGCGCATAACAAACTAATTTACTCAACAATACCCCCTTGCGCCCGGCGTGAACCCTCCCTATCAGGCCCAAGCCTTTGAAAAGGCAAGCCAGGATGACCCCAAGCTAACAGCTCCAAGAACACGGGTTTATCATGGCACGAACTTCCAGCATCCGCCTGTCCGGGCTGCTTTGCAGCACCGCGCTTTCACTCGTCACCGCCTCCGCTGCCCTGGCAGAGGAAGACGAGGTCCTGTCGCTCGACCCGATCGTGGTCAAACAGCGCGACCCCATCGGCAACGCCGCCGACCGCGCAACCTCGATCTATGTGGCCGACGCCGAGATCGAACGCGCCGCAATGGGCGACCTCAAGGACCTGTTTGCGGGCATCGCCTCGGTCTCCGTCGGCGGCGGCATTCCGATCGCGCAGAAGATCTTCGTCAACGGCGTCGATATGCTGAACCTAGCGGTGCAGGTGGACGGCGTCAGCCAGAACAACCGCACCTTCCACCACGTCAGCGCCAACGCCTTCGACCCCGGCCTGATGAAGTCGGTGCGCGTCGACCCTGGCGTTGCCCCCGCCGATGCCGGCCCCCGCGCGCTGGCCGGCCGGGTGGTGATGGAAACCATCGACGCCGAGGACATCATCGAAGACGGCGAAACCTTCGGCGGCCAGTCGCGTCTGTCCTATTCCAGCAACGGCAACACCGCCCAGGGCTCGCTGACGCTTGCGGGTCGCAGCGGCGGCTTTGAAATCCTCGGCTATGCCAAGCGCTCCACCGGCGACAATTTCGAGGACGGCGACGGCGTCGAGGTTACCGGCTCCGGCGCGAACCTGACCGCGGGCCTGTTGAAATTCGCTTATGAAGGCGACGAGGGCGACCGGATCGAACTGTCGCTGCAGGAAGTACAGGACAATGAAATCCGCAACTTCCAGCCCAACTTCGGTGCCAGCAGCCGCGGCTTTGCACCCTATTACACCAAACGCCGCATCGCCTCGCTGCGCTATGAAAGCGGCAATGAGACCGGCCTGTGGGATCCGTCCGCGACCCTCGGCTTCTCGGAAATCAACGTCGACCGCCCCAGCGACCCGTTCGGCGATTCCACCGCGACCAGCTCCAACACCTACTCGCTGACTCTGCAGAACGACTTCCATCTGTCCGACAGCAACACCATCACCGCCGGTGTCGACTACCAGGTCCGCGAAAGCACGGTTAACGCAACCTGGACCAACGGCACAACCGGCGAGGAAAGTAAGAACCTCGGCATCTTCGCCCAGGCCCGGCTGGAACCCACCGACCGTCTCAGCCTCTCGGGCGGCCTGCGCTATGACTGGCAGGACTTTACCGGCCAGGATTTCGCCCAGTCCGGCACCGCCTTCACCGGCTCAACCTCCGGCGCAAGCGGCAACCTATCGGTGGTTTATGATCTGACCGCCTCCCTGTCGCTGCGGGCCGGCTACTCCAACGTCTTCGGCGGCTACGACCTGGAGGACAACTTCCTGTTCTACCAGACCTGGGATTATTCGAACCTGCAGTCCTCCCGCGCCAGGAACATCGTCGTCGGCGCCGACTGGCAGCGCGGCAACTGGACCCTGGGCGGCGAGCTGTTCAAGACCAGCATCGACAACGTCCGCGGCGTCTCAGGCAGCAGCGTCGTCACCAATGACTTCGAGAGCAAAGGCTTCAACATCGCCGCCACCTACGGCTGGGACAGCGGCTTCGCCCGCTTCACCATGAACAACAGCGATGTCTCCTTCAACGGCGGCCCGGCGGAAAGCTTCTTCCTGGTCGATTCCGGCACTCCGATCGGCAAGGTGCTGGCGTTCGAGGTGCAGCAGGAAATCCCCACCATGAACCTGCTGGTCGGCGGCAGCGTCGAGGCGGCGCTGTCAAACGACAACAATGTCTATGAGAGCTACACTCAGGAGCAGCCGGGCTACGGGGTGCTGAACCTCTTTGCCGAATACAGCCCGCCGTCGCTCGGCAACCTGACCATCCGGGCCGCAATCGACAACGTGTTCGACAAGACCTACGCCGACCGCGCCACCTATGGCACCGAATACACGTCCGACACGATCACCGCCTTCAACGAACCGGGCCGCAACATCTCGGTTGTTGCCACGCTCAAGTTCTGAACCCGTCTTTGGCGCCCGCGGTATCCGGCGGTTCTCCGCCGGGCACCGCAAATCAAAGTAAAACAGTAAGAAATCCCTTTCCCCGCCCCGCCGCACAGGCTAAGTACGGGGCGTGAAATCACTTTCACAGCCGGCGCCCAGCCTTTTGCCCGCGCCGCTCCGCAGCCAGCTATCCCGCTAGTTCTTGTCGAAAACTGACCCGGCCCGACGGCCCGGCACCGCCGGGGTCCGTGTGTGCCGCGGCACGGCTACGGGAAGACCAAAACCCATGCACCCCGCCCCTGCCCCCTCCCCGACGGGAGGCCCGCGATGAGCCTTCAGCAGACCCTTCATCCTGCCCCCTGCGCCGCCACTGCAGCGCAGGCCGCCTCCCTGCAGGCGCTCCTCAACACCTATCTGCGTGAAATGGCCCCCAACAGCGCCGTGCTGGCTGCCGCGCGCGATGCAGTGGAAATCCCGCTCAGCCACATCCCCGCCCGGCTGCGGGTACGGATCACCTATTTCTCCGACACCGGCCCGCACCGTTTCGGCCCGGCGCAGATCCAGTTTGACACGTCCAGCACCTGGCACTCCGCGCCCCCCGTTCAGGTCCTGACCCTGATCGCGCAGGAATGTTTTGCGCGGCTCAACAGCCGCGATGCGGGCCAGCTGCCGGAATTCCTGCGCGGCCTCTTCAACAGCAACGCCGGGGTTGAGCAGAACCTGCGGCACCATGCGGACGTTCCGGACCCGGACAGCTTCCTGGCTGCCGAACAGGCACTCGCCTTCGGCCACTGGCTGCACCCCACGCCAAAAAGCCGCGACGGCCTGACCGACTGGCAACAAATGGCCTATGCCCCTGAATACGCGGGGCAATTCCGCCTCATCTTCTTTGCCGCGGACAGCAGTATCGTCACCCAAGGCTCCGCCCATCAGCCCGCCGCAGAGATGCTCCGCCAGATCCCCGGCATTGAAGGCGCCTTCGGTCTGAACCCCGGCGAAGTGCTGATCCCCGCCCACCCGCTGCAGGCGCAGATGCTGCGGCTCGACCCGGAGGTGCAGGCCCTGCTGGCCACGGGCCGGTTGCGCGATCTCGGTGAAGCAGGGTGCCCTTTCGCCGCCACCTCCTCGCTGCGCACGCTTTATGCGCCGGATAGCCCCTGGATGCTGAAATTCTCGGTTCCGGTGCGGCTGACCAACTCCCTGCGCGTGACCAAGCACAATGAGCTGGAAACCGGCGTTTCCATGGCCCGGCTGCTGCACCATCTGGACGCCGGCAGCCCCCGTTTCCGCATCCTCAACGACCCGGCCTATCTGACCCTGACCCTGCCCGGCCAAAGCGAAAGCGGGTTTGAGGTGATCTTCCGCGACAACCCCTTCATGGGTGCGGCGGGCCAGGGCATCTACAACCTCGCCGCCCTCACCGCCGACCCGCTGCCGGGCCGCACCGCGCTGCTCGCCAGCCTGATCCAGCGGCTCGCCGCAGAGCGCGGCGGGACACCGGCGGATGCCGCCCTTCTCTGGTTCGAGGCTTATCTCACCTGCATGCTCGATCCGGTGCTGCACCTTTACGACCGCCACGGCATCGCGCTGGAGGCGCATCAGCAGAACAGCCTTCTGGACCTCAGCACCGGCCTGCCGTCACGCGGCTATTACCGCGACAACCAGGGCTATTTCATCGCCGAGGACGCCCTGCCCCGCCTCAGCGCGCTGGAACCGTCGCTGGCCGATCAGCCCGCGCTGGTCTACCCGCGCGCCCACATCAATGAGCGGATGGCCTATTACCTGGTGATCAATCAGATCTTCGCGGTGATCCGCCGCCTCGGCTGCGACGGGCTGGTGCCGGAGCCCGCGCTGCTGCTGCAGCTGCGCCGCCGCTTGACCTTGGCCGCCAGCCGTCTCAGCGGCGCCGGGGCAGGTTTCGCCCAGTATCTTTTGACCGCGCCCGCGCTCAGCGCCAAGGCCAACCTGCTGACCCGCGCCTGCAACGTAGATGAGCTGGAGACCGCAGGCCAGGAGGGGCTGTTCCTGCAAATGCCGAACCCAATTTCCGCGGTGCAGCCGCAGCCCGTGCCGGAGCGCGCCGATGTCCCTGCATGAGACCCTGAGCCGCGCCACATCCGCCCCCCGCGTGCTGCGCCAGCTGTGTGAGGCGCTTCTGTGCGAAGGCTGGGCCGCATCGCTGCAACTGGACCGCAGCCAGACTGTCAGCTGGATGCTGCGCCAGACCCAGTTCCGCGCCCGCGGCCGCCGCGGCGCCTTTGGCCGCTACCGGCTGCAGGAGGGCAGCATCGAGGTCCGGATGGGCCGCACATGGCGCTCCGCCACCACCGAAGACTTGCTGGCTGCGGTGGGAGAACCTTCGCCCGCGCTGGACATCCTGCGCGCCGACCTTCGGCACACTGAGCACCTCAGCGACCTGACCGCGCTGCACATCCCCGCCGCAACCCGGCGGCACCGCATGGGCATCTCCGCCCTGGAAACCGCCCTCCACGAGGGCCACCCCTACCACCCCTGCTACAAGGCCCGCAGCGGATTTTCCGACGCCGACCACCTCGCCTACGGGCCGGAGGGCGGCAAAACCTTCCGCCTGACCGGCGTGCTGTTCCACCAGTCTCTGGTGCAGCAGGAACTGCCGCGCGCAGACTTCTGGGCACAGGAGCTGGGCCAGGAAGAGTGGCAGCGCATCACCGGATTGGCAGAGGCGAATAGCGCCCCGCCCGGCGCCTTCCACCTGCTGCCCCTGCACCCGTGGCAGCACGCCAAACTGCAATCCGACTCGCTCTACAAACAATGGCGCGACACAGGCCAGCTGGCAGAGATCGGCCCCATCGGCGCCCCCTACCGCGCCACCCAGTCGGTCCGCACCCTGATGAACGCCTCGGACCCCACCCGCGCCCATGTGAAAACCGCGATGGCGATGCGCAACACCTCCTCGCTGCGCACCCTCGCGCCGGAATCGGTCGCCGTCGCCCCCGCCATCTCCAAATGGCTGGCCGAAGTGCTGGACAGCGACCCGCTGTTCACGAGCCGCTACCCGCTGACCATCCTGCCGGAATACGCCGCCATCACCGCCGGCCGCGGCACCGCGCTGGACGGGCATCTGGCCGCGATCTGGCGGCAAAGCCCGGAATCCCTCGGCCTGCCCGCCGACAGCATGATGCCGTTCAACGGCCTCGCCCTGACCGAGCCCGACGGCACCCCCCTGATCGCCCCTTGGATAGAAACCCACGGCTTGGAAGCCTGGCTCGCCCGGCTGATCGAGGTCGCGGTGCTGCCCGTCTGGCACCTGATGGTCGCGCACGGCATCGGGCTGGAGGCGCATGGCCAAAACCTGATCCTGCGCCATGAAAACGGCTGGCCAACCGGCCTGATTGCCCGCGATTTCCACGAAAGCCTGGAATACGTGCCGGAGCTGCTGTCGCATCCGGATCTCTGCCCGGACCTCTCGCGCATAGATCCGGCCTACAGGAACGCACCGCCGGACAAATTCCACCGCATGTCCGGGCCTGAGGAGCTGCGCTGGCTGGTGATGGACACGCTGTTTGTCTTCAACCTCGCCGACCTCTCGGACCTTTTGCAGCGCCATTACGGCTTGGCAGAGGCCACCTTCTGGCGCCGCGTCCGTACCCGTCTGGAGCGCTATGCCGCCGAACACGGGATGCAGGACCGGCAGGCGGCCTTTGCCCCCTTCACCCCGCAGATCCGCGCCGAAAGCCTGATCACCCGCAAGATCGACCCCGACAGGCCGCAGCACGGCCACCTGATCGCCAACGCCCTGGCCACCGGAAAAGGATGACAGACATGTTTGTTCTGAACGACACAACTATCGACCCCTCGGACCTCGCCGCGCGGCTTGACCGCGTGCTGACGGACCCCGCAACCCACCGCTACGGCCTGCACATGCAGAACGCAGGCACCGCGCTCTCGGCGTTGCTGTACCTGCGCGCGCAAGGCGCCGGCGTCTTCCCGATCCACCCGGGCATCCCGCCGGAAACCGCCCGCGAAATGGCGCAGGCCGCGGGCTGCGACGTGATGCTCACCGACGGGCTGAAACAGACCGCCCTGCCGCAAGCCGGCACCGCCCCGCGCGGCGACGTGCTGGTGCAGATGAGCTCCGGCACCACCGGCGCCGCCAAGGTGATCACCCGCACCTGGGCTGAAATCGCAGCCGAGGTCGAAAGCTACGCCGCCTTCTTCACCGCCAGCGCCGCGATGACGCCGGTGATCGCCTGCCCCGTCACCCATTCCTACGGGCTGATTGCCGGCGTTTTCGTGGCGCTGCACCGCGGCCATGTGCCAGTGGTGCTCGACAGCCTGAACCCCAAGTACATCCTGCGCCGCCTGCGCGAGACCGATCAGCCGCTGCTTTACACCTCGCCCGCGATGCTGCACACGCTGGCCCGCCTCCTGCCCGCGGACCAGCGGCTCTACGCCGCCAACACCTCCGGCACCGTCCTGCCGGATGCCTGGTTCCAAGCGATCCGCGCCCGCACCACCCATCTGTTCCAGCAATACGGCTGTTCGGAGGCCGGCTGCGTCGCGATCAATCAGGACCTGCAAAACCCCTATGACGTCGGCAAGCCGCTGCCGCATGTGACCCTGACCGCAGGCCGGACCGGCACCCCGCACGCAGTCCGCATCACCATCGCCGGGCAGACAATCGACACCGGCGACCTCGGCTGCCTGAGTGATACCGGCATGCTGGTCTTCACCGCCCGCGCCGATGACCTGATCAATGTCGCAGGCCTCAACGTCTATCCGCAGGACATCGAGAAAACCGTCATGGCCCTGCCCGGCGTGACGGATGCCGTCGCTTTCCGCCTGCCCGACCCGCATTCTGGCGCCCGCGCGGGCCTCTTGTATGCCGGCACCGCCAGTGAAGACACCATCCGCCAGGCCTGCCGCGCAGCGCTTGCGGACTACCAGCAGCCCGCCCTGATCCGGCAGCTGCCCGCCCTGCCCCGCCAGGCCAACGGCAAGATCAGCCGCCGCGAGATCTCGGCCCAGTACACACCGGAGACTGCAGACGCATGACCTACGACCATATCCTCGAGGCCATCCGCCAGACCCTCGCCGGACCGCTCGCCAACCCGCATATGCAGAATTTCAGCGCCCAGGCCGTGCTGAACGACGACCTGCACATCGACTCGGTGATCCTCATCAACCTGATGCTGCACCTGGAGACGGATCATGGCATCGAGATGCCCGAACGCGAGCTTTCCAAGAGCGATTTCGCTACCGTCGACGGGCTGATCCGGATGCTGCTGAGCGAAGACCCCGCGCCGCAGGCAGACACCGCTCCCGCCCCCAGCGAGATCACCGTGCATTGCTTTGTCAGCTGCCTCTGCGCCGCGATCCGCCGCCATGAGCACCTGAACTTCCGCCCGTTCTACTTCGGCACCTGGGACAGCAGCTTTGCGGTGACGCCGTCGATGCAGCTCGCCTACCACAGCGAGGAGATCACCCAGGACCACTTCGCGGCTTGGGTCGAGCGGCTCTACAGCATTCCGGTGCGCGAATGGTACGACCACGGCCAGAGCAAGGAGCAGAACCTGATCCGCTTCGAACAGCTGCTCTCAACCAAATCCGACGACGAGCAGCTGGTGGTCTTCCTCGATATGTTCCACCTGCCGGAGCGCGAGAACAAGTACAACCAGAACCCCTTCCCGCATTACGTCATCATTGAGCTGACGGAGGACCCGGACCTCTGGCATCTATACGATCCGGACTACCGCTGGCGCGGCGACCTGCCGCGCGAAACCATCCTCAATGCGATGGCGCAGCCCACCGTGGCGGGCGGATACATCCTGAACAGCGGCAATGCGCAGGCACCGCAAGCGCAGGATCTGGCCGACTACTTCACCGAAACCTTCCGCGCGGAGGACAACCTGCTGACCTCCGCCCTGCGGCGGATTTTTGAGTACCACTGCAACCCCGCCCGGCCGCTAGCGCTGGCCGACCTCGGCCGCGCGGTGCGGGAAATGCCGGTGCTTTCCTTGCGCAAATACGCCTATGAGCACGCCTTTGCCTTCTTCTGGCAGGAGCTCGGCACCGCGTTTGAACCCTTCGACGCCGAATGCGACCGTGTGGAGGCGCTCTGCGAGGGCTTCCGCAGCCTGCATTTCCTGGCCGCCCGCATCGCACACACCACTGACCGCAGCATGATCCCCGACCTGTTCGCGGCGCTGGATGCGCTGGACCAGCTCGAATTCACCATCAAATTGGCGCTCAAGGCCCAGTTTGACACTTGGTGCGCCACCAACCTGCCAGCGCAGGCCATTCTTCAGGCCAGTCCCCCAGCCAGCTCCCAGCCGCAGGAGGTTCCAGCATGAAGATATCCCTATGCACCATCTCGTTCCGCCACCAGTTGATCGGGCTCAAGGACATCGCCTTCTGGGCCCGCGACAATGGGTTTCAGGGGATTGAGCTGTGGGGCGTGCACGCCCGCAACCAGTCGCCGCTGGCCATTCACAACGCCCAGTGGATGGCCGCCCAAGGCCTGTCGGTGCCGATGATCAGCGACTACCTGCCGCTGCATGACCCGGATCTTCTGCGCGACCGCACACTAGCGCTCTGCGCACAGGCCCGGACCTGGGGCGCCGCGAAGATGCGCACCTTCGCAGGCCAGCAGTCCAGCGCCGAGGCCACCCCGGACGAGCGCCGCCAGACCACCCGCGCCCTGCGCGAGGCCTGCGTCATCGCCGCGGATCACGGGCTGCGCCTGCTGGTGGAGACCCACCCCGGCACCCTGGCCGACACGCTGGCCGCCACCTGCGATCTGATCGACGCCACCGCCCACGACGCGCTCGCCATCAACTTCGACGCGCTGCACGTCTGGGAAGGCGGCGACGACCCGGTGGAGGCCCGCCGCATCCTCCTGCCCCGCATCGCCCATTACCACCTGAAAAACGTCTCCGCCCGCGACCGGCTCGGGGTCTTCGCCCCCGGCAACGTCTACAGCGCCGCAGGCAGCCGCGACGGCATGGTGCCGCTGTTCGAAGGCGCCTATGACTACTCCCGGCTGCTGGCCGCCATGTCCGCAGATCCAGGGTGCGAAGCCTCGCTGGAGTGGTTCGGCGACGCGGTTTTCCAGACCCTGAAAAGCGATATTGCCCGGATCCGCGCCCGAACCCGGAAGGAAACGCCCAAGACCGCAGAAGCGGTCTGAACAGCCTCCCCTGTCCCGGAAAGACACCCGGAGCGCCTGCCAGCGCGCCGGGTTTTCCTTTGCCAGCCGCTGCCAGGGCAGAATTTGCGCAATATCCGGGAACGGTATATATTGCCGGTACCTTTCCGGAGCATACGCCCATGACCGCCGCCTTCAAACGCAAGACCTCGCTGACCCTGGACGCCGACGCGCTGGCCCAGGCCAAACGCCTCGGGATCAACGTCTCTGCAGTGGCAGAGGCGGCGCTGCTTCAGGCCGTCGCCGACGCACGCCGCAAACAATGGCTGACAGAGAACGCCGAAGCCTTTGCCGCGCAATTCAGCTGGCACGAGGCAAACGGCCACCCGCTGGCGGATATCATGACCGCGCCGGGGGCGCCTTCGTGGAAAGACTGACCCGCTTCGACGTCGCGGAATACAACGGCGTCTCCATGGTCGTTATCGAAAGCGATCTGCTGCCGCCCGACCCTTCGGTGGTCGTCATCCCGCTGCTGCCAGACTACCCGGCCGTGACGCACCTGAACCCGGAGATCCTGCACAACACCCAGCGCCTGGTGCTGGCAACACGGCTGATCGCGGCGGTGCGCCGCGCCAGCCTGCGCCGCACCGGCAATGTTGCGGATCAGGGCGACCTGATCACCCGCGCGGTGGATGTGCTGATGGCGGGAGTCTAGACACCCCGCCTCCCGCGTCACGCCTCCTCCGGCACCCGCTCCGATGCGCCGGCCTGGCGCTGCCACAGCCCGGCATAGACCCCCTGCTGCGCCAGCAGCGCCGCGTGGCTGCCATCCTCGGCAATTGCGCCCTCCTGCAGCACCACGATCCGGTCCATCTGGGCAATCGTCGACAGCCGGTGGGCAATCGCAATCACCGTCTTGCCCTGCATCACATCCAAGAGCGTCTTCTGGATCGCTGCCTCCACCGCGCTGTCCAGCGCCGAGGTCGCCTCGTCCAAAATCAGGACCGGCGCGTTCTTCAGCACCACCCGCGCAATCGCGATCCGCTGCCGCTGGCCGCCCGACAGCGCCACGCCGCGCTCGCCCACATGGGCGTCATAGCCGGTCCGCCCCGCGTGGTCGCGCAGACCCATGATGAAGTCATGCGCCTCCGCCCGCTTGGCGGCGGCAATCATCTCCTCTTCCGTCGCGCCGGGATTGCCGTACAGGATATTGGCCCGCACCGAACGGTGGATCAGCGAGGTGTTCTGCGTCACCACCCCGATCCGGCTGCGCAGGCTCTCCTGCGTCACTTCGCGGATGTCCTGCCCGTCGATCAGGATGCGCCCGCCCTCCGGGTCGCGGAACCGCAACAGCAGGTTGATCAGGGTCGATTTCCCCGCCCCCGACGGCCCGGCTATACCCACCCGCTGGCCCGCCGGGATGTGCAGATCAATCCCGTTCACCCCGCCTGCCGTATTGCCGTAATGGTGCCGCAACCCCTCGATCCGCACCTCGGCATGGGCCACCTCCAGCGGCTTCGCCCCGGGCGCATCCGTCACCTCATGCGCCGCCGACAAGGACCGCAGCCCCTCGCGGATTACCCCCATGTTCTCAAACAGCCGGATCGTCACCCACAGGATCCAGCCGCTCATCCCGTTCAGCCGGATCGTCAGGGCCGAGGCCGCCGCCACCTCGCCGACGCTCACAGCCCCATGCATCCACAGCCAAATCGCAGGCGCCACCACGATCAGGATCAGCACCCCGTTGATCGCGATGCTGCCGAACGCCAGCCGCGTCATCATCCGCAGAAACCGCTGGTACCGCGTCCGCAGCCGCCGCAGCGCCGACAGCGCATAGGCCTGCTCCTGCCCGTCGCGGGCAAACAGCTTCACGGTCTCGATATTGCCATAGGCATCGACAATCCGCCCGGTCGCGGCAGAGCGCGCGTCGGACCATTTCTCTGCCGTCGCCGCCACATTCAGCGCGGTATGGCGCACATAAAGCGCATAAAGCCCGACCCAGGCCACCAGCGGCACTGCCAGCCGCCAGTCGATCTGCGTCAGCACCACCACCGCGCCGATCATGTATGTGACGGCAAACAGCACCGCCTCGAACAGCATATGCACACTGTCCTGCACCGCAGGCCCCATCTGCATCACCCGGTTGCTCAGCCGCCCGGCGAAATCGTTCTGAAAGAACCCCGCCGACTGCCCCAAGAGATGCCGGTGCGCCTGCCAGCGCACCTGCTCCTGCAGGTTCGACGACAGCGTCTGCTCCAGCAGCAGATGATTGAGCCCCACCAGCGACGGCCGCAGGATCAGCACGCAGAACAGCGCCAGCAGCATCTCGCGGCCATGCTGGGTCCAGAACGCCCCGGCGCCGGTTTCCGCCATCAGGTCAACCACCCGGCCGGAATAGAAAATCAGCCCGCTCTCCATCAGCGCGGTCAGGACGCCGGTGGCAAACATCAAGGGCAGCCATTTGCGGTAGGGCGCCAGCTGCTGCGCCAGGTAGGCCCTTAAGGTGGCCCGCGGCGGCGCCTGATGGGGTGGCGCAAAAGGATCGACAAGATTTTCAAAAGCCCGGAACATGGGGAGCCTCTCAAGGATTTTCATGGAACCGCTTGAGATGTGGGTCGCCGTATCCGCCCGGCCCCTAGCCCCAAAATCTGAGACTAACAAGGGCAAGGGCACGGATCCTGCCTGCACCGCAGCCCGGCCCTTCTACGCATCCCGGCCCCGTTTGTCAGCAGCGAAAATTACGCAGCGCTGGCAAATTGCGCGCCAGTTTTTCGCTTGCGGCAGGCCCGCGGCGCGCTATTGTGCTGCAATCCGAGTAAAACACTAAGGATTACATCATGCTCACCGACCAGGGCCGTTTTGAGACCCCGAACGCCTCCAGATACCTGCAGCAGCTGTGCAAGCATTTCGCCCACAAGGTTGCCGTGGACCACGACGACACCCGCGGCACCGTGGCGCTGGGAATGGGGCCTGCAACTCTGCACGCCGCCGATGGCGTGCTGACTGCCGAAGTCACCGCGCCGGATGCGGCTGATCTGGCCGAGGCGCGCGACATCATCGACCGCCACCTCGCCCGCTTCGCCTTCCGCGAGGAGTTCGAGGCCATGACCTGGCAATCAGAAGCCGCCTGATCCCGAAATCTTGACAAAACGGGTTGGTTTTCCTACCCGTGGCCTCGCGTTTCAACACGAACGTCCCCAGCAAGGCACTCCCCCGCTCCCTCAGGGGCCGCCCAGCCATTTCCGATAAACTGACGCCGCCCCCTTGCGGCACCTCTGGCTGGAGACCGGTCCATGACCCTTCGTTTGCCCGCAGCCGCGGCTGCCCTTCTGCTCATGGCCCCCTTTGCCTCGGCTCAGGACACGCCTGCTGCGCCGGTGCCCGCAATCAGTGCCGACGCGCCCGCCACGGCAGAAACCGCGCCAGTGCTCCCGTCTCCTGTGCCCGCAGCCCCGGAGCTGCCGTCAGACACAGAGAACCCCGCAGCAGAGGCCTCCTCTGCCCCGCAGCCCGAGGCTGAACCGCTCGCCGCCCAGCCCGAACTGGCGCAGATGGCGGGCGATGCCTCCGCCAAGGCGCTGAAATTCCTGCGCGACGGCGGCCCCTCGATCTGGGCGATTGCCGCGCTCTCGGTCATTACCCTGGCGCTGATCCTGTGGAAGATCTGGCGGCTGGCCCTGATCGGCGCCTGGTCCCGCGGCAAGGCCGCCGATGCCGTCGCCGCCTTTGAACGCGGCGACCGCGCCGCCGCGCTCGCCATCGTGCAGAACCGCATCGGCGTGCGCTCCAAGGTGGTGACCGCCGCCCTCACCGCCACTGCCAGCCTGCCGGAGGACCGCGCCCGCGAGGAAACCGCCCGGGTCGCCAAGCTGCATCTGGCCGGCGCCGCCACCGGCCTCGGCGCGCTGGAGCTGATTGCCACCATCGCGCCCCTGCTGGGCCTCCTCGGCACTGTTCTGGGCATGATCGCCGCCTTCCAGGCGCTGCAGGCCGCAGGCTCCAAGGCCGACCCCGCCCTGCTGGCCGGCGGCATCTGGGAGGCGCTGCTGACCACCGCCGCCGGCATGGGTGTGGCCATTCCCGCATCCGCCGCGCTGACCTGGTTTGAGGCCGTAATCTCCCGCATCCGCCGCGACCTGGAGGACAGCGCCACCCGCATTTTCGTCGCCCGCCAGCCCGATCAGCTGGCACTGGCCGCCGAGTAAACCGATGCAGCTCGCCCCCGCCCCGCGCCCCCGGCGCAAGCCCAGCCTGACGCCGATGATCGACGTGGTGTTCCTGCTCCTGGTGTTCTTCATGCTGGCCTCGCGCTTTGGCATGGACACGGTGCTGCAGCTGCCGCTTGCGGGCCAGGGCGGCACCTACGACGGCCCGCCGCGCCTGATCGGCGTCGGCCCCGGCAACCTGGATGTAAACGGCGTGCCGGTGGCCGATGCGAACCTGGCCCAGGCGCTGGCGCCGCTGATGAAATCCCCCGCCGACATGCTGATCCTGCGCGGCCGCGACGGCGCCAGCCTGCAGCGCATCACTGACGTGACCGCCCTGTTGCAGCAGGCGGGTCTCAGCAACGTCGTGCTGGTGGAGTGAGGGAACACCATGGACCTGAGCGATCCCCCGAAACGCCCCCGCGCCGAATCCATCGTGCCGATGATCAACGTGGTGTTCCTGCTGCTGATCTTCTTCCTGATGACCTCGCGCCTGGCCCAGCCCGACCCGTTTGACGTCACCCCGCCCGATGCCGCCTCCGAGGCCGCGCCGGAAGCCGAACCGGTGCTCTACATCAGCGCCGAGGGCCGGATGTTTTTCGACGGGGCCGAGGATGAGGCCGCTCTCACCCGCCTCGCCGCCGCCAGCGCGGGCCACCCCAATGTCCAGCTGCGCGCTGACGCGCGGCTGGAGGCCAAGACGCTGGCCCGCATCCTGCGCCAGCTGGCAGAGGCGGGCCTTTCCAGCGCCGAACTGGTGGTGCAACGCCCATGAGACGCACCGCCGAATTCACCGTCTTTGCGGGCCTCGCGGGCCTCATCCACATCGCGCTCTTTGCCTGCGCGCCGGACACGGGGGCGCAGTCCAGCGGCGCGGGTGGCGAGGCGCTGGTCTCGCTGCAGCCCGCCAGCGCCGAGGTCGCCCGCATGGCCGAGGCCTGGCAGAAACCGCCCGAAACGCCGCAGCCCGCACCTCCCAGTGCGGAACCGCTGCCGCAGGTCCAGGCCCCGGTGCTGCCGCAGATCGAGCTGGCCCGGGCGCCGCGCGCCGCGGTGCTGGCCCCGCTCGCGCAACCCGCGGCGGCCCAGCAGGTGCAAGCAGACACCGCCCCGCCGCCGCCGCCAAAGCCGCGCAGATCAGAGTCTAAACAAGAGCCTCAGGCCAAACCGCAAGCGACTCCGCCACCCAAGGCCAACTCCACCCGCAACGCGGCCGGACAGGCTGGCCAGCGCGCCGCGGGCGCAGGCGGCGGTGCCGAGGCCGGCCAATCCAGCGGCGCCCGGACCGCCACCGCAAATCCGGGCCGCGAGGCCAAACTGCGCAATGTCTGGGGAAACAAGATCCGCGCCCGCATCGAGCGGCGCAAGCGCTACCCTTCCGGCGCCCGCGGCCAGGCCCAGGTGATCCTGCGCCTCACCGTCGCGCGGGACGGCCGCCTGCTGGACCACCGGATTGCAAAATCCTCCGGCATCGCCGCCTTCGATCAGGCCGCCCTTGCCGCCGTCGCCCGCGCCGGAAACTTCCCGCCCGCCCCGAAAAAGCTGCAAGCCAGCCAGATCCGCCTCAGCCTGCCGATCAGCTTCACCAGATAGCGCTGTCAGCGCTCCTCCAGCCTCACCGTCACCGCGCTGTTCATCGAGTTGCTGACGGTGCAGGAGGACTTGGCCTGCGTCGCGATCTGCCGGGCCAGCGCCGCGTCTTCGGCAAGCCTGCCGATCACGGTAACCTCAGCTGTTTCCAGCCGCCCCGGCAGTTCCGGCGCACCGACGCCCGCCACCCGCACCTGAAACGGCGGCAGCTGTACCTTGTTTCGGCTGGCCGTCCACTCCACCGAGCGCACGATGCAGGCGCCAAGCGCGGCCAGCATCGTCTCCACCGGCGAGCCGGCTGGCGGACAGGGGCCGCTGTCCGCCCCCTCGCCGCTGGCATAGCGCAGCTCAGCGCCGCCATCAAAGATCACGAACACAGGGCCGTAGCGCTTGGGTTTCACTTTCAGGACCACGCTCGCCTCCCTTTCCCTACAACAGGCCGCACCCGGGCAAACCCGGAAAACAGGCTCTAAACAGGCAAATCCTCGAAGGCGCCGGGTACCAGCTCCTCCCAGAACGCGGCCATTTCCGCCGCCAGCAGGGCCGCCGCCCAGCCGCGGTTGCGGAATTCCTCGCGGTCGATCTCATCCTCCAGGCGGCTCAGGAACAGCCGCTTGTCGGCATCCCTTTGCGTCGGCGAACGCCCCGCCGCCAGCTCGCGGATCCGCTCCAGCTTCTGCGCCCTGAGGGAGCGCTCCCGCGCCTTGGCCGCATCCTCAGCCGCCGCCATCCGCGCCGCCTCGGCCTCTGCCGCCTTGCGCGCCTCCGCCGCCGCCAGCACCTCCGGCGAAACCTCCCGGGCAGCCTCGGCAGGCGCGGATTTGTAATCGTCGCGCAGGGCCGCGCTCAGATAGCGCACCGGGCTGTCCACGCCTTTCTGACCCTTCAGATAGCCGACCTTCTCCGCCACATACTCCTCGCCATGCTCGGCAATCCACTGCCGCGCCAGACGGTCGCTCACGCCCAGCTCCATCAGCTGGGTGTAAACAGCCCCCTGCCGCACCCCTGCCCCGTCGTCGATATCCAGCATCGCCAGCTGCGGATTCTCCTTGATCCGGAACCGCACCTCCGCCACCTGCCGGCCCATCTTCTTGAACTCCGGCGTCAGGAGGATGTTGGAGGTCTTGTTCACCTCCGCCACCGCAGGCTTGATGATCTTGGCATTGAGATGCTTGAAGCTCTCGTAATAGGCGCTGCCATCCACCCCCATCAGGCGGCGGAACAGCGCAATGTCCCACCAGCCGGTCGAGCCGGTCCGCACAAAGCGGTAGCAGTTTTCATACAGCGCCAGCGCATGGCCGCTGGTGAACCGCCGCTGGATGTTCAGGTTGATCAGGGCAAAGACCTTGGGGTCATGCAGCTTCTCTGCCAGCGCCGGAGAGTAGGCATATTCGCAGACACCGCCCGACAGCTTGGCATAAGAGAGCAGCGAACTGACCCCCCATTCCTGCCGCCCCTGCTCATCCAGCATGTCCCATTCCGCCACCGTCTCCGCCAGCGAGCGCAGCGACTGCTTCAGCGTCTCCATGTCGTTGGAGTTGTAGCCCACCATCAGGCACAGCGTCTGCGCGTCGATCTGGTGCTTGGGCTTGGTGACCAGCGCGTCATAGGCATTGAGCAAGAGCACATTCGACAGCTTCCGCTGCAACAGCGTCAGCTTGCCCGAGACATGGATGGCGGCCACGTTCTTCTTCACCGACCCCCGGCGCAGGGGGCCTGTCAGCTTGTTGTGCGGGATACTTTCGGTGTCCATCGCCCTGCCCTTCTGCCCCGTCTTTTGGCCTTTGCGACTCTGCGGGGTCTGCTCCCGGACACTATGGCGGAAAAGGCACCCGCGCTCAATCCTGCTTTGGGCACCCATTTACGGGAGACCGCCATCCCGGAAACGGGTACCTTTGGAGGCTGCGCGCTCAGTTCCGGGAAAATCAGCCCCCAAAACCCCTCTTTCCCGGCTATTCTGGCCCCCGGAAATGCCCGTTTTGGCCTTCCTGAGTCGCGGGTGCCCGTCCTCCTGCGAATCGGGACCCTTGTTCCCGCAGACGGGTGCCTATGATCCCGGAAACGGGTACCCTTGATACCGGAACCAGGTACTCAATGCGCCGTAAGGATATGATAAGTAAGGGAATACCTGATCCAAAGATTCTAAACTGAATCAAAGATTCACAACATTTCAACCTGTTTGTGCGATAGTAGTTTTCGGGGAAAAGACTCATATATTCCGCGGGATACGGACGGCAGCGGAAAACAGATGCGCTGCCAGATAATGATTCACCTTCTGCCCAGGATGTGCGACAAAAACCGGGATAACACGCCAAACAGGCGATCTACCCGAGGCATAAGGCACATGGCAAAGAAACCTGATACCCCCCTGCCCCCCTATTTCAACCTGGATCCTGAGGCAGCGGCGGCCAAGCTCGGCGATCTCGTCGACACCGCCAGATTCGCCAAGGCAGCCGCGTTTGCAGGCCGCGGCCGCGATGATCTGGCCAAGCGCGGCTACGCCCCCGACGGGCGCAAGCGGCTGCGCAAGTTTTCCACCTGGGAAATCACCCGCTACCTGATCCCGGTCGCCCCGGCCCACCTGCGCCGGGTCCTGAACAAGAACCCCGACCTGCCCCAGGGCGAGGGCGCAAGCGGCTCCAAATGGTTCACCCTGGAGGAGGTGCTGAAGCTGCGCGACCATTTCGCCTCCGAAGGCATCTCCACCAAGGAATACCGCCCCTACCGGCCCGAGGGCCTGCCCGCCAAGGTGGTTGCGGTGGCGAACTTCAAGGGTGGCGTCGGCAAGACCTCCACCGCGGCGCATCTGGCGATGTCCGCGGCGCTCGACGGCTACAAGGTTCTGGTGGTCGATCTCGACTCCCAGGGCTCCATGACCTCGATCCTCGGCGGCCAGGTGGCGGATGAATGGCAGACCGTCTTCCCCCTGCTCGCCCGCGACTACGCCGAGGCGGTGGAGGCCGAGAACAAGGTCCGCGCCGCCTCCGGATTAGACTCTATTCCGCTGGATGAGACTCTGACCGAGGCCAAGGAGGTTTCGCTGCGAAACGTGGTCCAGAACACCCACTGGCCCAACATCGACCTCATCGGCGCCCAGCTGAACCTCTACTGGGCGGAGTTCCAGATCCCGGTCTGGCGCATGGGACTGCGCAACTGGGCGCTGTGGGACGCGCTAACCAACGCGCTGGACCAGGGCGGCGCGCTCGATGACTACGACATCGTGCTGCTGGATACCCCCCCTGCCCTCGGCTATCTGACGATCAACGCGCTGGCCGCCGCCGACATCCTGATGGTGCCGCTCGGCGCCTCCTTCCTGGAGTTCGACTCCACCGGCCGGTTCTTCGACATGCTCTATTCCACCTTCGCCTCGATCGAGGACGGGGAGAACGCCGCCCGCCGCCGCGCCGGGCTGCCGGAGATGAAGTTCGAATGGGACGTGGTCCGCGCCCTGATCACCCGCTTCGACGCCAGCCAGCAAAGCGACCTGGCCAATGTGATCCAGGCCTATTTCGGCGACATGATGAACGCCTACCGGCAGGATTACACCGCCCTGGTCGGCCAGGCCGGTGAAAGCGTGTCCGGCATCTACGAGGCCGACTACCGCAACTTCAACCGCGAGACCTATGTGCGCGGCCGCGAGGTGTTCGACCGCACCTACGCGGAATTCAAGGAGCTTCTGATCGGCAGCTGGTGGCGCGATCAGCAGATGGAGCAGGCACAACAGACCCAGCAAGAGGACAGAGCAGATGGCACGCCGCAGACAGCTTGAGACCCCCTCGCCCGAGGCGCTGAAGGAAATCGAGGCCGGCATCGACCGCGACCTGGCCCGCGGCCCCGGCGGGCTGCGGCCCCCGATCGCCGATGTGGTGGCGGATGCCGCCCGCCACGCAGACCCCCTGCCCCAGGCCGACCGCGAGGCCGCGGCGCGGGACAAATCGGACGCCGCCCGCCTGCGCGCAGCCGAGGAAAAGGGGCTGGTGGCGGTGGAGCTGCCGCTGGACGAGATCACCGCCGACGCCCTCAACCGCGACCGCATCGTGCTGGACGAGGAGGAGATGCAGGAGCTGATGGCCTCGATCTCCGCCAACGGGCTGCGGCTGCCGATCGAGGTGTTCGAGCCGCTGAACCCGGAGGATGCGGGCAAATACGCGCTGGTCTCCGGCTACCGACGCCTGACCGCGGTCCGCCGCCTCAATGCGATCAGCGGCGGTGAGCAGTTCCAGACCATCCCGGCCTTCATCCGCGAGCCCGGCAGCATCGCCAATGCGCTGGTCTCTATGATCGAGGAGAACGAGATCCGCTCCGGCCTCAGCCAGTACGAGCGGGGCCGGGCGGCGGCCTCGGCGGTGCATGACGGGATCTTCCAGAACGTCGACGATGCGGTGGCGGTGCTGTTCCAGCATGCCTCCAAGGCCAAGCGCTCCAAGATCCGCTCCTTTGCGCTGATCCACGAGGAGCTGGGCGACATGCTGGCCTATGCCACCGGCCTCAATGAGCGCCAGTGCCTGCGTTTGGCGGCAGCGCTGCGGGCGGGGTCGGCGGAGGTGATGCGCGCGGCGCTGGAGCAGGCGGGCGCGCGCTCCGCGGCTGAGGAATGGGACGCGGTGTTGCAGTTCGTCGAACAGGCCGAAGGCGCCCCCCAGGACCCAGCCCGCGGCGGCCGCCCCAAGACCGCGCAGAAGGTCGAGAAGAGCCGCCGGACCCAGGTGGCCAACGGCATCTCGATCGAACGGGAATTCGGCCCCGGCGGCTATGCGATCCGCTTTCACGGCGCCAATGTCACCTCTGACCTGGTCGATGCGGTGATGGAAAACGTGCGGCATCTGCTGGAGCAGGGCTGAGCCGGGCAGGGGCCTCGGAACAGGTTTCGCTGCGAAACCCCGGCTGGCACAGCCGGGGTTTTTTCGTATCCGGGCCCGTCCGGTGCAGCCGGAGGGCAGCCCCGGCGCCGGGGGTTTCGCTGCGAAACCTCTGTCCAGACCAGAATTCAGGGCCGGGTGAAGAGACGATGCGCCATCGTTTCAGCGCTGTTTCCAAGCCTGCCCTCGGTGCTGGTTCAGGCCCGGTTTCGCAGCGAAACCTCCCGCGCCGGACAGAAGGGATTGTGCGGCAGGGAGACCGCGGTCTGCCGGGCAGCCCGCAGCCGTGCGGGGCCGAGTTCATGCCGGTGCTGATGAGCCAAACAGGCGGCGGCGGGGAGTTGCAGGAGCGGCTGCACCGCCGGTTGCTGAAACCGGCAGGGCAGGGCGGTGCCGTGCCGGGCATGCGGAAGTGCATGTCAGGCCCGAGCGGTTGCGGTCCAGGTTTCGCTGCGAAACCTCCTGACCGGGGCACGGGGATACCTTGGTTGAGAAACGCGCCGCCTGCCAGACGGCCCGGGGCCGGGAGCGGATACCGCCGGTTTCCGGGCCGGCGCACCCGGCCCGCACCGGGTCACCGGCGCAGGCTCTGCCGTTCCTCTCTGGCCAGTGGCGGAGAGCGGTCCTGGCAGGAGAGGGGCCGGCAGGCGTGGCGGCCGCTGCGCGCAGGCCGTCCGCTGCGGGGCAGGGCAGGGGAGGTCCCGCATCCGGCAGGCGGTGCTGAACGCCGCAGGCTGAACGGGGGCAGGTTTCGCTGCGAAACCTCTTCAGCCAGGGCAGGCGGGGGCGTCAGGCCGGCGTTTCATGGGCCACAGGGGCCGCCGTTTAGCGGTTTTGGTGCCCTCATGGAACTTACGCCTTGCAAGCGGTTGAAAATAAACAATGTTGGCTGAAATTCCGTGCTATGGCCGTTTTCGCAGGGGGCTGCCTGTGATTAATCTCAGCCCGCAGCAGGGTTTCAGCGGTTTTCGCGGGTTTGCAGCCCGGGCGCGCTGTCCGGGCTGCTGCCCGGCGCTCCTTTTCCAGCCAAAAGATTGGACAGTTTGCCCAAAAAAACGGCGCCGAGGGGGTCCGGCAGCGCGCCGGGCGCTGCGGGCCTTTACAGCCTTTTGCGGCTTGAAACATGCTCTGGCGCATGCCCGATGCCCTGTCCATTGTTGTTGTCGAAACCGACCGCGAACGCGCGTTCATGATTGTGGACGGGCTGCGGGACGCCGGGGAATTCGACATTCAGGTGATCTCGGAACCCTCGGGCCTGGCACGTCAGATACAGATGCGCGACCCGGATGTGGTGCTGATCGATATCGCCAACCCCTCCCGCGATGTGCTGGAGGAACTGACGCTGGCCTCCGGCCCCAAGGACCGGCCGGTGGCGATGTTCGTCGACCGCAGCGCGGACGGGCTGTCCGCCGCCGCGGTGGAGGCGGGGGTGTCGGCCTATGTGGTCGACGGGCTGCAGCCCGCCCGGCTGAAGCCGGTTCTGGATGCCGCCATCGCCCGGTTCCGGCTGTTCCAGCGGATGCGGACAGAGCTTGCCGAGGCCAAGCGCGCCCTGGAAGAGCGCAAGGTCATCGACCGCGCCAAGGGGATGGTGATGAAGGCCCGGGGCCTTGGCGAGGACGAGGCCTATGCGCTGCTGCGCAAGGCTGCGATGGACCAGAACAAGCGCGTCGCCGAGGTGGCGCAGGCGCTGGTCACGGCGGCGGGGCTGCTGGCATGAGCGTGACCCGGATCCCCGCCGGCTATGTCCCGCTGACCGATGCGGCGCCGCTGATTGCGGCGCAGGAAATGGGCTTTGCCGCCGAAGAGAAACTGACGCTGGAGCTGCACCGCGCGCCCTCCTGGTCGTCGCTGCGGGACATGCTGGCCTTTGGCCAGGTGGACGCCGCCCAGATGCTGGCGCCGGTGCCGGTTGCCGCGGCGCTTGGCCTTGGCGGCGCCAGCGCGCCCCTGTCGGTGCTGTCGGTGCTGTCCGTCAACGGCACGGTGATCGGGGTCAGCAGCGGCCTGGCCCGCAGGCTGGCCGGCGCCGGGCACAGCTTCGCCTTTGATGATGCCGTGTCCGCGGGCAGGGCGCTGCTTGCCGCCGCCGGTCCGGAGCTGCGGATCGGCGTCCCGTTTCCCTTCTCCATGCATGCCGAATTGCTGACCTACTGGCTGAAAGGGCTGGGGGCGGGCACGCCCCGGGACATCGGCATCCGCACGGTGCCGCCGCCGCTGATGGCTGAGGCCATCCGCAGCGGCGAGATCGATGCCTTCTGCGTAGGCGAACCCTGGGGGTCGATGGCGGTGGAGCAGGGGGCCGGCGCGCTGCTGCTGCCGGGGCGGGCGATCTGGTCCTTTGCACCGGAAAAGGTGCTGGCGGTCCGCAGCGCCTGGGCAGACACGGAACCCGGCCTGGCGGGCCGCCTGATCCGGGCGCTGTGGCGCGCAGGCCGCTGGCTGGCCGATCCGGCCTCGCGCGGGCTGGCGGCGGAAATCCTGTCCGCCCGGCGGTATCTTGATCTGCCCGCCGAAATCATCGAGCGCGCGCTGTCGGGAAAGTTCACGGTGACGCCGCAGGGGCTGCAGCGCGAAGCCCCCGGATTTATCGGCTTCCATGAAGGCGCCGCGGGCTTTCCCTGGCGCAGCCAGGCGCAATGGATTGCCCTGCAGCTGGCCCGGCGGAACGGCCTGGACCGGCAGACGGCGCTGGAAACAGCCGGGTCGGTATTCCGCAGCGATCTGTACCGTGCCGCCCTGCGCGGGACCGGTGCGGAACTGCCGGGCGCCTCCTCGAAACTGGAGGGCGCGATCGGCGCCCCGCTGCTGGCCGCCGGAGAATCGGAAGCTGTCAGCCTGATGCGGAACCGGTTTTTCGACGGCCGCGTTTTTGATCCCCTGACCGCAGACTGATGAAAAAACGGGCAGCTTGCCGCGCCTTTACGCTGCAATGCAGAATTTCTTGCTGCGGGAGCAAAGAAACCTTTGGCGCAGGGCGGGTCTTCGGGCAGTCTGAGGTCAGACAGGCAACGGAGCCTGACTGAGATTTTTCCCGAAGACCGGGTTTCACTGAGCAAAGCCGCTCGACCCACCGCCACTCCTCCCGGCGGTGCGTGTCAGCGGCTTTTTTCTGTTCCGGCGCCCGCCGCCGGACGCAGCTAGGAAAAGGAACCAACCCGATGAAGACACTCATCATGGCGCTTGCGGCCTCGACTGCACTGACCGGACCGGCCCTGGCCGGCACCCTGGAGCTGGAAAAGGACGTGCTGACCTTCGGCTTTATCAAGCTGACCGATATGGCGCCGCTGGCGGTGGCCTATGAGCAGGGATTTTTCGATGACGAGGGGCTGTTTGTCACGCTGGAAGCGCAGGCGAACTGGAAGGTTCTGCTGGACGGCGTCATCGGCGGCACGCTGGACGGCGCCCATATGCTGGCAGGCCAGCCGCTGGCCGCGACCATCGGGTACGGCACCGAGGCGCATATCGTCACGCCGTTTTCCATGGATCTGAACGGCAACGGCATCACCCTGTCCAACGAGGTCTGGGAGATGATGAAGCCGAACCTGCCCACGGATGCGGACGGCAAGATCGCGCATCCGATCTCCGCCTCCTACCTGAAGCCGGTGATCGAGGACTTCAACGCCAAGGGCAAGCCGTTCAACATGGGCATGGTGTTCCCGGTCTCCACTCACAACTATGAGTTGCGCTACTGGCTGGCGGCAGGCGGCATCAATCCCGGCTACTACTCGCCCGAGAACGTGACCGGCCAGATCGGCGCCGAGGCGTTCCTGTCGGTGACGCCGCCGCCGCAGATGCCCGCCACGCTGGAGGCCGGCACGATCTCCGGCTACTGCGTGGGCGAACCGTGGAACCAGCAGGCGGTGTTCAAGGGCATCGGCGTGCCGGTGATCACCGACTACGAACTGTGGAAGAACAACCCGGAAAAGGTGTTCGGCATCACCGCGGAATTTGCCGAGGAAAACCCGAACACCACTCTGGCGGTGGTCAAGGCGCTGATCCGCGCCGCCCAGTGGCTGGATGAAAACGAAAACGCCAACCGCCCGGAAGCGGTGGAGATCCTGTCGCGCCCCGAGTACGTCGGCGCCGATTACGAGGTGATCGCCAATTCGATGACCGGCACCTTCGAATACGAGAAGGGCGACAAACGCGACGTCCCGGATTTCAACGTGTTCTTCCGCTACAACGCCACCTATCCGTTCTATTCGGACGCGGTCTGGTACCTGACCCAGATGCGCCGCTGGGGGCAGATTGCCGAGCCCAAGCCGGACAGCTGGTATGACGAGGTCGCCCGCTCGGTCTATAAGCCGGAGATCTATCTGGAAGCCGCAAAAATGCTTGTGGATGAGGGACTTGCCAGCCCCGAGGACTTTCCCTGGGACAGCGATGGCTACAAGGCCCCGACCCCGGCGGAAGATATCATCGACGGCATCCCCTTCGATGGCAAAACGCCCAACGCCTATATCGACAGCCTGCCGATCGGACTGAAGTCCGGCCAGACCGTCGTTGGCAGCGCCATTCAGGGCTGATCCCGGACGGGAGGGCAGTGTCCCGGCAAGGGCCGGCGCCGCTCTCCTCCCTCCCCGCAATACCCAGAGGACGACACCATGACGATCGCCGACCCCGACACGCTGAGCACCGAGGCCCGCCGCGCCCGGCTGTTCACCCGCATCAACAAGATGGACGCCTGGTTCCAGGTCTTTGGCCTGGCCTGGGTGACCCCGGTTCTGAAAGCCGCCGCCGGGGACAATCCCAAGGCGCAGATCAAGGAAATCTGGCGGCTGCTGGCGGTTCCCGTCATCGCCATTGCCGCGTTCCTGATGCTGTGGGCCGTGCTGGCGCCCAAGGTGCAGACTTCGCTGGGCGCCATCCCCGGCCCGGGTGCGGTGTGGACCGAAGCGGTGAACCTGCATCAGGATGCGCAGGCCAAGGCCGCCAAGGAGCGGGCCCATTACGAGAAAGTGGAGGCCCGCAACCAGCGGTTCATCGACCGCGGCCAGCCGGAGCGGGTGAAGGATATCCCCTATACCGGCGCGCCGTCCTATTACCAGCAGATCCGGACCTCGATCCTGACCGTCTTCTTCGGCTTCCTGATCGCCGCCGCCGTGGCGATCCCGCTGGGCATTCTGGCGGGCCTGTCGCCGGCCGCGAACGCGGCCATCAACCCGCTGGTGCAGATCTTCAAGCCGGTGTCGCCGCTGGCCTGGCTGCCGATCGTGACCATGGTGGTCTCGGCGCTATATGCCACCAACGACGGGCTGTTCTCAAAGTCGTTCCTGGTCTCGGCCATCACCGTCACGCTGTGTTCGCTGTGGCCGGCGCTGATCAATACCGCGCTGGGAGTGGCCTCCATCGACAAGGACCTGGTGAATGTCTCCAAGGTTCTGAAAATGAACACCTATACCAAGATCACCAAGCTGGTGCTGCCGTCGGCGCTGCCGCTGATCTTTACCGGGCTGCGGCTGTCGCTGGGGGTCGGCTGGATGGTGCTGATCGCGGCTGAGATGCTGGCGCAGAACCCGGGCCTCGGCAAATTCGTCTGGGACGAATTCCAGAACGGCTCCAGCCAGTCGCTGGCCCGGATCATCGTTGCGGTGCTGACCATCGGCGTCATCGGCTTCCTCTTGGACCGGGTGATGTACGCGCTGCAGTCGCTGTTTACCTTCACGAACAACCGGTGAGCCGTCATGAGCATTCTTGAATTCAGCAATGTCTCCAAGAGCTTTGGCGAGGGCACCGGCCGCACCGACGTTCTGAACAACATCAGCCTGCAGGTTCAGGAGGGCGAGTTCCTGGTGCTTTTGGGCTTTTCCGGCACCGGCAAGACAACCCTGATCAACCTGATGGCCGGGCTGGAGAGACCGGCGGAGGGGGCGGTCACGTACCGGGGCAGGGAGGTCACCGGCCCCGGTCCCGAGCGCGGGGTGATCTTCCAGAGCTATTCGCTGATGCCGTGGCTGACGGTGAACGGCAATGTCGCGCTTGCGGTGGACACGGTCTTTCCCGGCCTGTCCAGGGCGGAGAAACAGGCGAAGGTGGACCATTATGTGAAAATGGTCGGACTCAGCCACGCTGCGCACCGCCGTCCGGCGGAGCTGTCGGGGGGGATGCGCCAGCGGGTCAACGTGGCGCGGGCGCTGGCAATGGATCCGGAGATGCTGCTGCTGGATGAGCCTCTGTCGGCGCTGGACGCGCTGACCCGCGCCAATCTGGCGGATGAGATCGAGGCGATCTGGGAGGCGGACAAGAAGACCTGCGTGCTGATCACTAACGACGTGGATGAGGCCATTCTGCTGGCCGACCGCATCCTCGTCCTGAACCCGGACGGCAGCCTGGGGGAGGAGTTCACCGTCGCCATTCCCCGCCCGCGCGACCGCTCCGCGATGAACACGGACGAGAGCTTCAAGCGCCTGCGGGCGTCGGTCACCTCCTGCCTGATGGATGTGGGCATCAAGGCGCGGGCCGAAGGCACGAAGACCCTGCCGGACGTGACCCCGATCCACGGGCTGCCGGCGGCTGTGGCGGAGGCCGCGAAGTCGATCACCGAGGAGCGGTTTCTGGATTTCTCGCAGCTGCACAAGATCTACCCGACGCCCAAGGGGCCGCTGACCGTGGTCGAGGATTTCAACCTCAAGATCAACAAGGGCGAGTTCATCTCGCTGATCGGCCACTCGGGCTGCGGCAAATCCACGGTGCTGACGATGGCCGCCGGGCTGAACCCGATCTCCAAGGGGGCGATCAAGCTGGACCGCCGCCACGTGGAGGGCGCCGACCCCGAGCGCGCGGTGGTGTTCCAGTCGCCGAACCTGTTTCCCTGGCTGACCGCGCGGGAGAACTGCGCCATCGGCGTCGACAAGGTCTATCCCAAGGCGTCGCAGGCGGAGCGGCAGGACGTGGTGGAATACTACCTGGAGCGCGTCGGCCTGGCGGACGCCATGGACAAGCCCGCAAACGCGATGTCGAACGGCATGCAGCAGCGGGTCGGCATCGCCCGCGCCTTTGCGCTGTCGCCCAAGCTTCTGCTGCTGGATGAACCCTTCGGCATGCTCGACAGCCTGACCCGCTGGGAGCTGCAGGAGGTGCTGATGGAGGTCTGGAGCCGCACCAAGGTGACCGCGATCTGCGTCACCCATGACGTCGATGAGGCGATCCTGCTGGCCGACCGGGTGGTGATGATGACCAACGGGCCGCAGGCCACCATCGGCAGGATCACCGAGGTGGACCTGCCGCGCCCGCGCACCCGCAAGGCGCTGCTGGAGCACCCGGATTACTACACCTACCGGCAGGAGGTGCTCGATTTCCTGGAGGAATACGAGCACGGGGCCAAGCCGGCCCCCAAACCGGCCGCAGACAAGATTGCAGCGGAGTGAGACCATGACCCAGAAACTCGTCATCATCGGGGCCGGCATGGCCTCTGGCCGGGTGATCGAGCATCTGCTCGACGCGGATCCCGGCGCCTATGACATCACCCTTTTCAACGCCGAGCCGCGCGGCAACTACAACCGCATCATGCTGAGCCCGGTGCTGTCGGGCGAGAAGACCTATGAGGAGATCGTCACCCACTCGGACGCGTGGTACGCGGAGCGCGGCATCACCTGCCGGTTCGGCGAGCATGTGGTGAAGATCGACCCCGAGATGAAGGTGGTGGAGGGCGAAAACGGCCATGTGCCGTATGACAAGCTGGTGATCGCCACCGGCTCCGCCCCCTTTATCATTCCGGTGCCGGGGCATGATCTGCCGGGAGTGATCTCCTACCGCGACCTGGATGACACCAACGCGATGATCGAGGCCGCTGCCAAGGGCGGCAAGGCGGTGGTGATCGGCGGCGGCCTGCTGGGGCTGGAAGCGGCCGCGGGGCTGAAGGAGCGCGGCATGGATGTGACCGTGCTGCACCTGACGGGCCATCTGATGGAGCGCCAGTTGGATGAGGCCGCGGGGTACCTGCTGCGCAAGGACCTGGAGGCGCGCGGCATCACCGTGAAAACCCAGGCCGCCACCAAGGCGATCCTGGGCGAGGACCGCGCCCGGGCGGTGCTGCTGGAGAGCGGCGAGACGCTGGGGGCCGATCTGGTGGTGATGGCGGTGGGCATCCGCCCGGAAACCCGGCTGGCCACTGACGCGCATCTGGATGTGGCGCGCGGAATCGAGGTGAACGCGCAGATGCAGACCTCGGCCCCGGATGTCTATGCGGTCGGCGAATGCGTGGAGTTCGACGGCCACCTGTTCGGCCTCGTCGCGCCGCTCTATGATCAGGCGAAGGTGCTGGCGGACAGCCTTCTGGGCCAGCCGAATGCCTTTGTGGTCAAGGAGCTGGCCACCAAGCTCAAGGTCACCGGCTGCGACCTGTTCAGCGCGGGCGACTTTGCCGAGGGCGAGACCCGCGAGGACATTGTCTTCCGCGATCCCTCCCGCGGCATCTACAAGCGATTGGTGATCGAGGACGACCGGCTGGTCGGCGCGGTGATGTACGGCGATACCGCCGACGGCAGCTGGTTCTTCGGGCTGATCAAAGACGGCACCGACATTGACGAGATGCGCGAGACGCTGATCTTCGGCCCGGCCTTCCAGGGGGGCGCCTCCGCGGACCCTCTGTCAGCCGTTGCAGCCTTGCCGCCTGAGGCGGAGATCTGCGGCTGCAACGGCGTCTGCAAGGGACAGATCACCAGCGCCATCGAAGGCGGCGCCACCGACCTCGGCGCCATCCGCGCCACGACCAAGGCCAGCGCCTCTTGCGGCACCTGCACAGGGCTGGTCGAACAGCTTTTGCAAGTGACGCTGGGCGACGACTTCAAGATGCCGCAGGCGCAGCCGGTCTGCGGCTGCACCGATCTCAGCCACGAGGACGTGCGCCGCCTGATCAAGTCGCAGGAGCTGAAGAGCCAGGCCGCGGTCTGGCAGGAACTGGGCTGGACCACCCCGAACGGCTGCCATGTCTGCCGCCCCGCGGTGAACTACTACCTGCTGGCGGACTGGCCGCTGGAATACCAGGACGATCCGCAAAGCCGTTTCGTGAACGAGCGCAAGCACGCCAACATCCAGAAGGACGGCACCTTTTCCGTGGTGCCGCGGATGTGGGGCGGCATCACCACCCCGGATGAGTTGCGCGCCATTGCCGATGCCGCGGACAAATACGACGTGCCGACGGTCAAAGTGACCGGCGGTCAGCGCATCGACCTGCTGGGCGTCAGGGGCGAGGACCTGCCTTCGATGTGGGCGGATTTGAACCGGGCCGGGCTGGTGTCGGGCCATGCCTATTCCAAGGGGCTGCGCACGGTGAAGACTTGTGTCGGCACCGATCACTGCCGTTTCGGCACCCAGGACTCGACCGGGCTGGGCATCAAGCTGGAAAAGCACCTGTGGGGGTCCTGGACTCCGCACAAGCTGAAGCTCGCGGTCTCCGGCTGCCCGCGCAACTGTGCCGAGGCGACCTGCAAGGACATCGGCGTGGTCTGCGTCGACAGCGGCTACGAGATCCACGTCGGCGGTGCTGCGGGCATGGAGATCAAGGGCACCGAGCTGCTGTGCAAGGTGGCAAGTGAGGAAGAAGCGATCGAGGTGATCTCGGCGATGACCCAGATCTACCGCGAAAACGCCAAGTACCTGGACCGGATCTACAAATGGCTCGCCAAGGTGGGGCTCGACTGGGTCAAGGAACAAATTGTCGACGACGTGGAGAACCGCAAAGCGCTCGCCGCCCGGTTCGAGCTGTCGCAATCCGTCTACCGCAAGGACCCCTGGGCGGAGCACGCGCAGGACAGCGCCACGCGGGCGCAATACGCGCCGCTTGCCAATCTCACACTGGAGGCCGCGGAATGAGCTGGATCGATATCGGACACATCGAAGACATCCCGCTGCATGGCGCGCGGGTGGTGAAAACCCCCGTGGGCTGCGTTGCGCTGTTCCGCACCGGCGCGGCGGAGGTGTTTGCCGCCGACGACCGCTGCCCGCACAAGGGGGGCCCGCTGTCCGAGGGGATCGTGCACGGCCAGAGTGTCACCTGCCCGCTGCACAACTGGGTGTTCGACCTGAACACCGGCCAGGCGCAGGGGGCGGATGAGGGCCGGATCGGCACCTACCCGGTGCGCGTCGAAAGCGGCCGCCTGCTGATTGATGGCGATGCCATCGGCAAGCGGAGTGCCGCATGATGACGGGGGACAGCTGCCAGGAAACCCGCTCCGCCTGCCCCTATTGCGGCACAGGCTGCGGCGTGCTCTTGCGCCAGGACGGGCAGGGCGGGCTGGCGGTGCGCGGCGACCCGGAGCATCCGGCCAACCGCGGGCGGCTCTGCTCCAAGGGGCTGGCGCTGGGGGAGACCCTGGGGCTGGAGGGCCGCCTGCTGGCGCCGCAGGTGAACGGGCAGGAGACCGATTGGGACAGCGCGCTGGACCTGGTCGCCGCCAGGTTCCGGCAGGCGGTGGAGAAGCACGGCCCGGACAGTGTCGGCTTCTACCTGTCGGGCCAGATGCTGACCGAGGACTATTACGTCGCCAACAAGCTGATGAAGGGCTTTCTCGGCTCGGCCAATATCGACACCAACTCGCGCCTGTGCATGGCCTCCACCGTGGCGGGGCATAAGCGCGCCTTCGGCACTGATACAGTGCCCGGCACCTATGATGATCTGGAAGAGGCCGATTTGATCGTCCTGGTCGGCTCCAACCTGGCCTGGTGCCACCCGGTTCTGTACCAGCGCATTCTGGCGGCGCGCGAGGCCCGCGGCACCCGGCTGGTGGTGATCGACCCGCGCCGCACTGCCAGTTGCGATCAGGCGGACATGCATCTGAAGCTGCGCGCGGGCAGCGACGCGGCGCTGTTCAACCGGCTGCTGGCGGCGCTCTACGAGGGCGGCGCGCTGGATGCGGAGTATCTGCGCCAAGTGAACGGGCTGGGCGCGGCGCTGGAAGCCGCCTTTGCCGCCGATGCCGCGGTGACCGGTCTGGAGGAGGCTGAAATCGCAGCCTTCTGCGATCTGTGGATGCGCAACGAAAAGGTGGTGACGATCTTCAGCCAGGGGGTGAACCAGTCCACCTCCGGCGCCGACAAGGTGAACGCCATCCTCAACTGCCATCTGGCCACAGGGCGCATCGGCAAGCCCGGCTGCGGGCCGTTTTCGGTGACCGGCCAGCCCAACGCCATGGGCGGGCGCGAGGTTGGCGGGCTGGCCAATATGCTGGCCTGCCACATGGATCTGGAAAACAGCCGCCACCGCACCGCCGTGCAGGAGTTCTGGGGCGCCCCGGCGATGCCGGAGCGGGCGGGCCTGAAGGCGGTCGACCTGTTCCGCGCGGCAGGGGAGGGGCGGCTGAAGGCGCTCTGGATCATCCACACCAACCCGGCCGTCACCATGCCGGAGGCCGATGCCGTCTCTGCCGCCATCAAGGCCTGCGAGTTCAGCGTGGTCAGCGACATCACCGCCGCCACCGACACCGCGCGGCTGGCGGATGTGCTGCTGCCCGCTGCCGCCTGGGCGGAAAAGGACGGGACCGTCACCAATTCGGACCGCACCATCAGCCGCCAGCGCGCGGTTCTGCCGCCGCCCGGCCAGGCCCGCGCCGATTGGGACATTCTGGCCGATGCGGGCCGGCGCATGGGCTGGGGCCCGGCGTTCGATTATCAGTCTCCGGCACAGATATTCCGCGAGCATGCTGCGCTGTCGGGGATTGCCGGCAGTTTCGGGCTGGACTTTGACATCTCCGGCCTCAGCACCCTGTCCGATACTGACTACGAAGGGTTGCGCCCGGTGCGCTGGCCGGTCAGCCGCAGCCGCCAGGGCGGGCGTTTCTTCGCAGACGGGCAATTCTATCACCCGGACGGCAAGGCCCGCATGCTGCCGGTCCGCTGGCGCCCGCCGGCTGCTGCGCAGGACCGCCGCCACCCGTTCCGCCTGAACACAGGCCGCATCCGGGACCAGTGGCACACGATGACCCGCACCGCGCGGGCGGCGCGGCTGTCGGGGCATCTGGCGGAACCCTTTGCCGATATCCACCCGGAAGACGCGCGGCGGCTGGGTGTGCGGCCCGCGGAGCTGCTGCGCCTCAGCAGTCCGCAGGGGCAGGCGATCCTGCGCGCCCGGATCACCGCGGATGTGCAGCCCGGCGACCTGTTCGTGCCGATCCACTGGACCGGGGAAACCGCCCCCTCGGCGCGCATCGACACCCTCGTCGCCGCCGCCACCGACCCCGTTTCGGGGCAGCCCGAAAGCAAGGGGGCCGTTGTTGCGGCGGAACGCTGGCAGCCTGCCTGGTACGGGTTTGCCGTCTCGTGCCGCCCGATGGCGCCGCGGACGGAGTACTGGGCGGTGGCACGGACCGGCGCCGGGTACCGGGCGGAACTGGCCGGGCTGGCCCCGCTGGCGGACCTTGAGGCGGTTGCGCGGGAGCTGTTCGCCCTGCCGGCGGCCGAAGCGCAGGTGATGACGGACCGCCGCAAGGGCATTGCCCGGCTGGCGCTGTTTCAGGACGGCAGGGTCATGGCGGCGCTGTTCACCGCGCCGGAGCCGGTGGCGGTCAGCCGGGATTACCTGGCGGGGCTGCCGGGCAGCTGCGCGGCGGAGGCTCTGACCGGCGTTCCGGCGGCGGGCCGGCCCGACCCCGGCCCGGTGGTCTGCGCCTGTTTCAGCGTCGGCGCCAACACCATTCTGCAGGCCATCGAAAGCGGCGGGCTGATGAGCGTTGCAGAGGTCGGCGCCGCGTTGCAGGCGGGCACAAACTGCGGCTCCTGCCGTTCCGATATCGCAGCTCTGCTGGCCCGGACCGCCGTCCCGCATGCCGCGGAATAGAAGGCCGCGGCATGCGGGACGGCAGTTTCAAAAGAAGGGCGCCCGCTGTCAGAAAATCGCGGCGGGCAGCCAGGTCGCAAGGCTTGGGACCAGCCAGACCAGCAGAACACCAAGCGCCTGCAGCCCGATGAACGGCACGACTCCCTGATAGATGTGGCGGGTGGTCACTTCCTTCGGCGCGGCGCCGCGCAGGTAGAACAGCGAGAAGCCGAACGGCGGGGTCAGGAAGCTGGTCTGCAGGTTGATCGCGATCAGGATGCCCAGCCAGACCGGGTCATGCCCCATCAGGATCAGCGTCGGCGTGACCAGCGGCAGCACGATCACCGAGATCTCGACGAAATCGAGGAAGAAGCCCAGCACGAAGATGAACAGCATGCAGAACAGCAGCGCCCCGGACGGCCCGCCCGGCATGTTGCCGAGGATATGCGCCACCCGCTCCTCGCCGCCCAGGCCGATGAACACCAGCGAGAACATGCCCGCGGCCAGGATGGTGGCAAAGATCATCGCCGTCATTGTCGTGGTCGAGGTCACGGCCTCGTGCAGGATGCGCTGTTTCAGCCCGCTGCGCAGGGCGGCGATCACCGCGACGGCTCCGGCTGCGGCCAGCAGCGCATAAAACAGCCCCGCCGCAAAGTCGCCGCTGCTGAGGTCGCTGCGCTGCAGCCGGATGGGATGCAGGCCCGACAGGACGCCCAGCAGGATCAGTGCAGCCGCACCGAACAGGATCAGCCGGGCCGGGCCGCCGGCGCGGACGCCGGCCATCAGCAGGGCGCCGATGGCGCCGACAGAGGCGGCTTCGGTGGGGGTGGCAACGCCGCCGAGGATGGCGCCGAGCACGGCAAAGATCAGCAGGATCGGCGGCACCACGGCGCGCACGACCTGACCGCGGCCGGGACGCGCCAGCCCGGACGGGGCAGAGGGCATATCCTGCGGGCGCAGGAACCCCCGGATCAGGATATAGAGCAGGTACAGGGCCACCAGCACCAGCCCGGGCACCAGCGCCGCGGCAAAGAACTGGCCCACGGACAGCGCCTCGACCGAGAATTTGCCCTGTTCGTACTGCGCCTGCTGGTAGGCGTTGGACATCACGTCGGCAAGGATGATCAGCAGCGTCGAAGGCGGGATGATCTGCCCCAGCGTGCCGGCCGTGCAGACGATGCCCGACGCCACCCGCGGGTCGTAGCCCGCGCGCAGCATGGCGGGCAGGGCGATCATGCCCATCGCCACCACCGTGGCGCCAACAATACCGGTCGACGCCGCCAGCAGCGCCCCCACCAGCACCACCGAGATGCCCAAACCGCCCTTCAGCTGGCCGAACAGCCGCCCCATGGTGTCCAGCAGCTCTTCGGCGATGCGGCTCTTTTCCAGGATCGCCCCCATCAGCACGAACAGCGGGATGGCGATCAGCACCTGGTTGCTCAGCAGCCCGAAGGCGCGCTGGCCCAGTGCCCCCAGCAGCGAGATATCCATCACCCCCAGCGCCCAGCCGAGATAGGCAAACAGGATCGCAATGCCCGCAATGGAGAAGGCCACCGGGAACCCCATGAGGATCGCTGCCATCAGGGCCGCGAACATGACCAGGTCGAGATATTCCGTCATTGGGGGGCTCTTTCGGAGAACAGGCGGATCAGCAGGGCGATGGATTGCAGCATGACCAGCACGCAGAAGGCGGGGATCAGCGATTTCAGCAGGAACACGGCCTCAAGGCCGCCGACGGCGATCGGGCCTTCGAGGATGGCCCAGGAATTGCGCACCGAGGGCCAGGACCAGTAGAGCAGCGCCGCCATCGACGGCAGCAGCAGCACCAGATGGCCGAAGATGTCGATGCGGCGCTGGGTGCGGGGGCTGAGGCCCGCATAGAACACATCCACGCGCACATGCTTGTCGACCAGCAGCGTGTAGCCCGCCGCCAGCATGAACAGGGCGGAATGCATGTAGAGGACGCTTTCCTGCGCGGCGATGGAGTTCACCCCGAACACGTAGCGCCCGACCACAATGGCAAACTGCGCCAGCACCATCAGCAGCGCCAGCCAGCGTATCCCCAGCGTCAGCCCCCGGTTGAGGCCGTCCAGCGCCTCCGCAACCCGTAGCATCCTGCGTTTCTCCCCCGTCAAAAAGCCGGCGCCCGGTCACCCGGATGCCGGCGGTCTTTGTAAAGATCAGTAGCCCATCACCGAGGCACGGGCGTTCATCTGGCCGTTGTCGGCATAGGTCATGTAGCCGCCGACGCTGTCGCGGTAGGAGAGGAAGCTTTCAGTGATGCGGCGCACCAGCTCGTCCTCGTCCTCCTGCAGCTCGGCGATCACTTCCTTGGCGGCTGCGCCCATGGCGGCGATCACGTCCTCGGGGAACATCTTCACCTGCACGCCGTCCTCATCCACCATCTTCTTCAGCGCCAGCGCGTGTTTGGTGGTGTATTCGGTCCAGACCGGGTTGTAGAGGCTCTCGCAGGCCAGCGACACCACCTGCTGCAGGTCTTCCGGCAATTCCGCGAAGACGCTGGCGTTGACGCCGCATTCTTCGGCCGACGACGGCTCGCCCACGCCCGGCCAGTAGTAGTTCTTGGCGACCTGGTAATAGCCGAGCGCGCTGTCGGTCCAGGGGCCGATGAATTCGCCGGCATCCAGCGCACCGGTCTGCAGGCCCTGGAACATCGCCGGGCCGCTGGTGGCCTCCGCGGCCATGCCCAGTTTCGACGCCATTTCCGAGGCCAGGCCGGTGGTGCGGAACTTGAGGCCCTTCAGGTCTTCGGCAGAGTTGATCTCGGTCTTGAACCAGCCGCCCCACTGCGGGCCGGAGTTGCCGCAAAGGAACGGCTTGATGCCGAAGCGGCCGTACATCTCGTCATAAAGCGCCTGGCCGCCGCCGTGGTACAGCCAGCCGAACTGCTCATCCGCGCGCAGGCCGAAAGGCTGCGAGCCGAACAGCAGGATGCCCTTGGACTTGGAGCCCCAGTAGGCCGGCACCGCATGGTACAGCTCAGCCGTGCCTTCGGACACCGCGTCGAACACGCCGCGGCCCGGCACCAGCTCGCCTGCGGCAAACAGCTTCACTTCGATCCGGCCGCCGGACAGGGTGGTGATCCGGTCGGCCAGCATCTGCGCCGCGACACCGGGCCCGGGCAGGTTCTTGGGCCAGGCGGTGACCATCTTCCACTGCATCTTGCCCTGGGCAATGGCCGGGCTGGCCAGCGCCGCGGCTGCGGTGCCAAGCGCACCCGCTTTCAGAAACTCACGTCTTTCCATGTCTCCATTCCTCCGTCTGTCGGTGGACCTGCGGTGACCGGGCGCGGGCAGCGCAGAATCAGCCTTGTTTTGTACGTGCTTTACATTAATATGTAGCTACATATTAATGTCAATCACGGTTGCGCGGTTCGCGTTCGCCTTACTGCGCTGAATGAAATATGGAGCGGCAGTAAGCATTTTCCCGTTTGATCTGGGGGATATTAGATGGCGGAAAAGCAGCGGCATTCCTGGGTGGCAATCCGGGACAGCATCCGGGAGATGATCCTGAACTCCACCTACGGGCCGGGAGACAAGCTGCCGCGGGACGAGGAATTCGCTGCCCGGTTCGGCTGCGCCCGCTCCACCGTTCACCGGGCCATGCGCGACCTCGCCCAAAGCGGGCTGGTGGAACGGCGCCGCAAGGGCGGCACCATGGTGCGGCGCGATCCGGTGACGCGAGCGACTCTCAACATCCCGATCACCCGGCTGGAGGTCGAACAGAAAGGCAGCGTCTACCGCTACCAGCTGATCCGGCAGTCCATGCAGCCGTCCCCCCCGGCCATCATGGCCAACTTCGGCCTGCCAGAGGCCCGCCCGATGCTGCGCGTGGAGGCTTTGCATCTCGCTGACAGCCGCCCCTATATCTTCGAAGACCGCTGGATCTGCCTGGAAACCGTGCCGGAGATAGCGTCGGTGGACCTGAGCCGTGAAAGTGCAAACGAATGGCTGGTCCGCAACCGCCCCTACAGCAGATGCGATTTGCGGCTGTACGCCCGCCCCGGCACCGGCAGCGACAGTGAAATCCTCCAGAGCAAGGTCGGGGATGCGCTGTTCGTCATGGAGCGCACCACCTGGATCGGAGATGCCCCGATCACCAGCCTGTGCGCCGTCGCCCACCCGGGCTATCAGCTGTTCACCCAGGGCTGACGGAAACGGCGCGGCCCCGGTGGCGGCCGGCCGGATTTCCGCGCCGGGGGTTTCCGGCAGACAGAACGGCACAAGCAAGGCGGGAAGCAGCCTTTCTCCGACAGGGGGCTAATGCCTGCAATCCGACTGTTTGGTTTCGTCTATCAGGGAAGATACCGGCCGCCGGAGGTTCGCCAGACAGTTCCCGGCAAGCCGGTTCCGCCGGGCCAAATCAGTCCGGCCGAAGGTCAGTGGTGTCCAATGCCGGCCCGGCCGCTTTGGTCCGTCAGCCACTTCAGCACCACCTGCGTTTCGCGGCGCGTCCGGCTGCCATGGCGGTCTTCAAGGTAATAGCCATGGGTCGGGGCGATCTGCTCATCAAAGAGCCGGACGACCCGGTGGTCTGCCAGATCCTGGTCAATCAGCGGCAGCCATCCGACAATGACCCCCTGGCCTTCGGCCGCACCCCGTAAAAGCACATTGGCGTCTTCAAATACCGGACCGCGCAGAGAACCGGGAACCCGCACGTTCATTGCCGTGAACCAGTCCAGCCATCCCCAGTGATTTCTCTGGTGCAACAGAGGCAGCTGCAACAGGTCTTCGGGCGATTTCACAGGGCCGAACCGGGTGAGGAATTCATTTGACGCAATTGCCACCGGGCTGAGTTCAAGCAGTTTGACAGCCCCTTCGGGCATCTCCGACATGCGCTCCCAGCGGATCACGATATCGACGTTTTCCCGGTTCAGCGTGCCGGGCTGATAAGACGGCACCACTTCCAGCTCGATCTCGGGATGCTTCTCCCAGAGGTCGCTGATCCGGGGCATCAGCCAGCGGGCAGTGAAGATCGGCCCGGTGGCAACGCGCACGGTCTTGCGGGACGTGCGCCTCAGGGCGCGGACGGCATCTTCCAGCATGCCGAAGGCCTGAACCGCCGTTTCAGCCAGCCGCTGCCCGTCTTCCGTCAGCACCACATCGCGCCCGGAGCGTTTGAACAGCTTGGTGCCAAGCTGCTCCTCGAGGCCGCGGATATGGTGGCTGATTGCGGTGGGGGTCACGGACAGATGCTCAGCCGCAGCGCGAAAGCTGCCCGTTCTGGCGGCGGCTTCGAAGGCGCGTAATGCGGAGAGAGACGGCAGCATGCTGTTTCCATAGATGAGCAAAGCTCATTATTTGCTGAGGAAAGACCATTTGTAAACGTGGGTTTTTGGCATCACCGTCCGGGAGAAATTAGCTGGACTCATGATATGGCGGTATCCGGAAATCGAAGGCGCGGGCGCAAGGAGCGGCTTAATGCGGCCAGCGAGGCTGGCAGCGTCAGGCCGGTGTGGCCCGGGGTCGAAGGCGGACGGCTGAAACCGCTTGCGCCTGAGGAGGTTGCGCTGGTGGAGGAGGCGGGGCTGTCGCTTCTGGAAACGCTGGGGCTGAGCCAGGCCGTACCGTCCATGATCGACAAGGTCTGCACCGCCGGCGGGCAGCTGACCGAAGACTGCAGGCTGCTGTTCCCGCGTGCCTTGGTGCGATGGGCCGTGGAGGGCGCGCAGAAGGAGTTCACGCTGTGCGGCCAGGAGCCGGAAAACGATCTGCTGATCGGCGGCGCGCGAGTCCACATGTCGACCGGCGGCGCGGCGCCGGGGGTGTTCGACCTCGACACCGGGGCCTACCGCGACTCGACGCTGGCGGACCTCTATGACGCGGCCCGGATTGTCGACCGGATGGAGAACATCCACCATTTCAGCCGCTCGGTGGTGGCGCGCGACATCGAGGACAACGCGGTGATGGATTTGAACACCGCCTACGCCTGCCTGATGGGCACCTCCAAGCATGTCTCGATCTCGATCAGCGCGCCGGAGAACGTGCGGCCGATCGCGGATCTCTGCTACCGCATCGCCGGCGGCGAGGCCGCGTTCCGGGCGCGGCCCTTCCTGACGGTGATGGTCTGCCATGTGGTGCCGCCGATGCGCTTTGCCGAGGAGGCCTGCGAAGTGCTGGAGGCCGCGATCAAGGCGGGCTTCCCGGTGCAGCTGATCAGCGCTGGCCAGGCGGGGGCGACCAGCCCCGCCACAATCGCCGGGTCGCTGGTGCAGGCGGTTGCCGAAACGCTGGCCGGGCTGGTCTTTGCCAGGCTGGTGGACCCGGAGGCCAAGGCAATTTTTGCCCCCAAGCCGCTGGTGGCCGATCTGCGCACCGGGTCAATGTGCGGCGGCGGCGGCGAGCAGGCGATCCTGATGGCGGGCGCGGCCCAGATGGGGCGGCACTTCGGCCTGCCGGTTTCTTCTATCGCGGGGATCACCGATTCCAAATGCCTGGACGCGCAATACGGCGCCGAGAAATCGCTGGCCGTGGCGATGGCCGCCCATGCAGGGTCCAATATCGTCACCCAGGCGGCCGGAATGCAGGCGAGCCTGCTGGGGGTCAGCCATGCGGCCTATGTCAGCGACAATGATCTGCTGGGCAACATCCTGCGCACAATCCGCGGGGTCGAGGCGACGCCGGAAAACATTGCCGCTGATGTGATCGCCCAGGTGTGCCGCGGCGAAGGCCACTATCTGGGGGAGCAGCACACGTTTGAGCGGATGAAATCAGACTACTTCTATCCGCATATCGGCGACCGCCGGTCCCCGCGCGAATGGCAGGAGGCTGGCGCCCGGCCGGTGGGCGACGCGGCGCGGGACACGGCCCGTGAAATTCTGGGTGCGCATTTTCCGCAGCATGTCAGCGATGAGACCGACCGCGCGCTGCGCGCGGCATTCGACATCCGGCTCACCCGCGAACAGATCGGCAGGCCCGCATGAACACCTTTGAACTCAGCACCCGAGCCCGTGCGGCGCTGCCGGGCGGGGTCAGCCACGAGCTGCGCTACCGCGCGCCGCACCCCATTTATATCGAACGCGCTGCTGGCGCCGAGAAATGGGATGCGGAGGGGCGCCGCTATATCGATTTCAAGATGGGGTCGGCCAGCCAGATGCTGGGTCACGGCCACCCCGCCATTGTAGCAGCGCTGCAGGAGCAGGCGGAGCGCGCAGTGTTCAGCGCCGATTGCCACGAGGCCGAGATTGAATGGGCGGAATGGGTCAACCGGCTGTTTCCCTGCGCCGAACGCACCCGTTTCACCGCCTCGGGAAGCGAGGCGACGATGCTGGCGATGCGGCTGGGCCGCGCCTGGTCCGGCAGGGACAAGGTTCTGCGGGTCGACGGCCACTATCACGGCTGGCACGATCATGCCCTGAAAGGCGCCAAGGCGGGCAGTTTGCAGGCCGCGTCCCTGGGAGTGCCGGACGCGGTGAACGGCCTGATCGAGGTCTGCGCCGCCGATCCGCAGGCGATGCAGGCGGCCCTGCAGGACAACAGCATCGGCACGGTGATTATCGAGGCCTCCGGGGCGAATTACGGTTCGGTGCCGCTGCCTTCGGCAACTTTGCGTGCCCTGCATGACGCGGCCCGGGCTGCCGGGGCGGTGCTGATCTTTGACGAGATCATCACCGGCCTGCGCTGGTCACCCGGCGGACGGCAGGCACGCGACGGAATCGTGCCGGACCTGACGGCGCTGGCCAAGGTCGTGACCGGCGGCCTGCCGGGCGGGGCCGTTTGCGGGCGTGCGGACATCATGGAGCTGATGAACAACGCCGCCGCGCGGGACGGGCTGCCGCCGCCGGTCAGCCACAAGGGGACCTTCAACGGCTCCCCCCTGGTTGCCGCCGCGGCCTGCGCGGCGATGCCGTTGCTGGCCACCGGAGAGGCGCAGGCGCAGGCCGATGCCATGGCAGAGCACCTGCGCGGCGGCCTTAATGCGCTGATGGCACAGCATGGCATCACGGGGTGCGCCTATGGCGAAAGCTCAACCTGCCATCTGCTGTTCGGCGCAACAGACCCGGCGGGGCTGAGCCCGGCTGAAATCCGCAGCGTGCCGCCTGCCTTGGTGGCTGGCCTGCGCGGCGGCCTGCTGGTGCGCGGCGTGGATCTGATGAGCCATACCTCCTGCGTGACCTCTGCGGCGCATACCCCGGAGCTGATCGGCGAGGCGCTGGACGCCTTCGATGCGGTGTTTGCCGAGCTTGTTCAGGACGGAGTGCTGCAATGACCCTGCCTTCCCGCGCCCGCACCGTCATAATCGGCGGCGGCGTCATCGGCTGTTCCATCGCCTACCACCTCGCCCGAGAGGGGCGGACGGATATCGTGGTGCTGGAGCGCTCCAAACTGACCAGCGGCACCACTTGGCACGCGGCCGGGCTGGTACGCCGGCTGCGGCCCTCGGCGACGCTGACCAGGCTGATCAACTATTCGATCGACCTTTATGGGGATTTGGAGGTTGAGACCGGCCAGGCCACCGGCTGGACTCAGACCGGTTCGCTGACGCTGGCGACCAACCCGGACCGGCTGACCAATATCAAGCGGCAGGTGTCGCTGGGCCGCGCATTCGGGCTGGAGGCCGAAGTGGTGGATGCCGCCCGCGCCAAGGAGCTATGGCCGCTGATCGAGACAAGCGATGTAATCGGCGCGGTCTGGTCGCCTGCGGATGGCCGCGTGAACCCTTCGGATGTGGCGCTGGCGCTGTCCAAGGGGGCGCGGGCACGGGGTGTGCAGATTTTTGAGGACACTGCCGTCACCGGGCTGCAGAAGACGGGCGGGCGGATCTCCGGTGTCGCAGCGGGTGAGCATGTGATCGAAGCGGAGGAAGTGGTGATCGCCTGCGGCCTGTGGTCCCGCGAGGTGGCCGCGATGGCAGGGGCCCATATGCCGCTGTACGCCTGCGAGCATTTCTACATCCTGACCAAGCCGCTGCAAGAGGTGCAGGCCTTGGGCAAAGGCGCGCATCTGCCGACGCTCAATGATCAGGACGCCTTCCTATACGCCCGTGACGATGTGGAGGGCCTTCTGGTCGGCTGTTTTGAGCCGCACGCCAAGGGGCTGCCCCTGGACCGGCTGCCCAGGGATTTCTCCTTTGACCTGCTGGACGAGGACTGGGACCACTTCATGCCGATGATGGAAAACGCCCTGCGCCGCATCCCGGCCGTGGAGAAGGCCGAGGTGCGGATGCTGCTGAACGGGCCGGAAAGCTTCACCCTCGACAGCCAGTTCATGCTGGGCGAAAGCCCCGAGGTGCCGGGGTTGTTCCTGATGGGCGGCATGAACTCCACCGGCATCGCGCTGGCTGGCGGCGCAGGGCGCGCGATGGCCGAGTGGATCATCGCGGGCGAGCCAACGATGGACCTGAACGAGGCCGACATCCGCCGCTTCAGCCCGGAAATGAACGTGCTGGGCGCGCTAGAGGCCCGCATCCCGGAGGTGCTGGGCCGCCATTACGTCAATCCCTATCCGGGCCGGTCCATGGAGACCGCCCGCGGCCAGCGCCGCTCCCCAATCCACGCAGGTCTGGCTGCAGCCGGGGCAAGGTTTGAAAGCCGCGGCGGCTGGGAGCGGGCGGTGCATTTCGGCGGCGAGGCCGCGCATCTGCCGCTGACCTTCGGGGTGCCTGCCTGGCGCGATCAGGTGGGCCGCGAGGTGGAGGCCTGCCGCAACGGCGCCGCCATCCTGGATCAGAGCGCCTTTGGCAAGATTTGGGTGCAGGGGCCGGATGCCTGCGCTTTCCTCAACCATCTGTGCGCCGCGCAGATGGATATTGCCGAAGGCCGTATCGCCTATAGCCAGATCCTGAACCGCAAGGGCGGCATCGAAAGCGATGTCACGGTGCAGCGGCACGGGCCGCAGACCTATTTGATGATCGTGGGTGCAGGCGAGGTGGTGCGCGATTTGAAGCGTATGCGCGAAACCAAGGGCGCCTTCCAGGTCGAGTTCACCGATGTGACCAGCGGCTATGCAATCCTTGGCCTGGCAGGTGCTCAGGCCCGCGCAGTGCTGCAAGCCACTTCAAACAGCCCGGTGCCGGATCTGAAACGCTTCCAGTTTGCTCCCGCGGAGATCGGCCTGGCGCGCGGCTGGGCCGGGCGGCTGAGCTTCACCGGCGAGGAGGGCTATGAGCTCTATATCCCCGCCGACATGGCGATGGCGGCCCATGAGGCGCTGGTCGCAGCGGGGGCGAGCCACGCCGGGCTTTTTGCCAGCGGCTCGCTGCGGATCGAAAGCGGTTTCCGGGCCTTCGGCCATGAACTGGGCCCCGGCACCACGCCGCAGGAGGCCGGGCTGGGGGCCTTTTGCGCTTTTGGCACCGGGTTTGTGGGTGAGGACGTGCTGCAGCACCTTATCCCGGATCGCCGGATCGTCTCGATCCTGTTCGACAACCCGGAGGCGATCCCAATCCATGATGAGCCGGTTTACTACGGCGGCAAAGTTGTGGGCCAGATCACCTCGGCCGCCTGGAGCTACCGCTATGGCCGTTCGGTTGCGCTGGCGATGATAGATGCGCCGCCGGATCAGCTTGCCAGCGAAACAGTTGTTTCCGGCTTCGAGGTCGAAATCGCCTGCATCCGCTATGGGGCCAAGGCGTCGCTGAAGCCCGCCAAAGAGGCGTTTGCCCATGACTGATACCATACGCACCACACAGGTTGCCATTATCGGCGGCGGTATCATGGGCGTGGCGGCCCAGTTTCAGCTGGCCGAGAACGGCTGGACCGACACGATCCTGTTCGAGAAGGCGGAGCTCACCTCAGGCTCCACCTGGCACGCGGCGGGACAGATCGCCCATGCGGTGGGCAGCCGGTTGATGGGCTGGATCAACAAGACCTCGATCGAGACCTACAAGCGGGTCGAGCAGGAGACCGGCCAGAGCATCGGCTGGCATGAGGTCGGCGGCTTTCGCATTGCCACAACCGACGATGAGGCCGACTGGATGAAGTCGATCATGGGGGTCGGCAAGCTGCTGTACCTGCCGATGGAGCTGGTCGGTCCGGAAGAGGTCGCCCGGGTGAACCCGTTTTACAAAGTGGACGATGTCAAGGCGGCGGTGCGCACATTCGAGGACGGGCATATCGACCCTTCGTCCGTCACCATGGCACTGGCCGCCGCCACCCGCGCGCGCGGCGCCAGGATCGAGCGGCGCAATCAGGTGCTGGGCGCCTCCCGCAAGGGGGACATGTGGCTGCTGCGCACGGAAAAAGGCGACGTGCTGGCCGAGCATGTGGTGATCGCGGCGGGCTCCTATGCCAATCAGGTAGGCGAGTGGTTCGGGCTGAAAATTCCGTCTGTCAGCTGCCTGCATCATTATCTGGTGACAGATACCGTGCCGGAGTTTCTGGACCGGCCCGAGCTGCCGGTGATGCGCGACAACGCCTATGGCGGCTATATCCGGCAGGAGCAGAAATCGGGCCTCATTGGCATTTACGAGGGTCATGTCTGCCCCACCGTCTGGGAGATGCCGCAGGGCGCGCCCTGGGCCGCGGAGAATGAGCTGTTTGAGGCGGATTACGACAGCATCGGGGATTTTCTGATGGTGGCGTTTGAGAAGATGCCGGTGCTGGCAGATCTCGGCATCAAACGCGTGGTGCGCGGCGCGATCACCCATACGCCGGACGGCGGTATGCTGGTGGGCCCCTCGGGTGCGCCCAATGTCTGGCTGTCCTGCGGCTCCTCCATCGGGCTTGCCTGGGGCGGCGGCGCGGGCAAGGTGCTGGCCGACTGGATGGTGCATGGCGAAACTCCGATCAGCACCCGTGGCATGGACCCGCGCCGCTATGGCAACTTCTCGACCGACCATTTCATTGTCGAGCGCACCAAGGATGAGTTCATGCGGCGGCATGATACCCCGTGCCCAGGCAAGCAGTTCGAAGGCCTTCGGCCCCTCAACCGCCATGTGCTCTATGACCGGCTGGCCGCCAAGGGCGCGGTCTTCGGTGAGGTCGCAGGCTGGGAGCGCCCGCGCTACTTCGGCGCGATTGGCGAGAAGGAAAAGATCGGCTGGGGCCATCAGCCCTGGCATGCCAATGCGATGGCGGAGGCCAAGGCAACCCGCGAGGCAGCGGGTGTCATCGACCTCTGCGCCTTTGCCCAGTTTGAGATTACCGGCCGGGATGCAGGCGCATTGCTGGACCGGCTGTCGGCCAACAGGATCCCGTCCCGCGATGGGCGGATGAGCCTGAACCACCTGCTGACAGAGAAAGGCCGGTTCGAGACCGAGATCACCATCTGGCGCATCGCGGAGGACCGTTATTTCACCGGCTCGCCCATTGCCCGTGCCAACCCGGACTTCGACTGGATCAAGTCGCATATCCGCGACGGTGAAGACGTGCGGATGGTCAACCGCAGCCAGAATTGGGGCATGCTGGCGCTCTCCGGCCCGGCCTCGCGCCGGATCCTGGCGGAGCTGACGGATGCGGACCTTTCGAACCGGGCGTTCCCCTGGCTGTCCGGGCAGGAGATCACCGTGGCGGGTATTCCGTGTTACGCCCTGCGGGTCTCTTTCGTCGGCGAGCTCGGCTGGGAGCTGCACGCGCGGCTGGATCATATCGGCGAGCTTTACGACGCGCTGTTTTCCGCCGGAGAGAAACACGGGCTGGGCGATCTGGGGTCTTATGCTTTCAACGGGATGCGGATGGAGAAAGCCTACCGCGCCTCCGGCGAGCTGACCACCGACGCGGGACCGCTGGATGTGGGACTGGAGCGGTTTGTGGCGGCGGAGGGCCGGGAGTTTCTGGGCAAGGAGGCCTTGCTGGCGCGTGATCCGGGCTGGGCGCTGTACTACGGCGAACTCCACGCAGACGGGATCGATATCCACGGCGGCGAGCCGGTGCTGCGGGAGGGAAAGCCCGTCGGCCTGACCACCTCCGGCGGCTATGGCTACACGGTCGGCAAATCGCTGGGCTGGCTATTTGTCCGCAAGGGCACGCCGCGCGAAGGCCTGGCCGTGCAGATCCTGAACCAGGAATTTCCCGTCACCATCCATGATGAAGCAGTTTTTGACCCGCAGAACCTGCGGCTCCGATCCGAGGATTGAGACCATGACCACAATGAACACCAAGATCACCGGAGGCGAGGCCGTCTACCGCGTTTTGAAGGCCAATGGCATCGGCACCGTGTTCGGCCTGCTGGGAGGGTCGATGCTGGAACTCTATGACGCGATGTACCAGGGCGGGGAGATCGCCTATGTCGGCGCCCGGGATGAGCGTGCGGCGGGCCATATGGCCGACGCCTGGGCACGGATGACCGGCAAGCCCGGTGTGGTGCTGGGTGCCCAGGCCGGGCCAGGCGTGGTCAACATCGTGACCGCCGTGGCAGAGGCGCAGCTGGCCTATTCGCCGCTGGTGGTGATCGCAGGCGCCATCACCCGGGCCGATCAGGCCAAGGACACCTTTCAGGAGGTGGATCAGGTGGCGCTGTTTGCACCGATCTCGAAACGCTCTGTCATGGTCACCGATCCGTCGCGCCTGGCGCCGATGCTGGAGGACGCGATCCGGCTGGCCAACTCGGGCCGCCGCGGGCCGGTGGTGCTGCATGTGCCGCGCGACCTGTTTGCTGCCGAAGTTGCGGCCATTGATCCCAAGCCGGTCAACATCGCCCGCCCGGGGCCAGCGGCGCCGGAAGACATCAACGCCATCGGGGCTATGCTCTCCACGGCAAAACGCCCGGTGATCTTTGCGGGCGGCGGGTTCAAATGGGGCAGGGGGCGCGCAGCGCTGACTGCACTGGCCGAAACGCTGGAGGTGCCGGTGGTCGCCTCGACCGGCCATGCCGACGTGATGCGCCATGGCCATCCGTGGTTTGCAGGCCAGGCGGGGCCGCGGGGCAACCGGGTGGCCAGCCGCCTCACCAGGGAAGCCGACGTGATGGTGGTGCTGGGCGCGCGGCTGGGTTTCAACTCCACCTTCCACAGCAATGACTATGTCGGCGCAAAGACCCGCATCGCCCATGTGGACATCGACGGCTCTGCCGTGGGCCGCTACTTCCCGGCCGAGATCGCGGTGCAGGCCGATGCCCGGCTGACGGCGGAGGCACTGGCCGCAGCGGCCTCCAAACCTGCTGCGGACGAATGGCGGGCAGCTTTCAAGGCGGATATGGAAAGCCTTGCTGCCGAGCGCGCGGAAGAAGCGCAGATCTTGATTTTGCCGATGCACCCGCGCCGGGCGCTGGGTGAGATCCGCGCCGCGTTGCCGGAAAACGCCATCGTCACGCTCGACACCGGCAACACCTGCCTGCAGGCCGCCGACCGGCTGGCGCATTACGAGCCCCTGAGCCTGATCACGCCGCTGGACTTCGGCCTGGTCGGCTTTGGCCTGGCCGCGGCCATCGGCGCCAAGGCGGCCAGCCCGGACCGCCCGGTGGTGGCGGTGATGGGCGATGGTGCCGTCGGCTACACCATGATCGAAATACAGACCGCCATTCAGCATAAGCTGCCGGTTGTGGTGGTGGTTCTGGATAACCAGGCCTGGGGGGCCGAGAAGGCTTATCAGCAGGAATTTTACGGCGGGCGCCTGCTGGGCGCGGAGATCACCTCGCCGCGCTATGACAAGTTTGCGGAATTGTGCGGCGGCAGGGGCATCTGGGTGGATGGTCCCGGCGAAATGGGCCCGGCGCTGGAGGCGGCGATTGCCAGTGAGGAGACCACCATCATCCAGGCAAGGATCGACCCCGGCGCGCTGATGACGCTGCGCAAGGACCTGTTCACAGCGCCGGCAAAGGAGTGAGCGCCATGCAAACCTGGGACACGATCATAATCGGCGCCGGCAATGCGGCCTTCTGCGCTGCCCATGCCGCACGGGAAAAGGGGGCAAGCGTGCTGATGCTGGAATGCGCGCCCGAGGCGGAAAACGGCGGCAACTCGCGCTATACCGCGGGTGCCATCCGCTTTGCCTATGACGGCGCGGACGATATCCGCGCGCTGTGCCCGGACCTGAGTGAAGAGCAGATCGCCATCACCGATTTCGGCACCTACACGCAAGAGCAGTTCTTTGACGACATGTTCCGTGTCACACGTTTCCGCACCGATCCGGCCTTGTGCGAACGGCTGGTGACCACCTCGCGCGAGACCATGCACTGGATGCGCGGCAAGGGAATTCGCTTCATGCCGATCTACGGGCGGCAGGCCTTCAAGGTCGATGGGCGGTTCAAGTTCTGGGGCGGGCTGACGCTTGAGGCCTGGGGCGGCGGTCCCGGCCTGGTGGATGCCCATACCGAAATCGCCAGGGCCAGCGGTGTGGAAATCCGCTATGAAACCCGCGCACTGGAGCTTCTGACTGACGGCCATGCTGTGACCGGCGTCAAGGTCCGCCACAGGGGCGAACTCCAGGACCTGCGGGCAAGATCCGTAGTGATTGCCTCGGGCGGCTTCCAGGCCAGCCCGGAAATGCGCACCCGCTACCTCGGCCCCGGCTGGGAGATGGCCCGGGTGCGCGGCTCCCGCTTCAACACCGGCGAGGGGATCAAGATGGCGATGGCGGCCGGCGCCTCCACCTATGGCAACTGGTCGGGCTGCCACGCGGTCGGCTGGGACTACAACGCGCCGGAGTTCGGCGACCTGGATGTGGGCGACGGCTTCCAGAAGCATTCCTACCCCTGGGGGGTGATGGTGAACGCCACGGGGCGCCGTTTTGTCGACGAGGGTGCGGATTTCCGCAATTACACCTATGCCAAATACGGCCGGGTGATCCTGAACCAGCCGGATCAGTTCGCCTGGCAGGTCTTTGATGCCAAGGTCACCCACCTCTTGCGCGACGAATACCGCATCAAGCGGGCGACCAAGGTGACAGCCCCGACGCTGGAGGAGCTTGCCCAGAAGCTGGAAGGCGTGGACCCGCAGGGCTTTCTCGATGAAATTCGCGCCTACAATGCCGCGGTGGACACCGGCACGCCGTTTGATCCGAACGTCAAGGACGGCCGCGGAACGCGGGGGCTCGCGGTGCCGAAATCCAACTGGGCCAACACCATCGGCGACGGCCCGTTCGAAGCCTATCAGGTGGGCTGCGGCATCACCTTCACCTTCGGCGGGCTCAGGATCGACCCGGACAGCGCGCAGGTCCTGGACAACGACCTCGCGCCGGTCCCCGGTCTGTTTGCTGCAGGCGAGCTGGTCGGCGGCATCTTCTATTTCAACTATCCGGGCGGAACAGGCCTGATCAGCGGATCGGTTTTCGGCCGGTTGGCCGGGGAGCATGTTTTGGGCGGATAGAGAGAGTCAGGTCCTTCCGGCTCTGTCCTAACAGGCCCATGGGATACGACGTGTTTCCCATGGCATACTTGGGCGCCGGACTTGAAGAGGCGCTGAGCGCTGCCGGGAAGATTGAAACCGAAAACTTTCGGATGGCACTGCCCGCCTTTGCGACGGCGGGCAGCATCTTGCGGCCTATCTTTTTGGGCGGAAGGGTTGGGCCAAAGAGACCGGGAAATCCAGCGCCATGGCCTGCCGGTTCCGCGAGATCAGCACGAGGACCGCGACTGTTGCCAAATAGGGCAGCGACGACAGCACTTCTGAAGGCACCGCAAGCCCGATTGCCTGTCCTTGCAGCTGCAAGACGGTCATCCCGCCGAACAGCCAGGCGCCCGGGATCACCCGTTTCGGGCATCAGGCGGCGAAGACCACCACGCCCGCTGCTCATTTCCCGCCGGATTATTGATGCGTCCGCTTCTTTTGCGGGTCGTAAACCGGGCTGCTGATCACCGTTGCGGCGGTTTGCAGCGTCTCGCTTTTGAGCTGCAGAACCGTTCCAGCGGCGGTCCCGGGGCGGACATGGGCCAGCGCCAGCGATTTGCCCATCCGGTGCGAAAAGCAGGGGCTGTTGACCACGCCGATCTCCTCGCCGTCGAGCAGCAGGGTTTCACCGCCCTCCACCATGTCCGCATGATCAATATCAAGGCAGACATTGCTGACCATTTCCCGGCCCTTGGCAGCCATTACCGCATCCTTGCCGCGAAATCCGCCCTTGGAGCTGCTGACGGTAAAGCCAAGGCCAACTTCCCAGGGGGTGTGTTTTTCGGTCATGTCGTAGCCGTAGAACAAAAGCCCCGCCTCAATCCGCACCTTGTCGAGCGCAGTGAAGGAGCAGGGCATGACGCCTGCCTCGGCCAGCCTGTCCCAGATATCCGTGATCACGGCAGCGGCAGCAAAGATTTCATAGCCGCGCTCGCCCGAGTAGCCGGTGCGCGAGATCCTGCAGGGATGGCCGAACAAGGCCGCAGGCGCGTGTTCGAAATAGCCCAGCCCGGCCAGATCAATGTCGCAATGGGCGTTTAATATCTCCAGTGCTGCGGGGCCTTGCACCGAGATGTCATGCAGGTCGTCGGTGAACTCCAGCCACACGTCGCGGCCTTCGGCGGAGGCTTCGAGCAGCGCCATGGTATCGCCAGAGCCATGCACGATCATCCATTCATCGCCGCCGTTGTTGGAGACGATGGCATCGTCGGCAATGCCGCCGGCCTCTGTCAGCACGCAAAGATAGGCCGCCTTGCCCGGCGCGAGTTTGGACAGGTCGCGGGTGGTCAGGTGATCCAGTGCGGCTTGCGCGTCCTTGCCGCGGACAAAGACCTTCTTCAGCGGCGACATATCGAACATGCCCGCGTGTTCGCGCACCGCGTCATGCTCGTCGTTCGGGTCGGTGCTGTAGGTCCAGGCGGTGCCCATGCCGTTCCAGTCCTCCAGCCCTGATCCCAGCGCCCTGTGGCGGGAGGCAAGCGCCGAGGTGCGGCTCAGTTCTTCGGTCATTTCTCTGTTTCCTTTCTCAGTACCATTCATCGGGCAGGGCGGCTTTGCGCTCCGCCACGAAATCATTCAGGGCCATGCGGGTGTGCTCCGGCATTTCCGGCGGCTGGTAGGCCTCCAGCATCTGCTTCCAGCGTGCCGCAGCGCGCTGATCCGCGGTCAGACAGCCGTTTTCCTCCCAGGTCTCATAGGGGCCGCCTTCGGGCACCTGCGGTTCGAAGTTGGCGGTGGTGTAATGGCGCAGGGTGTGGCTGGTGGAGAGGAAGTTCTCACCCGGCCCGGCCTCGGCATAGGCATCGCGGCCAAAGGCCTCGTCACCGGTTTCAAATCCCTGCAGCATCTTCAGCATCGCGCCGCAGTGGTCGAGGTCCATCACGAACTTCTCGTAGGACATCACCAGCCCGCCCTCGAGCCAGCCCGCCGCGTGCCAGACCTGATGGCCGCCGGACAGGAGTGTCGCCCACATGGCGCCGGTGCTGTCCTGCATCGCCTGGCCGTCCGCCGCGTTCGATGCCGTGACCTGGCCGCCGCCGGAGCGCACCGGCACCCCCAGCCGGCGGCCCAGCTGCGACAGCGCCATGGTTGTCAAATTGGCCTCGGGCGAACCGAAGGTCAGCGCGCCGGTGCGCAGGTTCATCGAAGAATGGAAGCTGCCGAACACCACCGGGCAGCCGCTGCGCACCAATTGGGTCAAGGCAATGCCCGCCATGGCTTCGGCCAGGGTCTGCGCGGCCACCGCGGCAGAGGAGAGCGGCCCCATGGCGCCGGCAAAGATTGCGGGAGAGACGCAGACGCATTGGTTCGCCGCTGCGTAGAGGCGAAGAGACGCGGACATCACCTCGTCAAAGATCAGCGGCGAGTTCACGTTGATATTGGCCTGCATGACCGCATGGCTGCCGATGAAACCGGCGCCAAAGGCCAGCCGGGCCATGTCGAGACTGTCCCGCGCGCCCTGTGCGGATGTGACTGCGCCCATGAAGGGTTTGTCCGACAGGGTCAGATGCGCCAGGATCATATCCAGATGCCGCTTGTTCACCGGCACATCCGTCGGCTCGACCACGGTGCCGCCCGAGTGATGGAGCGCAGGCGACAGTTGCGAAAGCTTCACGAAATTCCGGAAGTCTTCCAGCGTGGCATAGCGCCGGCCCTGGGTCAGGTCGGAGACAAAGGGCGACCCGTATCCCGGCATCAGCACCAGATTGTCCCCGCCCAAGGTGACCGTGCGGGCCGGGTCGCGGCCATGCAGCCGGAATTCGGCAGGTGCGGTTGAGCAGAGCTGGCGGGCATGACCTGGCTCGAACCGGACCCGAGCGCCTTCGATGCGCGCTCCGGCGCCGGCAAAGAGTGCCAGCGCGGTATCATCGCCGCGGAACTCGATGCCGATGTGCTCCAGAATCCAGTCTGCCTGGCTTTCGATCCGGGCCAGAGCAGCCTCATCCAGCAGATTATAGGCGGGGATTTTGCGGCACCGGATTACGGGCGCTGCTTGCGGTGCATTGTGCCGGGTCAGCCGCCCCCGGCGCGATCTGCCGCGCTGGGTGATATGCGTCTGAGCGTTCATATTTCCCAACGTGCCAACTCCCAAGAATTTTCCTTGGGCTAATATTTTAGGAAAGGAGGCTGCCAGCAATCGATTTTATTTGCTCTCATCGTTCAAAGAAATTAGACACCAGGAAGATGCTGAAAAAATTCCGCCACCATGACAGCCTGCGCCTGTTCGCTGAAATCGCCCGCTACCGCAGTTTTTCCGATGCGGCAGCGGCGCTGAACATGACCAAGGGGGCGGTCAGCTATCAGGTCAAAACGCTGGAGGCGGACTTGGGCTTTGCCCTTTTCCAGCGCAATGCCCGCGGGGTGGATCTGACGGCTGGCGGACAAAAGCTGCTGGATGCCTGCCGAAACCACTATGAGGCTATCGAGGCGGAAATCCTGGCAATGAAGGGGCTTTCTGCCAGAACCCTGACCGTCGGCGTATCCACTTACTTCGCGGCCCGCTGGCTGTCGCCCCGGCTGATGTCCTTCATGCAGGAGCATCCGGATATCCAGTTGCGCTTGCAGCCGATGATCCGGCTGTTTGATCTGGAAGCGCAGGGCGTTGATATCGCGATCCGCTGGGGCAATGGGCGGTGGGAGGACGGCGAAATCACCCCGTTTTTGCCATGCCCAGCTTTTCCCGCCGGTAACGCTGCAGCGCTGGAAAAAGTAACTCGCCTTGGCTGGGAAGAGGCGATTTCAACCTTTACGCTGCTGCGGGATCATGACGACAGCAACGCCTGGACAGACTGGGTGAACACCGCTGGCCTGCCGCTCCAGGCGCGGCGGGACACGCTGATCATCCCGGACCCCAATGTGCGGGTTCAGGCGGTTATCGACGGCCAGGGGATCGCTCTGATGGACACCCTGATCGAACGGGAACTGGAAGAGGCAAAGCTGTTCCGCCTGTCACCGCACGTGCTGCAGGATTACGGCTACTTTCTGGTCCGGCCGCATAGAGCCGTGCCGCAGGACAGTGTCATCGCTTTCACCGGATGGCTGCAAAGCATCAAGTAGACCGTGTGCCGTTGCCGACGAGTGAGCGGCCCATTGCGGCAGCCGGCGCCGGGCAAGGTTGTCCGGCTGGTCCCCGACCCTCCCCGTTCGGGTTTGAAACACGAAGGATCCAGTTGCCGCCATTCCAGCTATCAGTGACCCCGCCAGGATGAATGCCTCGAATGATTAATCTGACGGCGCACAATGTTCCGCGCCCCGTTTGTGGAAAGTAAGCAGGATCATCGTCAGGAACCCCGGCGCGGCCGGATCGCCCACGCCCGAAGATCTACGACCGCCTTGCCCGTTGCTGCGAGGGTGCAGGCGCAGAGCACGGTCTTTGACACAGTCTCCATCGTTCCTTCGATCATCATGGCATGGGCCACGCTCCCGATCACAGTCATTGACACAAGTGCTGTATGACCGCGGCGCCAGATGCGCAGTTTCCGGCGGAAACGTGCACGGAATGCAGCCAGCAGCGCGGCGCCGAGGGCCGTCCACATCGCGGCCACGCCCCAAGCGGAAAACGGCGTTGGCGAAGCAAATAGAAGCGCGTCGACCATGTCTGGCGGGCTGGTGATCCACAGGCCGGCCACGTGAACCGCAATCGCCGCGATCAAGGCTCCGCCGGTCCAGCGATGCACGCGCCGCCCGCGCTGTGCGGGCAAGCCAGGCAAGTAACCGCCCGCCAGCAAAGGCTGTGTGAGCAGCAGCGCCATGGCGATCACCCCGGCAAACCCGGCCGCGATATAGACCGGCTGGCGCCATGCGAGCAGCGGGCTTACTGCCGCGGCGGCGACCGGCACAGCAACAGCGGCCGCAAAGAGACCCCAAATCAAGGCGCTCCGGGCCGGGCTCATGTTCTTTGCGCCCACTGCGCTTAGGCTGGCTGAAGGACGAAATGCGCGCTTAGGCTGGTATCTTTGGCGTTTCGCATGACCGGGCGCAGGAAAACGGTTTCAAAGTCACCGCTGTCATAGGCGAGATGGCCATGCGGCTGTCCGAAAGCAGGGACGATCTGCGGCATCTCGAGGCGGAACTCCCCATTCTGATCCGTAAGCGTTGCACCATGGCTCCGCTGGTCGCGCTCATGCCCTTCGGTCGTATGCGCCCAGATCTGGATGCGCTGCCCAGCAAGCGGCGCGCCATCGCCTGCGCGCCGGACTGTGCCGGTCATCCAAAACCCCCCGCCGCCAATCCTGTCCACAATTGGTGCGCCGGGGCGGTAATTGTTGGCGCCGCCACGCATCGATGGAGTCGGTGCGAGGCCCTGCGCGCGGGCCGGAACAAGCAAGCCGGGGCCTCCCATCGCAACGGCAAAGCTCCCCGCGGCGAGGAAGGAACGACGGGTAAATGGGATGGCAGGCATAACGGAGTCTCCTAACAAGCGTTCGGGTGCTTGGCCGGATGCGCAGGACTGGTCTCGAACTGATCGAAGTATAGCAAGTTTGCAGGAAATTCCGAGTTCCGGCAGCCGGGCTGCGGGTCTCACCCCGCTCAATGTTTTGTGAGTTCTTGGCGGGAATTGCCGGCCGTCGCCGTTCTTTCGCCCAAGTCAGAGGCGGCTGCCACCCGATGGAGCACCTTGCACCTCTGCGACCAGCAGTTCCGCCTGCCCGGGCAGAGCGCGGAACGCCGGCGGCGGCCTGCGGTCGGTGACGATCAGGTCGTTTGCCGCAAGCTCCGGCAAGCGCAGCGCCGGACTGGTGCTGGCTTCGTTGAATTTCGTTGAATCAACGGCCATGATGGTTTGCTCGGCAATTTCCGTCATTGCGCCGGCCATGTCCGCTTCGCACTGGTCATACACCATGAACCCCCTGGCCGGATGGACCAGCGAGGCAGAAAGCACCGCAGCCTGCACAGAAACACTGGCAATCACATCATAGGCGGCCCGGTCGAACGCGGCACCGTCGTGGTTGCGCAGCTGTGTGCCCGCCATGAACACGCGGTTTCCTTCCTCCATCGACAGCGTGGCAGCGATGAATGCCGAATTGGTCACCACAGTGAGGTTCTTGCGCGTCCGCAGCGCCTGGGCAATGAAGCCGGAGGTGGAACCGGTGTCGATGGCGATGGCGGAGCCGTCGTGGATCCGTTCAGCAACCGCATTGGCAATCGCAACCTTCGCTGCCCGGTTCTGGGTCATGCGCGCCATGAACGGCGGGTCCAGCACATTCTGGGTGCTGACCAGCGCGCCATGCACCTTGGACAGGCGCCCGTCTTCGACCATGGGCTTCACGATTCGCCGGACGGTCTGATCCGAAACCTGCAGGATCCGGGCCAGATCCATGACCGAAACCCGCCCGTGCAGGTTCACGGTGTTGAGAATGTCTTGCTCGTATTTCGACATTTTTGACGCTTTTATGTTGCCTGTTGGAGGTTAGGGCCAGTTTTTCCTGCGATCAACCGACAAATTTCAACGAACAAGCAACATAAATGTTGATTTATGTTGATTTGAGGGATTTGATTTCGCCAACGATCTTGCAACGGGGAAACATCATGACCACTCACTCAGCCAAGCATCTCATCATTGGCGGCGGCATCATCGGATGCTCCATCGCCTATCATCTGGCCCGGGAAGGCGAGAAAGACGTGGTTTTGCTGGAAAAGGCATCGCTGACCGAAGGCGCCACCTGGCATGCGGCCGGCCTGGTCGGGCAGTTGCGTTCCTCGCGCAATACCACCCGGATGCTGAAACGTTCGGTGGCGCTCTATGACCGGCTGGCCGGCGAGACCGGCATGGAGTTCGACTGGAAGAAAGTGGGCAGCCTGCGCCTGGCTGCAACCAAGGAGCGGCTGCTGGAAGCCAAGCGGCTGGCGACGATGGCGCGCAGTTTCGATCTGGAAATGGAGATCATCACAGCAGCCGAAGCCAAGGAGCTGTTCCCCTATATCGATGCGGAGGGCCTTGAAGGAGCCGCGTTCATTCCTTCGGACGGCCATGTGGATCCCGCCAGCCTCTGCCAGGCAGTTGCGGCCGGGGCCCGCATGCACGGCGCTCAAATCCGCCAGGGTGTCAAGGTCGAGGATTTCGAGCTTAAGGACGGCCGCATTTCCAGGGTGATAACGTCCGAGGGAGACTACGACGCCGAAACCGTTGTCCTGGCCACGGGAATGTGGAGCCGGGAACTGGCCGCAAAACTCGGGGTCGTGGTTCCGGCCTGCGCGGTCGAGCACCAGTACATCGTGACCGAACCGCTGCCCCGGGCGGAGCTGGTCAAAGGGCTGCCGACGCTGCGCGACCCGGAGCGGCTGGTTTATTACAAGCCGGACGCCGGCGGGCGGCTGGTGATCGGCGGTTATGAAGAGGGGACGCTGCCCTTTGGCGACAACGGCATCCCGGGTGAGTTCGTGCGCCAGCTGCTGCCGGACAATCTGGACAGGTTTGCCCCGCTGGCGGAGCTGGCAGGCCAGGTCACGCCGGTCGTCAACGAGGTCGGAATCCGCCAGGTCATCAATGGCCCGATCCCATATTCCGCAGATGGCGATTTCGTTATGGGCTGGGCGCCCGAACTGAAGAACCTGATGCTGTCGACCGGCTTCCTTTACGGCATTGCCGCTGGCGGCGGCGCCGGGGAAATCATTGCGGAATGGATATTGGAGGGCCGGCCGAGCCTGGATCTGTGGCCGCTGGATGTGCGCCGCTTCAGCCCGCACCACGCCACCCGCGCTTTCATGTATCCCCGGGCGGTGGAGCATTACGCGCATCATTACAAGATGCGCTATCCGGGCCAGGAGGCGGAAACCGCCAGGAATCTGCGCCTGTCGCCGCTGCATGACCGGCTGAAGCAGCATGGCGCGGTGTTCGGATCGAAGAACGGCTGGGAGCGCCCGTTGTGGTTTGCCCCCGAAGGCGTCGAGCCGGTGGATCAGCTGGACTTCCTGGACCCGGGCTGGAAGGCCTTTGCCGAACAGGAGCACAAGGCCGCGCGGGAAGGCGTTGTGCTGATCGACCAGTCCAGCTTCTCCAAATTCGAGCTGATCGGCCCGGGGGCACTGGCTGCCATTCAGAACATCGCAGTATCCAACATGGACAAGCCGGACGGCGCGGTGATTTACACGCAGCTTTGCAACGAGAAAGGCGGCACCGAGGCGGACATTACCGTCACCCGGCTGGGGCGCGATCATTTCTACATCGTGACGGGCGCCGGGTTCGGCGTGCATGATGCGGACTGGATCCGCCGCCACCTGCCCGAGGATGGATCGGCGCAGCTGATTGAAATGACCTCGGCCCGCGCGGTGATCAATATCTGCGGCCCCAAGTCGCGCGAGGTGCTGCAGGCGGTTGCGGAGGAAGATGTGTCCAACGGGGCCTTTCCGTTTGCAACGGCGCGGGAGATCACGCTGGGCGCCGCCAAGGTGCGCGCAGCCCGGATCGGCTATACCGGCGAGCTGGGATGGGAGCTTCATGTCCCGGCGGAATTCGCCCTGCATGTCTATGACCTGCTGTGGCGGGCCGGACAGGATCACGGCATCCGCGATATCGGCTACCGGGCAATCGAGTCGCTGCGGCTGGAGAAAGGCTATGTCTACTGGAGCGCCGATATCACTCCGGATTACTCACCTGTCGAGGCCGGTCTGGGCGCCCGTGTGCATCTGAAGTCCAAGGGGGATTTCCTGGGCCGCACGGTTCTGGAACGGCAGAAAGGGCAGGGGACCAGCCAGCGTCTTTGCACCTTTGCCGCGGAGGAGCGGCTGCCGATGACGGGCGGTGAGACCATCCTGCATCAGGGGGCTGCGGTGTCTCTGGCCTGCAGCGGCGGCTATGGTGCCACGGTCGGCAAGACAATTGTTTATGGCTATCTTCCGGCGGAACTGGCCGGGGAAAGGGGTTTTGAGCTGGAACTGTTCGGCGAACGCCGCGCGCTGCGCAGGGTGGACGGGCCGCTTTATGACCCCGCCAATGACCGCCTGAAAGCCTGAGGGAGGCCGCAATGAATATGGAACATGTCACCCGGATTACCGATGCGTTGCAAAATCTTAAGGGGTTTGCAGGCCTTGATGCACAGGCGCTGGAGGTTCAGCGCCTGGGAGGTTTGACCAATCTGGTCTACCGCGTGGAAGGCGGGCCGCAGGCAGTGATCGTGCGTATTCCCGGAGAAGGCACCGAAGAATATATCGACCGCTCTGTGGAAATCCATAACGCGCAGGTTGCAGCAGACGCCGGGGTCGGGCCAGCGGTCCTGTGGGCGGATCCTGCAACAGGTGTAATGATCAGCCAGTGCATTCCGGATATTGCCACCATGACCCCGGAATTGTTTGCCGAACGCCCGGGGTCGGCGGCCCGAGCAGGAAAGGCTCTGCGGCGATTGCATGATGCGCCGGCCCCCTTCAAGTTCCGGTTCGAGCTGTTTTCGATGATCAGCGGCTATATGGAGGTGCTGGCCGCCAAAGACGCCAGCCTTCCCGAAGGCTATGCCGAGGTGGTCGCCGAAGCGGCTCCGATCAGGGAACTGCTGAAGGCTAGGCCCGGCAAGCTGGTGCCCAGCCACTGCGACCCGCTTTGCGAGAACTTCCTGGATAACGGCGACCGGATGTGGATTGTCGATTTCGAATACTCGGGCATGAATGATGCGCTGTGGGATCTGGGCGATCTGTCAGTTGAGGCAGGCATGACCGAGGCCCAGGAACGGGAAATGCTGACGGCCTATCTCGGCGCCCCGCCGGGTGCTGCGCAATACGGGCGGATGGTGATCTACAAAGCAATGTGCGATCTGCTCTGGACGCTCTGGGGGCTGATCCAGCACGCGGACGGCAACCCGGCGGAGGACTTCTGGGCCTATGCCACCAACCGTTTTGCGCGCTGCAAGACCCTTATGCTCGCGCCCTCCTTTGCGGACCATCTGGCCGCCGTTGCTGCTGAATAGCCAGCAGTTCCGTCTTTAACTTGCAGCCTGCGTGCGGCACAGCACGCAGCCCAGCCTGGGGAATATCTTGGTCGTTTTTGACTTCGACGGTGTGATCGCAGATTCGCTTGGAATTTGCGCAAGAGCCTGCACCCACGCAGCCAGGCGGCAGGGCTGTACCCGCCCGCTTGCGGAAAACCCGTTTGCTGATCTGGAGCAGGTCAGTTTTGAAGGGCTGGCCGCGAAGCTGGGCCTCAATACCCGGGCCTTTGCAGCGGATGCCTGCGGTTATCTTGAACACTGCCGGGAGATTGCACCGCTGTTTCCGGGCATGGCTGAAACTTTGCGTCAAGTGGCGTTGAACAGCCCGCTCTGCATTCTGTCGGCGTCGCCCCGCAGCACCATAGAGCCATTTCTCCGGTTTCACGGCTGCTATGAGCATGTCTCCGCAATACTTTCGCGGGATATTCCGGGCGGCAAGGCCGGGAAGCTGAAAGCCCTGCAACGTGAGGCGCCTGAGCCTGTCATCTGCATGGTGGGCGATGGGGTCAGCGACATTGCTGCAGCGAAACAAGCGGGTATTCCGCCGGTTGGGGTGGCCTGGGGATGGCAGGCGCCGGATGTGCTTCGCGAGGCCGGAGCGGACTTTATTGCCGACACTCCCGTTCACATTGCCGGTATCGTGGCAGCTCTATGAGAAACAGCGGGTCCGGAACAATGCGCTTTCGCGGAAGGATCTTTGGGAACCTGCCCGGTCCGGGGTCTTTACTGCGGAAAGTCCGACCAGACCCGCAGACGTGAAAAAAACCTCCAGCGGGTGACCCCGCTGGAGAAGTCGGGGGAAATTCTACATCGCGGCCTTGAACAGCTGGGTGAGGTTTTTCTCGGTCAGTTCGATGGGGTTGCCGCCGCAGGAGGGGTCGGTGACGGCGCCTTTGACCAGCTCCGGGACCGCATCCGCGGTGACACCCAGATCGCCCAGCCCGCGCGGGATGCCCAAGGAGTCGTTCAGCTCCTGCACGAAGCTGCGGAATCCGTCGAAGCCGCCCCCGATGCCCAGATAGGCGGCGGCCATGTTGAACCGCTCCGCAATCGCGGAGGCGTTGAACTCCAGCACGGCGGGCATGCAGACCGCGTTGGTGGTGCCGTGGTGGGTGTTGAAGTGCGCGCCGACCGGGTGGCTCATCGCGTGGATCGCGCCGAGGCCCTTCTGGAAGGCGGTGGCGCCCATCGCCGCTGCTGACATCATCTGCGCGCGGGCCTCGATGTCGGTGCCGTCAGCATAGGCGCGGGGCAGGTAGTCCTTCACCAGGCGCATGCCCTCCAGCGCGATGCCCTGGGACATCGGGTGGTAATGGGGGCTCGAGAACGCCTCGACGCAATGGGCGAAGGCATCGAGCCCGGTGCCTGCGGTGATGAACCTCGGCATGCCGACCGTCAGCTCGGGATCGCAGATCACCACCGCGGGCAGCACCTTGGGGTGGAAGATGATCTTTTTCTGGTGGGTGACGCTGTCGGTGATCACGCTGGCGCGGCCCACCTCTGAGCCGGTGCCGGCGGTGGTCGGCACCGCGATGATCGGCGCGATGGCATCGGCATCGGCGCGGGTCCACCAGTCGCCGATATCCTCGAAGTCCCAGACCGGGCGGGTCTGGCCCGCCATGAAGGCGACCATCTTGCCGAGATCCAGGCCGGAGCCGCCGCCGAAGGCGATCACCCCGTCATGGCCGCCCGCGTTATAGGCGGCAACGCCTGCCTCCAGGTTCTTCTCATTCGGGTTCGGGTCGACCTCGGAGAACATCGCCCGGCCGAGGCCCGCCGCCGCCATGATGTCCAGGGTCGATTGGGTCACCGGCAGATCCGCCAGCCCCTTGTCGGTGACCAGCAGCGGCTTGGTGATGCCGGCGGCGGCGCAGGCGTCCGCCAGTTCCTTGATCCGGCCTGCGCCGAACTTGATTGCGGTCGGGTAGGACCAGTTTCCAACGAGAG
>NZ_JBFCVS010000015.1:0-121894 GCF_040704725.1 Leisingera sp. JC11
CCTGTGCCCCCCCCGTACACCCCCTGTGCACCCCCTTGGTGCCTTTTGCCGCAAATCCCGCGCTTTGCCCCGGACCTGAGGACAAACCCATGTCAGACAATTTTGCCCAATCGACGCTCAACATCCACAAGGAGGAGAGCACCGGCGACAAGAAGCTGCCCACCCACGCCAAGGCGGTGATCATTGGCGGCGGTGTGGTTGGCTGCTCGATCCTGTTCCACCTGGCCAAGTTCGGCTGGAAGGACGTGGTGCTGCTGGAGCGTGACGAGCTGACCTCCGGCTCCTCCTGGCACGCGGCGGGGCAGATCCACACGATTTCGTCCGATCCCAATATCTCGCGCCTGCAGTCCTACACCATCGACCTTTATAAGGAGATCGAGGAGACCTCGGGCCACTCGGTCGGCCTGCACATCACCGGCGGGTTTTATCTGGCGTCGAACAAGACCTGGTACGACTACCTGAAGCGGGAACGCTCCAAGGCGCGCTACATGGGGCTGAACCAGGAGTTCATCAGCCCCAAGGAAGTGGCAGAGCGCCATCCGCTGATCGACCCGAAACACTACCACGCGGCGCTGTGGGATGATCAGGACGGCGATTTGGACCCGTCGGGTGCGACCTATGCATTCGCCAAATCTGCCAAGGTGCATGGCGCGCAGTATTTCACCCACACGCCGGTGACCGCGACCACCCAGCGCCCGGACGGCAGCTGGGACGTGGTGACCCCACGCGGGGTGATCAACGCGGAGCACATTGTGAACTGCGGCGGTCTGTGGGCGCGTGAGGTCGGCCATATGCAGGGCATCAACCTGCCGGTGCAGCCGATGGAGCATCATTACCTGATCACCGACAAGATCGACGCGGTGGCGAACCACCCGACCCGCCTGCCGGCCGGTATCGACTACGAGGCCAACATCTATTTCCGGCAGGAGCGCCAGGGGATGCTGCTGGGCACCTATGAGCCCAAGGGCACCCCGTGGAAGGTGGGCGGCACCCCGTGGGACTTCGGCCACGAGCTGCTGCAGCCCGATCTGGACCGGATTGCCGACCGTCTGGAGATGTCGTTTGAGCGCATCCCGGCAATCGGCGAGGCGGGCATCAAGGACATGATCAACGGGCCGTTCACCTTCGGCCCCGACGGCAACCCGATGATCGGCCCGGTGCCGGGCATGAAGAACTACTGGTGCGCGGTGGGCGTGATGGCGGGCTTCTGCCAGGGCGGCGGTGTGGGCCTGACCATGGCGGAGTGGATGATCGACGGCGAGCCGTCCATCGACGTCTGGGCGATGGATGTTGCGCGGTTCGGCGAGTTTGCGACCCCCGACTGGGGCACCGTGAAGTCGACCGAGAACTATGAACGCCGCTTCGTGATGACCTTCCCGAACGAGACGCTGCCGAAGGGGCGGATGCAGAAGACCACTGCGCTGTATGACCGCCTGGTCGCCAAGGGCGCGCGCATGGGCCAGGGTTTTGGCCTGGAAAACGCGTTGTGGTTCGCAGATGGTCCCGAGGATGCGCATGAGGAGCCGACGTTCGAGCGCAACCGCTCGCATGATTACGTGGCGCGCGAGGTCAAGGCGGTGCGTGAGGCGGTGGGCGGCATCGAGGTTGCCAACTTTGCCAAGCATGAGTTCAAGGGTGCAGGCGCGCGGGCCTATCTGGACCGTGTGCTGGCGGGGTACGTGCCGAAACCGGGCCGCCTGACGCTGACCCCGATGCTGACGCCGAAGGGCAAGCTGTACGGCGATCTGACCGTAGCCTGCCTGGGCGAAGAGCATTTCATGCTGTTCGGCTCCGGTGCGATGCAGGAGGCGCACCGCCGCTGGTTCGAGAAGGATCTGCCGGAGGATGTGACCTATCAGAACGTCTCCGACGACTGGCACGGCATTGCGCTGTCGGGTCCGAAATCGCGGGAGCTGCTGCAGCGGATCACCCGTGAGGATGTCTCGGGCGAGGCCATGAAGTTCCGCGACCTGCGCCAGACCTTTGTGGGCGGCGTGCCGGTGATCCTGAACCGGATCAGCTTCTCGGGCGAGCTGGGCTATGAGATCTACTGCAAGCCGCAGTATCTGCTGCGCCTGGCGGAAGCGATCGAGGAGGCGGGTGCTGATCTGGGCTACCGCTGGTACGGGGCACGGGCGCTGATGTCGATGCGGCTGGAAAAGGGCTGGGGCGTCTGGACCCTTGACTTCCGCCCCGATTTCGACGCGGCGGAAAGCGGCATGGATGTCTTCATCAACTGGAAGAAGGATTTCGTTGGCAAGGAGGCCGCGGTGGCGGCCCGCGAAGCCGGCCCGAGCCGCAAGCTGGTCACCATGACCATCGACGTGGACGGCATTGATGTGTCGAACGACGAGGCGATCCTGAAGGATGGCGAGGCTGTGGGCTACATCTCCTCCGGCGGCTATGCGCATCACGCAAAGACCTCGATGGCGATGGGCTATGTCTCGGCAGAGCACGCGGAGGCCGGCACCAGGCTGCAGGTCGAGATCCTGGGCGAGATGTATGACGCCGAGGTTCTGGGCGCGCCGGTCTACGACGCCAACGGCGCCAACATGCGCGCCTGATCCACGCAAGGGGAGCAGACACCATGACCAGACCCATGCGGACGCTCCCCGAAGCGGCCCGGGCCGTGCCGGCCTGCCGCTGCATCTTCCTGCTGCTGCCCACCTTTTCGCCGCTGGACCTGTCCAGCGCGGTGGCGGCGCTGGAGGCGGCGAACAAACACGACGGGACCGCGCGCTATGACTGGCGCGTGGTCAGCGAGGACGGGCTGCCGGCGACGGCTCCCAACGGTTTGAGGGTCGCGGTTGACGGCGGCCTGCCGGAGCTGGCACGCGGCAGCATGATCTTTGTCTGCGGCGGCCAGGGGGTGGAGCCGGGGATTTCGCTGAAGGTGCTGGGCTGGCTCAGGAAGGCGCAGCGGATGGGATTGCCGATGGCAGCGCTTGGCGGCGGTATCATGGCGCTGGCGCGGGCGGGGCTTTTGTCCGGGCGCCAGGCGTCTGCCCATTGGGCGCAGCGGGCCACGCTGGCGGAGATGCATCCGGATGTGGAGGTGAAAAGCTCGCTGTTCACCATCGACGGGAGCCTGATCACCTGCGCCGGCGGCACCGCGACGGTCGACATGATGCTGAACCTGATCTCGGATCATCACGGCTCGGATGTGGCGACGGCGGCGGCGGATCTGATGGTCTGCTCTGCCGCGCGCAAGGGCAGCCAGGATCAGACGGTGTCCGAGTTCGGGCGCGCCGGTGTGCGGCATGAGAAGCTGGCTGCAGCTCTCAGCCTGATGCGCAGCAACTTGGAGGAGCCGCTGACCCCCGGCGGCATTGCCGGTCTGGTCGGCCTGTCGGTGCGCCAGCTGGAGCGGTTGTTTTCCAAGTACCTGCAGACAACGCCCAAGGTCTATTACACTAGGCTGCGGCTGGATTATGCGCGCAGCCTGCTGCTGCAGACCAACATGCGGATCATCGACGTGGCGCTGGCCTCCGGCTTTAACAGCCAGACTCATTTCGCCAAGGTCTACCGCCGGTATTTCGGCAAGTCGCCGCATCAGGAACGGCCGTTCTGACGGCTGTTCGCGGGGGCGTTTCAGCCGCGCGGGAAGCGCAGCTTCTGAACTTCATGCAAAATGATGGAGCGGATGGTGAAACGCGTCCGCACCAGCGCAATCTGTGCTGCCGTGCATTCTGTCATTTCGGAAAGGGTGGTAGCGGAGGAGGGACTTGAACCCCCGACACGCGGATTATGATAGCGAGGACGTACAATAAAAACAGTAGTTTAAGGTTATTTGTGTAATTTGGTGTGTATCAAATCTCGGATGGTGGCGCTGTACTGGCTCACTGGATGCGCCGCAATCGTTGCCAACTGGCGCAGTTACTCACTGAATGCTTCGACAGCGCTGCTGAAAGTTCCTTCGGAAATGGCCCGGGCTACAAGGTCAGGAAATTTTTGATTGTTGCAGGACTGAGCTGGCGTTGACCTCCTTGTAGGGCTATCCGTTCGATGGCTACAAGATCCTCAAAGGGCTCGGGCATGAATGAAGTTACAATTGAGTTTCCGGCATCGCAGGTTCGCACTGGAAGAAGCGGGTTTCTAGCGCTGGGGAAACTACACGGCCTGATGAGCGAGCATAGAGACTCTGACTTGCGGATTGATTGCAGTTCACTGAGTTGGTTCGATGCGGACTTGGGAAGCGCTCTGATGACGCTGGTCAACCTGAGTCGCCAGCAAGGGAACCAAGTCTCTATGCTGGACCTGCGCCCTAAGGTGAAGCTAATTCTCCAAAAGAATAGGACACTTGCTCAGTCGGCGAACGATACCTACGGTACAACAATCCCTGTGACCGCGTTCGAACTATCGGATGAAGTAGAGTTTGCGGCTTACACTCGCGATCAACTCGCTCGCAAGACCATGCCGAAAATGTCGAAAGCTCTCAGGGAGCGCTTTTTAGAAGCGATTGATGAGCTTTTCGCGAATTGTTCACTTCATTCAAAGTCAAAGGTGAAGGTGTATGCGGCGGGTCAGTTGTTTCCGAATGAGCGGCGGTTGCTATTTACGATCTCCGACGGAGGCGTTGGCATCCCTGTGTCACTGGCGTCTTCAGGAATAGAATTTGAGCAGGACGCCGATGCGATCAACTGGGCTATGGAAACCGGCAACACGTCCAGACACGGAGATATTCCGGGTGGGTTGGGATTAGGCTTACTTAAAGATTTTATTGGTAAGAATGGGGGGCGTTTGATCTTCGTATCTCGCGGGGGGTACTGGGAACTTGAAGGAAAAAACGTTCGAAAGGCGCGCCTTGGCACCGCTTTCCCAGGAACCGTAGCAGTGCTAGAGATTGATACGGCTGACACTAAGTCCTACTCTCTTGCTGCCCCGATTAACCCGACCGACATATGGTGAACCATGCGTGACGTGAATATTTCAATTGCAAGAATCGTCGGCGGAGGAATTTGCGTCGCGGCTGACGATGGGCAGAAAGTTTACAGTGAAGTCCAAAACGTGGTTCAGAGAGGGGATAGGGCGGTGTTGTCGTTTTCGGGAGTGACCCGAATGACAACGGCGTTTTTAAACGCCGCCGTCGGACAGCTCTACGGAGAGTTCCCGGAGGCAACGATCAGAAGACATCTTGCCCCACCTGTTGATTTCGAGGATTGGCACCTTCGGCGGCTCAAGCTGGTGGTCGACCGGGCGAAACAGTATTTCGCTAATGAAGCGGAAGTGTCACGCGCAATCCGAGATAGTCTTGGTGAGGGACATGACGACGATATTTGACGTTAACGCTGGCTGCCCCTTCGAGAACCGTAGCATCATTTTGGACACGAATGTTTGGATCTTTATTAACGGTTTTGATCCGCGTCCGGAGGTTCGCCCGTACAGTAATTTCTACTCCGAAGCGCTGAAGAAGCAGAATGAGTTTGTGGTGACAGACCAAGTTCTGAGTGAGTACTTCAACCTCGCTTGCCGCATGGAGTACAGGCTTAGCCATCCAAAAGATCAGGCAATGCGCGACTTCAAGAAGGTCAGGAAGACCGCAGATTTCCTCGACCGTATGGAATCAGTTCGGGATACGTGTCTGAATATGGTCGAAGAGAACAAATTTATCTGCACATCGGTATCGGAAGACCACTATTGCAAGCGCATTGAAGAAGCCGCGGAAGGATTGATGGATCTTACCGACATATCCATCCGTGAAAGCTGCCACAGCCTAAATGGTGTTCTCGTCACAGATGATGGGGACTACGCAGACTGCGGACTGGCTGTGGTGACCGGAAACAAATGGCTTCTAAAAAAACGCGCGTAGCCGATGCGGGTAGAGTGTGGCGAACTGATTATGGAACTTATCTTCCCTAATCAGTTTTGTTAAATCACTGAACTTATGAACTATTTTTGGCATACCGCTTTTCAGGTGGGATGGACCTGTTAGAATCTTGCACGTAAATGCAATTTTCTAATGGGTTCACGATGGCACAGGGCAAGCAGGCGAAAGTACTCACGAGCGCTCAGGTTCAGGCAATGCTGAGGCATCTGGAAACTGGTCGAAACTCGGATCGGAACAAGGTCATTTTCTTGTTGACGGTGAAGGCCGGTCTTCGAGCGAAAGAGGTTGCCGGTCTGCGCTGGTCATCAGTGCTGAACTCGCAAGGCGAGATTGCCGACCACATTGAACTAACAGATCGAACCAGCAAAGGCCGATCTGGCCGCATCATCCCAATGAACCGGGAACTTCGCAAAGTGCTCGAGGTGTGGCATTCAGTTTGTGTGGCCAAACGCCAGAGACGGGATGCGCTGCCACTGCCTGAGCGGGCAATCATCTGTACTGAGCGAAGTGACAGCACTCCCGCTCAGGTCATCGTGAACATGTTTCATCGCTGGTACCGCGTTCTTGGCTTTGTCGGCGCAAGCTCCCACAGTGGAAGGCGAACATTTATCACCAATGCCGCAAAAAAGGTGGTTCAGGCAGGCGGTTCTTTGCGTGACGTGCAGGAGCTAGCCGGTCATTCTAGCTTGACGATGACGCAGCGATACATTGAGGGTGACACGGACGCGAAACGGCGTCTCGTCCAAATGATCTAACAGGACTGGGCGTTAGGGGAAGCTGTAGAGGTTTACACACTAGGAAATCGTTTCCGATCGGAAATGGTCTGCGGTTTGACAAGAGGTAGGGGGCTGCACTGCGATGGCTAAGAAAAGCACGCTCGAGAAGCACTTTGAAGATGCTGCAAAGAACACGGAAGGCGTGAGGGCATTCGCTGAACGTATCCGGAAAAAGCTCTCGGAAAGTGCCACAGCTTGGTGGGATATCGCGGGCATTCTCGAGAAAGCAGAGCGGCAGTATGCTCTCAGTTCTGACGAGATGCAGGCTCTTTTGTCGGAAGTTGGTTTTACGAAGAGCAAGGCGAGCAAGCTGATTCAGGTTGCAAAGAGCGAACGGCTTAGAGAACACTTCGCCGAGTTCTCGATCACTACGGCCTGGACTGTGCTGTACCGGATTACCTCGCTGAGTGATGAGGAGTTTGCTCTGGTGCTCGCGGCAGTTCGTCCGGGTATCGTTCTGACAAACGCATGGATCGATGACGTAATCGGCTTAAGGAAAGATCGAAAAAATAGTGCTTTCAAACCTTTGTTCTCAGTGGAAGTTGACGTCCGTGCTCTTAAGGGACTGAAGTTTCAGGGCGACAGCTACGAGCAAGTGATGACTGCGCTGGAAACACTCAAGAAGAAGGTGCCGTTCCTTGAGGTTGTGGATAGCGGTCTCTTTGAGAAGGAGTATGACCGGATCGGGCGGGATAAACAAAAAGCGCGTGACTATGTTTTGGGAAAATTTGCTCGAAAGGCTATTGCAGACTACAAATCCGCTTCTTCCGAATGGAAGCAGTATGACAATAAGAAGCTGCGGGCCGAGTTGAAGCTCAAGCCCCCTAAGATTGGAATCTACTCAGACTTGGAAGAGGCTTTGGCCAGCGCCAAAGCCAGCCCGCCCGAGTTTTTTAAGGTGTTGAATGCTGATTGGTTCAGCGAGAGCGACTGGGACACGGAGACCACGGCGGTGTTACACAACCGTCGTGAGAAGTACTTAGCTGAAAACAGTGCCGATGAGTGACGCTCTTATAGAAGTAATAGTACCCCGTGCACGTTGCACCGCGGTTGTGGATCGCATTTCAGTGTCACGTTGTTTCTAAGAGATGAAACTGCTTTGGGTCGAGAACGTCCTAGCGCGTTTCCAACGCTATGGACGGAAGGCGACGGCAGCGGATGTGCTCGTGGGCTGACTTGGCGGTAACACATTTTTTGAAAATGCAATGAGCGTCGTTCGCCTGAAAAGAGGCGACTTACAACCTGCTTGGCAGCGAGATGTCGGCTCCATTCCAAAACGGTTCAAACTCGCTCTCAAGCACCTGCAAAATAACCATCAGTTCAACGACATCGAGGCGGCGCTCTCCAAGTTCGTATTTTCCAACGAACGAGGGAGGCTTGCTCAACAATTTAGCCAGTTCAGCTTGAGACAAGCCTCTGGATTTTCTGAGCGCAACCAAGGCTCTCAGAAAATCCCGATAAGCATCTGAGTGAACACTTCCGGCCAAGATGGTCCTGCCTTGTAACTCGACAAGACCAGCTACCCTCGTTATGGGTTTACTCCCAAAATGGGGGTGAATACTGTCAAACCACCCAGATTGAGTGGGGTAGGATGAGGGAACGAACATGGGATTGCCAACTATAGTATTTCTTGTTGTTTACATCGGCGGTGTGGTACTTGCGCGCTCCATGGCCCTAAAGCGAGGACAGAACCCGCTGCTATGGGGGGCTTGTACGGTTCTTTTTTCGCCTCTCCTCTCTCTGCCGGTACTCTTTTTCTTCCCGAGGGCAGATCCGGCATTGGCAGGGACGCCTCTATCTCAAGCAAGTCTTGGTGGGGACACCTCAAGTTCTGACGGCAAGCAGAAGAAGCTCATGGTCGGTGCCATTTGCTTGTTGCTTGTTGGGTATTCCGTGTTCGCAACATCAGAATCCGCAATAACAAGCGAGTTTGAAAAACTTCTGGCTGACAACGATTTGGGGCAGTTCAAGGTCGTCGACACGAGGATTTCGCCGGTCGTCATCTTTGGCGGTCGAAACGATGTGGACATCTTCGTCGAAGGGGCGGGCGGTGAAGTCACACGGCTTGGCGCCATCGTGATCGGAAGCCCGATTTTTGAGTACTACCTCGAGATCCCGGGGGCGGAGTTGCTCAAAATTCGGTTTTGAAGGGGCGGATGTTAATTCGCGAAATGTGAGAGCAAATATGAAAAATACAGTGCTTTTTGCCGCTGGGCTTCTAAGCCTACTGCCTGCAGCGCTTATGGCCGGTGATGACCGGCCTACAATGGGCGTTTGCCAAGGTCTTCAAGAAAACAACGTAAAAATTGAATTTTTCAACGACACAGGTCAGGCAGAAGCGATAGTTGCAGGGCTTCTTCAGAATGGGCCTCACAAGTCGAAGGTGCTCCGAATAGATAAGTTCTGGAACATTACTGGCAGCAGCGGCTGGCACGTTAACATTAAGACGCCGACTGTGTTAAACAAACTCGAGGGAGGGTCGAACTCTGTTGAACTCGTTCTCCGTATCGAACACCGTCAAGCATTTGTAAGTGCTGTTGTCTATGAAGTGGATGGCGGTAAGGAATTCGTCAAGAAGGTGATCCCTCCGATAGAGGTGCAGTGCCTTATTCGGTAATCCGAACCCGTAAGCTGGTGCACCTATGCTAGCCTGTCATTTCAAGCTCGCTGCCGCTTCTGTCGATTTCCAAGATGGGCAGCGACGCTTAGTGCGATATGGCTTCCAGCTTGACGCCGCTGATATATGTTGCCTTCCAGCAGAGCTGTAAGAGCGGCATCTACGCGGTCCAGCCTAGCCGCGACATCATCTCGCTCAAGTGGAGTAGTCATTCCAGTTAGCCCCTTTCTGTACGCTTTCTCAGCCATATTGCCTGAGGCGGCAGAACGGGCGGCAAGTGTAGCGATGGATCCAGACCGGATTATACCCTCGTCGATCTGCTGTTGTTCATCCAGAAATTCGGTGAATGTCTTCATGTCCTCTACCCCGTTCTCAGTTGGTGATGAAGAACGGCAGTGGGCCGTTGTCGTCGTCAAGTTTTTGACGTTGCTTAGCCGCGTCGCTTTCAACGAAGGATTGCATCATGAAAATCAGCTGAGCTGTCATCGGTAAGTTCAAAGACCGGCAGGTGCGCTCGAAGTCGGCCTTGAGATTGGCCGGGACGCGGAAGTTCATCGGTGTCGTGTTGCTGCTCATGGTGTAACCCCCTGTTCTTTATCGTATTTATGCGAGCGTTACGGGGCGTGGCAGCGTGGTACGTGCACGGCTTGGGAGTGAAATTTTCTTGCGGGATTTGGTTGAAAATAGCAACGGATCGCGACGAAACTTTCGGTCGCGGCTGCATAAATACTCGTATCAGCACAGCAGCGCGGCCGTGCGCAGTGCTGACCATAACTCAAGGGTCAGGTGATGCGATTTCCGTCTAACTGAGTTCCGCCACTCGAGCGGTACAGGAGAGTAAGTTAGTGGTGAGCCGTTCGGGAGGAGTGAAACACTTCCGGCACGCTCAGGGATAGCCCCAGAAAGAACGACCCACTCTCATACCGGAAGGCAAGAGGTCCGGGATACAAGTCGCTTGCAAGGGTGGGGGAAGTACCCACGCGACGGACCTGAACGCGGGCACAGTGTGATGGTTCTCTGTTCGATCAGAAGTCGTCCGCTGTTTGAAAGGCAAACGTAGCGTGAGACAGGATAGCCTCCACGCGCCAACCGAAACGGTTGAATCGTTTACTGTGCTCTGCATGACGGTCCATGACACTTCTCCCTGCGGACAGGGAAAGTGTGTCTAAAATCATGACAATGAAATTTTCTCTTAAAGGTTTTTCTACATGAGGTTCAGGCGCAAAGCGCCTGCCAGGCTACGCCTGGATCAGGTTGGTCTGGTTCAGGTTGGTTGATGAACAAGATTTTCATTCTAAAGATTTTCGTTCAGGCGAAGCCTGACCAAGCGAAGCTTGGTGAATGGAACCCCAAAGTCTCAAGGCTTGGGTGCTGGTTGTAGATGAAGAATTCTCCAGAACAATTTTCTCCAGGGTGAAATCATCTTCACTCGCCTTACGGCTCATTTCGATGATTGCTTCGCAGTCCTTCGAGGAGGAAATGGGCGAATTTTGAATGGGTTAAAACCTACATCGACCGGAGGCATTGGCCTTTCGGGTTAGATTCCGCTCTCGTTGGCATCGGAATCCGCATCTGGAAAGCCCTCCAGACGATTTCGTTCCGCGCACGCGTTTGCTCTGCTCGAAAACACGGTTTCGCTCTCCAGAAGCGGGCCAGACAGCGCCACGTGCATGCACTCAACGGACGCTTCAATCTGGCCTAGGCTGTTGATCGATTTCACGACAACGAACACTTCGGTTTTCATGGCCGTACTTGATGGCAAGCTGTTCATGGATTCTTGCTATCAGGCGGGAGGGGCCAGTCAACTGCGAGAACGACTGTCCGAAATCACAGCTTCGTTTCACCGTGAGTGCTATTCATGAGCAGTTATTCCCAGCCGCAAAGGTGCAAATTCATTCGAACTCCGGCAGCCCGGTGCAGACCTCCGTTCAGGGCGCAGTGCCGCGCCGGTCCAGAGATGAAGGGCGGAAAGCCGTCTTTAGGTGCGAACGCATGGCTTACTTGGCGACAAGAAGTCTAGCCAACTGCTCAGTATCGTTGTGCGTGACGATGTAAAAAGGGATAGCCATACTGTCGGCGACGGCCTGAGCGTGCAAACGCGAAATCAGCTGGTGCTGTAGAAGAATATCTGATGGATAAGTTGGCCGAGACCGCGATGTATCCCCTTCTCGGTTTGCAGAAATCCGTTCCGGCTCGGTTTCCAGATGCACCATGACTGAAACTCCAAGCGCCCTGAAAACCTCACTCGAAATTTTTGCCAACTCTTGCCCGTCGTCAATGACTACATGCCCGTCCATCACTACCAATTCTGAATTTGGATCACGTGTAAGCGCAAAACCCTGGACCAAGAGGCGCTGGTTGTCATCAAGGTCAGCATAGCGAATAGCGTCTCTGGCTTCTGGTGCAGCTTCGCGCGCAGCGGCAATAAGGCTGCCACCGGTGACGTGCTGGAAGTCGATTAGCTTCGCGAGCCGACGCAAAAAGGTGGTCTTTCCCACGCCGGAAATTCCAGTAAATGCGACGATCTGCTGGCTCATACCTCGAAATCCAAGTTTGCTCGCTCCACCAGACCGGCGGTCAACGCCGGGCTCAGTCTGTAGATCGACTGTTGAGGATGGCCCTTTATCACGCCCATGGTTCGCAACTCTTCAAGCGACACCGCCGGATCGATATATGAAACCAGCAAGTAGTTGATGACCTTGACTGGCCGCTCTGGTGTCGCTTTCCACTTCTCCAACTGCGCCTCACTGTACACGGAACGGCCGCCTGTCAGTTGCATGAGGTCTTTGGTCGATCCGGCCAACGTCACGCTTTCCAGAACGCCAAGAGCGGTGATGGCCTGCGACGGGGGATTCTTCGATGTGCTCTTGTAGAAGAACAAGAGTGATCCAGCGGGCCCTAGCTTCGATTGGGCGCGACAGAGGTATACCTTTCGGATCGTGTTGCCCGGCCTCGTGATCGTCTCGGCGCGGGACCCACCTCCAAAAAGGTCCGGCTGAACCGGGCGATAAAGGTCCGGGTAAAGCGTATCGTGGTATGCCTCCTGAATCGGAATGCCAAAGCCGGGTGTATCGTGGCCAAGAACGAAACGTGGATAGTGCTCACGCGCCAGCTCGAAGTCGCCTTTGTCATCTTGCGATGTCAGAGCTGCGGTGGAAAAATCTCGCTCATAGATGTATTCGCCGTTGGCGTTCTGTCCCGCATTCCGAAACCCATAGTATTCCAGCAGCTGCATCAAGGCGACTTGCTCATCATAGGTCGTCAGATATGCGAGATCGTATTTGTTGGTTTGGGCATACCAGAGGACTTGCTTCAGAAGCAGCTCGCCGAGCTTCACCCCCCGATTTTCCGGCGCGACCTTGAAAGTGCAAATCTTGAGAATCTTTTCAGCCTTTGTGATCGCATCGGTATCCATGGCGTCTTCGTCTTTGCGTACGATCAGCCCAGCCAACTGGTCGTTATCGTAAACCACCCAGCAAGATCGGTGCTGCTTTACGCACTTGTCTCGCCACCAGTCATCGAATTCCGGATAGCCCTCTCGAAGGCTGTTGAAAAACGCGTCCTTGCTGTCAATCTCATGTGCTTCCGCCTTCCCAACGTGGCGGATTGGCACTTGCTTCGGCTCGTATGTCTGGACAAGCAGTTCCGTAGCGTCGCTGACAAACAGGACACGTCGGGCAAGATCGGGTGAACGCTTCTGGGCGCGCTGATGCAGGCCTTTGTCCTGCGTGACAAGGAAGTCTGCGGCCCCCTTTTCAAGCGTGTGAAGAAGAGTCGCATCTACAACATCGTTCGGTTTCTTCAGCGGTCCGAAGTCCGCTTCGAGATCGGATCGTTTCAAGCCGCGCTGCTTCTTTAGCAGCTGATACTTCTCAATCTTGCTCAGCGAGATTTGGCGGCGCTTCGCGTCCGCATCGCGGGCGATGTCATCCTTCGCAGCCTCATGAACGTAGACATCTACCTTATGGGTCGCAGCGAGCGCGAGAAATCTCGCATAAGCCGCTTCAACTGTGTGATTGTCTTCGAGCCCGATCAGGATGTTCGTATCAATGAGATACGCTTGATGGCTCATCTTGAAGTGCCTTTCTCAGATTTTGCTTGGCATAAAGAAATGACTGTGGCGGCTCAAAGCCGAATTTCTCTCTAAGTTCGTGAAGCGGCAGCGGACGGGTGAATGATTTCACGTCACCAAAGACAAGCGCGTAGCCATAATCCAACCCCTCAAAATACTTGTCGAATAACGGCCGCTCAATAAAGGCTGTGCTTTCAAATTCAGTCCAAATTTGCTCCACCGGAAGCTTCAGGACATCTCGGATCGAAGCCGTGCCGACCATCGCCTTAACTGGGGAGCTAGAATAGATGTAAGCCAAGGCCCCTTGCGGAGCCGCAACAGGAAAACGGCGGCGCAATTCGACCGTCTTCTGACCTGCGAGGATCTTCTCGGAATAGACCGGCTTGATAGACAACACCACGTCGCGTTGTGACTTAAATGGTTCGTCCGCGAGGATTGGAAGGACGAGTTGGTCATCGTGACCTTGCTCAATGTCGAAAGGAGTGCTCTGCAACCGAGCAGCAATCGGGGCATCGACTGGAAAATGCGCGTTCAGTCGCAGCGAAGCACCAAGAGCTTCCACATAGCGTTCTACGGTGCTGAGGTAAATGTCGCCGCCGTTCTCAATCTTGGAGATCGCGGCCTGCTGGACGTTCATGCGAGCGGCAACATGCTCTTGCGTGACACCCGCCAGAATGCGCAGCCTTTTCAACTCAGCTCCGACCCGCGCTGTGCCTCTCCCGCTCTCTACCGCCTGCGCTTCAATAATTTTCCCGGTAAGCCTGCCCATGTGATGCCTCTTTGTTTTTTGTCTTTGTAGGCCGCGCGGGCATTCCACGCAAGGAATATTGCGGAGGACAATTCTCGACGGGCGGTTCTCTAGGTCGAGAATCCGTATCTATCTCGCCGGGATCGAAGTGATTGAAAAGATTTGATGAATCAAAGAGAGGAAAGGTGGAGGCCTTGCAGTCTGCGATTGCGGCGAATGTCCTCAATGAGGGCCGTAAGCTCAGCGTTGCAGGCACGAGCCGTAGTTCTGCAAATGGTGATTTCTGTAGCACTGCCGACCTTCAGCCCTGACGGCAATACCGCTACACATATATAACAGCCTCAGCCTTCGTCGCCCAATGTCTGTAGGTTTTCGACCTGCTCAGCGCTCAGTTCCATGTTCTTCAAATAGAACCGTTCCAGCTGCTCGACGCTCGTGCCAGCGTTCTTCGCCAGCCAGTAGATATTGACCTTGCCCTTCGAGTTCCGAAGCCGTGACTGCAAGGCAAAGTGCCGGAGTGAATACGGTGATCGCGCATTGCCATTCGAGTCATATTTTAGCCCAGCCTGATCAAGGACGTGGTTGAAGATCCGGCGTGCTGTGCTGACTGCCGTCGCCCTGTTCTTGTACTCCGACATGAACACGTACTCATCGGGATTGGGCTTTATGGCGGCGGTGTACGTACTCTTGTAGAGCAGTTCGGCAAACTTCAGTGTCGCAGCCTTGCGATAACCGGTTTTGCCGCCGTGCACGTCAATCACCAAGTGCGAGGGGTTGCCCCGAATTTCGACGTCGCCGTGCCGCAGCCCGAACAGTTCCTTCTCGGTCGGGCGCAAAAAGCTGTGCACGATGAACGCGAACAGATGGACATGCTTGTGGGTCATCTTGACGCCGCGCACGATGTCACCGCGTTGAGCGCATTCCCGCGCCACTGTCATGAGCTTCTTGTATTCCTTCTCCGAGAAGGTCACGCGTGGCTTGTCTACCGTCTTGAGCTTGGGCGCTTCGGGAATTTTGTCGATCAGACCGTCCTCGAACGCCAGTCGAAGAACCTGCCTTACCATCATGCACTGCTTCGCCTTGGTCGAGTTCGCGAGCGGGGCAGAGCGTCGGGAATCGAGATGAACGAGATAGTCCCGCATCTCGCCTGAAGTGATTTTGGCGACGTCGTATTTACCGAAATATGAGATCAGGCCGTCGCCTTCACGAAACAGAATCTTGTGGCCGTCGGAATAGCTTCGCTCATTCCCGCCCTTGGTCTTGTTGAACGCGTCAAGCTTGCGGGCATACGACTCGAAGCTTCGGTCCTTCACGGCTGCCAGGGATGGATCGACGTTCTTCTTGTACGCATCCGCAAACTCGATAGCGGCTTCCGTTGCCTCTATCCGGCTGATTTCTTTGGTTGATTTCCGGACGTATTTCTTCGCAACCGGATCCCAGAGCCGCACGAACCAGAACGGGCTGCGGCCTGTCTGATAGATCGCCAGTCCGGTTCTGATCTGCTTCAGCTTAGAGATTTTGTTCTTTGAATTTCCAGACACTCGTCACGTCCTGCTCGGTGTGTAACGGTGTGTAACTTATCTGGAGGCTTTGTCACTGGCAAACGATCCTGAAAAATCGTTTTAAAACAGTGAGTTATGGTAGCGGAGGAGGGACTTGAACCCCCGACACGCGGATTATGATTCCGCTGCTCTAACCAACTGAGCTACTCCGCCGCTCTGTGTGGAGGCGATTTACGGAATGCCGCCAGCCGGGTCAAGCAGAAAAGCGGAAGAATCGCGGATTCTTCGGACATTTTTCGAACCTGCTGGAAAAGTATTGAAGTTACAGTTGGTTGCGCATTCTTTAGCCCAAGCGGAGCCCGGCGCGGCTGCTGTTGCGGCAGCGGGAGGCTGATGGCGCCGCCGGTTATTCGGACAGGCCGTCCAGGGCAGCGAGATCCGGGCGCGGCAGCTTGTCCAGCAGGGCGAAGACCAGGGCGCGGCAGGACTCGCCGGTCCAGCCGGCGGGGTGGAAACCGGACGGCAGGTCCGGGTGGCGCAAGACCACGCGGCGCCAGCGGTGCACAATCAGGGTCCGCAGCGTGCCGGTCTGCGCAGGGGTCAGGCCCGCAGGCGGCGCGGAGATTTGCTGCAAGTCCCGCTGCAGGGCGGCGCAGGCGTCGCACAGGTGATCCGGGAACAGGCGTGTCTTGAGCCAGTCCGGCACCGCGATGGAGCTGACGCCGGCCGCCAGCAGGTCATCCAGGCTTTGCGGCATCGGGCCGCGGCCCAGGGCGGTTGTGCGGTTCACGGCCACATAGCTGGGCAGCAGCAGCACCTCATCCAAGGTGGCCTGGCCGGCACCGTCCTCGGCGATCAGCAGGTGCCATTCACCCGGGGCTGCGGCGTTGCGTTCATAGATCCTCGGGGTGACGGCTGCGGATTGGTTGCGGCCGTATTCCGTCAGGTAATGCACCGAGGCGCGGCCTGCGCGCTCGCTTTCGATCCAGCCGTCCTTGCGCAGCCGGTGCAAGGCTACCCGGATCGCCTCGGGCTTGATCCCCATCGGGGTGATGATGCGGGTGAGCGCACCGCCGCTGATCTGGGCGCCCTTGTCCTGGGCCAGATCGCCGAACAGCGACACGATCACCGACCAAACCCGCTGGTTCTGCGGGTCGTTCAGCTGCTGGACGGTGGCGTCAAACCAGGGGTTATGCTGTTCGTTCATAGGGATAAACATAGTTCGCCCGGACTGGTTAGACCAGTCCGGGCGTGCGGCAGCGTTACCGCTGCCTACCACTTTTGCACAAGCTCAGAAGGCGTTCATGGTCAGCAGTTCATACTCTGCCGCGATCTCGCCGTCCTGGTTGGTGAGGGTGACGTGCCAGCGCACCTCGCCGTATTCCTCGTTACGGGGGGTCTTCTTCTTGACCGTGAGGCGGACCTTGATGCTTTCGCCTGCTAAAATCGGATTCATGAAGCGCAGGTTGTCGAGGCCGGTGTTGGCCAGAACCGGGCCCTCGTCCGGCTGCACGAACATGCCCGCGGCAAAGGACAGGAGCAGGTAGCCATGGGCGACACGGCCCGGGAAGAACGGGTTCCGTTTGGCGGCTTCGTCGTCCATGTGGGCATAGAAGGTGTCGCCGGTGAAGTGGGCGAAGGTCTCGATATCCTCCAGCGTGACGGTGCGCGGGGCGGTGTGCAGGGTCTCGCCGATGGACAGCTCGCCGAACTTGCGGGTGAAGGGGTGTGCCGGGCCTTCGATCTCGGTGCCGCCGGGGACCCATTTCTCGCCAATCGCGGACAGGATGTCGGGCGAGCCCTGGATGGCGGTGCGCTGCATGTAGTGTTTGACACCGCGCACGCCGCCCATCTCCTCGCCGCCGCCGGCGCGGCCCGGGCCGCCATGCACCATGTGGGGCAAGGGGGAGCCGTGGCCGGTCGATTCCTTCATCGAGTCGCGGTTGTTGAAGTAGAGGCGGCCGTGATAGGCGCCGGCGCCAATGGCGACCTCGCGGGCAACAGCCGGATCGTGGGTGATGACAGAGGCCACCAGCGAGCCCTGGCCGCGGTTGGCCAGATCAATGGCGTGGCCCAGGTCGCGGTAGCCCATGATGGTGGAGACGGGGCCGAAGGCCTCGGTGTCGTGCACGCGGCTGGCGTTGTCCGGATCGGCGCAATGGAACAGCATCGGCGGCACAAAGGCGCCTTTTTCGGCGTCGGCGCCATCAACGGAGAAGTTTTCCGGGTCGCCAAAGATGCGTTCTGCTTCTTGGCCGATGATCGCTGCCTTCTCCAGCACGTCGCGTTTCTGGCTGCCCGAGACCAGCGCGCCCATGCGGGTGGTTTCCAGGCGCGGGTCGCCGATCTGGGTTTTCGCCAGGCGGGTAGAGAGTGCCTCGATCACTGCGTCCACCTGTGCCTGCGGTGCGATGATGCGGCGGATGGCGGTGCATTTCTGGCCCGCCTTGGTGGTCATCTCGCGGCTGACTTCCTTGATGAAGAGGTCAAACTCCGGCGTGCCGGGCTGCGCGTCGGGACCGAGGATCGAGGCGTTGAGGCTGTCCTGTTCGGCAACGAAACGGACCGAGTTTTCCAGGATCACCGGGTTGGCGCGCAGCTTGAGCGCGGTTTTGGCGGAGCCGGTGAAGCTGACCACGTCCTGCATGGTCAGATGGTCCAGCATGTCGCCGAGGCCGCCGGAGACCAGCTGCAGCGCGCCCTCGGGCAGGATGCCGCTGTCGAGCATCAGTTTCACTGCCAGTTCGGTCACATAGCAGCTGTTGGTGGCCGGTTTCACGATGGCCGGGACGCCGGCCAGCAGGGTGGGGGCGAGTTTTTCCAGCATGCCCCAGACCGGGAAGTTGAAGGCGTTGATATGCACCGCGACGCCGCGCAGCGGAGTGCAGATGTGCTGGCCCAGGAAGGTGCCGTTGCGGCTGAGCTGCTCTACATCGCCGTCGAGGTAGACATGGGCATCCGGCATCTCGCGGCGGCCTTTGGAGGCGAAGACGAACATGGTGCCGATGCCGCCGTCGATGTCGATCATGTGGTCGGACTGGGTGGCGCCGGTGTTGAACGACAGATCATAGAGCGCCTGCTTGTGCTGGTTCAGGTGGCCTGCCAGCGCCTTGAGCATCCGGGCGCGGTCGTGGAATGTCAGCTTGCGCAGGTTGGCGCCGCCCACCGTGCGGGCGTAGCCGAGCATCGCCTGCACGTCGAGCGCGTCGTTGCCGGCGCTGGCGATCACCTCGCCGGTGATGGCGCTGGCGATGTTGCGGGCGCCTGCGCCCGGTGCGACCCATTGACCCGCTGCGAAGCTGGAAATCTCTAGAAGGCTCATCATGTCGTCCTTTTCATCAGGCCGGCGCGGGGCCGGCTGGCTGGAATCCGATGCTGAGATATATTGACCGTCCGGTCGGTTTATGCAAGAAGTTTGTCAAATGCGCCGCTGACAGGGTGAGGGAGCGATGAGCGATACGATTCTGGTTGAGGACCACGGGACCTGGGTGGAGATCACCCTGAACCGCCCGGACCGGCTGAACAGTTTCAACGAGGAGATGCACCACGCCCTGCGGGCTGCGCTGGAGGCCGCGCGCGACGGCGGCGTCCGCGCGGTGCTGCTGACCGGCGCCGGGCGCGGCTTCTGCGCCGGCCAGGATCTGGGCGACCGCGACCCGCGCAAGATGGATGGTCCGCCGGACCTGAGCCAGACCGTGCGCACCTTCTATGCGCCGCTGGTGCGGCTGATCCGCGAGCTGAACTTCCCGGTGATCTGCGCGGTGAACGGCGTCGCCGCGGGGGCAGGCGCCAACCTGGCGCTGGCCTGCGACATGGTGCTGGCGGCGGAAAGCGCCAAGTTCATCCAGTCGTTCTCCAAGGTTGGCCTGATCCCGGATACCGGCGGCAGCTGGCATTTGCCGCGGCTGCTGGGCGAGGCACGGGCCAAGGGGCTGGCGCTGACTGCCGAGCCGCTGCCTGCGAAGAAGGCCGAGGACTGGGGCCTGATCTGGAAGGCGCTGCCGGATGACGAATTGATGGCCGAAGCGCGCGCCGTGGCAGAGAAATTTGCTAGCGGCCCGACGCTGGGCCTGGGGCTGACCAAACAGTGCATCCAGGCTGCGGCGGTCAACACGCTGTCCGACCAGCTGGAGATTGAGGCGGACGCGATGAAGACCTGCGGCGAGAGCGCGGACTATGCCGAAGGCGTTGCCAGCTTCCTGGAAAAGCGCGCCCCTGAATTCAAAGGCAAATGACCATGACCCCGAAAGAACGCGCTGAGAAATCCGCGGCCGCCATGTGGGCGGACGACCACGCGTCCAAATGGGCGGGGATGGAGATCACCCATGTGGATGAGGGCGAGGCCACGCTGGAGCTGACCATCGCCAAGCATCATTGCAACGGCCACGGCATCTGCCACGGCGGCGTGACCTTCATGCTGGCCGACAGCGCCTTTGCCTTTGCCTGCAACAGCCGCAACCAGTCGACCGTGGCGCAGCACAACGTGATCAGCTTCACCGCGCCGGGACGGCTGGGCGACAAGCTGATTGCCACGGCCCGCGAGATTTCCCTGACCGGGCGCAGCGGCATTTACGACGTGAAAGTGACCAACCAGGACGGCCAGCAGATCGCCGAGTTCCGGGGCTTCTCCCGGGCGGTCAAAGGCCAGTTGTTTGACGAATAAGGTGTGGAGGACGCCATGGAAGACCTGAGCCCGAAGAAGGGTGAACTGGACCCGATCGAGATCGCCTCGATCGACGAAATCCGCGCGCTGCAGCTGGGGCGGCTGAAGTGGTCGGTACGCCATGCCTATGACAACGTGCCGATGTACAAGCAGCGTTTTGACGAGGCGGGCGTGCATCCGGACGACCTGCAGGAGCTGAAGGACCTGGCCAAGTTCCCCTTCACCTACAAGAACGACTTGCGGGACAATTATCCGTTCGGCCTGTTTGCAGTGCCGCGCAGTGAAATCATCCGCCTGCATGCGTCCTCCGGCACAACCGGCAAGCCTACGGTTGTGGGCTATACCGCCAATGACATTTCGAACTGGGCGGATCTGGTGGCGCGCAGCTTGCGTGCCTCGGGCCTGCGCAAGGGCGATATGGTGCATAACGCCTACGGCTACGGCCTGTTCACCGGCGGCTTGGGTGCGCACTACGGAATCGAACGGCTGGGCGCCACTGTCGTGCCGATGTCGGGCGGCCAGACTGAAAAGCAGGTCGGCCTGATCACCGATTTCAAACCTGACGGCATCATGGTGACGCCCTCCTACATGCTCAACATCCTGGAGCAGTATCACAAGGTCGGCATGGACCCGCGCGAGTGCTCGCTGAAGGTTGGCGTCTTTGGCGCCGAACCCTGGACCGATGCAATGCGCAAGGAGGTCGAGGAGGCCTTTGACATGCATGCGGTCGATATCTACGGCCTCAGCGAGATCATGGGGCCAGGTGTTGCCAATGAATGCGTCGAGACCAAGGACGGCCCGGTGATCTGGGAGGACCACTTCCTGCCGGAGATCATTGATCCGCAGACCGGCGAGGTGCTGCCGGACGGGGAGCTGGGCGAGCTGGTGTTCACCACGCTGACCAAGGAAGGCCTGCCGATGGTCCGCTACCGCACCCGCGACCTGACCCGCCTGCTGCCGGGCACCGCGCGGTCGATGCGGCGGATGGAGAAAATCACCGGGCGCAGCGACGACATGATCATCCTGCGCGGCGTCAACGTGTTCCCCAGCCAGGTGGAGGAGCAGCTGCTGGCCACCGGCGGCCTCGCGCCCTACTACCAGATCGAGCTCTACAAATCCGGCCGCATGGACGCGATGCGGGTGTTTGTGGAGGCCAATCCGGATGCCACTGACGAGCTCAGCAAGACCGCGGCGGCGCGGATGCTGACCAAGCGGATCAAGGATATGGTTGGCGTTTCGACCGAGATCATTGTAGGCGACCCGGGGTCCGTCGAACGCAGCCAGGGCAAGGCCAAGCGCGTCGTCGACAACCGCAGCAAGTCCTGACCCGGGGGAGTGAGCCTTGGCCCGCACGATCGCAAAAGACCACGATGAGAAACGCGCGCAGATCCTGAAGTCGGCGGCCAAGGTGTTTGCCGAGTCCGGTTACGACCGCGCGTCGATGACCCAGCTGGCGCGCGAGTGCGGGATCTCCAAGGCAAATATCTACCACTATTACAACAGCAAGGATGCCGTGCTCTACGGCCTCCTTGATACTTACCTTTGCGAGCTGCGCGACCGGGTCTGCGGGGTGGACCTGGCGGGGCTTGGCGCCGAGGACCGGCTGCGCCGCATCGTGTCAGAGATCATGCTGGCCTACCAGGGCGCCGACCATGAGCATCAGGTGCAGCTGGGCGCGATGGGGGCGCTGCCCGAGGAGCAGCAGAAGCATCTGCGCGGCTACCAGCGCGAAATGGTGCAGTTCATGAGCGATGCGCTGAAGGACGTGGCGCCGGAGATTTTCAATGGCGACGCGGCCAAGCTGCGCGGCGCCACGATGTCCGTCTTTGGCATGCTGAACTGGTATTACATGTGGAATTCCGGTGCCGGGTCAAAGGCGCGCGAGGATTACGCCGGGCTGGTGGCGGACCTGACTCTGAGCGGGGTCAAGGGGCTCTGACAGCGGCGCGGTTTTGCGTATCCGCGTTTCCGGGCTACCCTGTTCCGGTATCGGAGGGTGCCATGCAGAAACCTAAGAATTTCGAAAACTTCTATTACAAGAAGGTTGGCCTGGGCGAGGCCTGCGGCTGCGCCGAACGGGCCATCGACATGTATGAGTTCGACCGTACGGCGGGGAAGCCGAAGGCGGCCAGCGGCAGGATGCGGTTTTCCTGGAAGCGGTTTGCGCTGAAATACGGGCTGCTTGCGCGGAAGAAGACACCGGCAGAGTAACAGTGAAACACCCGGCGGGACGTGCCCGCCGGGTGCCGTATCGTTTCAGGCCAATCAGCCCGGATTGCCCAGCAGCTGGGTGATGCGGCGCACCGCGACGCGGCGGTTGGCGCGCTCGGCGTCCAGGGTGCTGATTGCCAGATCGCTTTCGCCATAGCCCTGCACCACCATGTTTTCCGGTGCCACGCCGAAGTACTCCGTCAGCGCCAGGGCCACGGTTTCGGCGCGCCGGTCCGACAGGGCCAGGTTGTAGGTCGCGGCACCCACGGCGTCGGTGTGGCCCTCGATCAGGAATACTTCGCCCGGGTTGCGGTCAATCAGCTCGCGCAGCGCGTTGCCCAGGGTTGCCAGCTCCTCCGCCTCCTGCGGGCGGATCACCGAGGAGCCGGTGTCGAAATTCACCGTATCCACGTTGATCACCGGCGTCAGGCGGCGCACCGCGTCGATGTTGCGGATCTGCGCCAGCGAGAAGCGGCGGTCCACGGCCTTGGCTTCCTGGGCGGCCAGCGCTGCGGCCAGGTCCTCAGCCGAGACGGCACTGGTGCTGGAGAAGGCGCGGCGGTTGTCCTGCACCTGCGGCAGCTCATTGACCACCACGCGCTCGGCCTTCTGGGTATCATCGAACAGCACCACGCTGCGGCCGTCCGGCAGCAGTTTGGTGCGGCGCAGCACCCGGCCCTCCGCAGAACGGATGGTTTCCACCTCGACGCCGTTCTCGCGCGCCACCACGGTGCGGGTGGAGCCGTCCTGGAACCGGTAGGTGGTCACGTTGGAGCCGGGCTGGCGCAGCAGCGCGTCGTCGTCCTTCAGGACGCGGTACTGGCCGTCCTGCTCGACGATGGCGCGGTCGCCGGAGTTGGAGACCACCTTGCCGCCGTTGTTGAGAAGGGTGCCGATCGCCAGGGCGCCAAGGCCAAGCAGGGCGTTGCGCTCGCGAGTCGACAGGCCGCTGTCCTCCTCAGTGGCGGCATTGGCCTGCGGAGCGGCGGCCTGGGCCTCTGCCTGGGCGTTTTCATTGACTTCGGTTGCGAATTCCTCGTCGGAACTGCGCGCGGTTTCGTCGGTGACCACTTCCTCGGTCACTTGGGCCTCGCCCTCGGCAACTGCGCCGTCCGCGGCTGCTGCGGCGGCGGCTGCAGCGGGCTCGCTGCTTTCCTCGGCGAGGGCATCAGCCTGGGCCTGGCTGTCCTGTTCAACCAGTTCGGGATTGTCGGTTTCTCCGCCGGTACCGCCTTGTGACTGGCCAAGGTCCGCAGCGATCTCCTCGGCGCTGGCGCCGGCGGATGCATCGCCGCTGCCGTCAGCCTGGGGATCGGTTTGAACCTCAGCCTCTGCCTGAGCTTCGGCCTGTACCTCTGCCTGGGCCTGTTCCTCGGCTGCAGCCTGCGAGGCTACTTCCGCCTGAGCTTGTTCAGCTGCGGCTGGTTCTTCGGCTGCAGCTTGTGCTTCAGCCTCGGCTTGCGCTTGCTGGTCCGCTGCAGCCTGAGCTTCCGCTTGCTCTTGTGCCAACGCCTCTGCCAGTGCTCGCGCTTCGGCTTCAGCCTGAGCTTCGGCCTCTACTTGCGCTTCGGCCACTGCAGGCTGTTCCTGCGCGTCCTGCTGCCCGGTGGTTTCCGCTGCAGCTTCGGCCTGGGGCTGCTCTTCGCTGCTGGTCTCGGGCTGGGTCTCTGCTACAATTTCCGTCTGCGCCCCGGCTGCCTGATCAGCGGCTGCCGTAACCTCTGCTTCCGCAGCACCGACGCCTGCCAGCACTGTGGCAGACTGCAGGTCTGCGGGCAGGGCGGAGTCAAAGGCGCCTTCGCCATAGGCCTGGCAGAATTTGGCGACCTTGCCGGTCTTCTCCTCGACCTCCTGGCCTGCCTCCAGCTTTTTCTGCCGCCGTTCGGCACGCTTGCGGCAGCGGTCCACCAGATCGCCGATTTCGGCGGCGGACATCTGGCTCGGGTCGATCCGCTGGCCGCCCTGGTTCTGCGACAGGGCGGGCATCGGGGCCGCCAGCGAGATCATCACTGCCAGCGCCGTGGATGATTTGAAAATTCCCGGTTTCATTACGGTTCCTTTCTTGTTCCGGCACGCGGCCGCACAAGGATAACTGATGAACAGCGGGAAAGTTGCGCATTGCGCGGGGAAAAGAAAAGCCGCCCCGGGCGGGGGCGGCTTGGGTCAGGCTGATATCCGCTGGCGGCTGAGCGTCAGACCGCCGGCGGCGGCACCATGCCGATGATGTCATAGGTCTGGCGCAGGATCGGCGCGGTGATCGCGCGGGCGCGCTCGGCGCCGCGGGCCAGGATCTTGTCGATCTCGTCCTGCTGCTGCATCAGACGCGCCATCTCGGTGGAGATCGGCGCCAGCTTGGAAACCGCCAGGTCCGCCAGCACCGGCTTGAACTCCGAGAACTGGCGGCCGCCGACGTCGGCCAGCACCTGTTCCACGGTCTGCTCGTTCAGGGCGGCGTAGATGTTCACGAGGTTGCGGGCCTCGGGGCGGTCTTCCAGGCCTTCCACCTCGGACGGCAACGCCTCCGGGTCGGTCTTGGCCTTGCGGATCTTCTTGGCGATGGCGTCAGCGTCATCGGTCAGGTTGATGCGGCTGGCGTCCGAGGGGTCGGACTTCGACATCTTCTTGGAGCCGTCGCGCAGGGACATCACGCGGGTGGCGGCGCCTTCGATCACCGGCTCGGTTTCCGGGAAGAAGTTGACGCCATAGTCGTGGTTGAACTTGATCGCGATGTCGCGGGTCAGCTCCAGATGCTGCTTCTGGTCCTCGCCCACCGGCACATGGGTGGCGTGGTAGACCAGGATGTCCGCCGCCATCAGCGCGGGGTAGGCAAACAGGCCCAGGGAAGCGTTCTGCTGGTTCTTGCCGGCCTTGTCCTTCCACTGGGTCATCCGCTGCATCCAGCCCATGCGGGCAACGCAGTTGAAGACCCAGGCCAGCTGCGCGTGCTCGGGCACCTGGGACTGGTTGATCAGGATCGATTCTTCCGGGTCGATGCCGGCGGCAATGAAGCCGGCGCAAAGCTCGCGGGTGGACTTCTTCAGATCCGCGGGATCCTGCCAGACGGTGATCGCATGCAGGTCGACCATGCAGTAGATGGTCTCGATATCCTTGGCCTGCCAGTCGACGAAGCGCTTCAGCGCACCGAGGTAATTCCCCAAGTGCAGGTTGCCCGAAGGCTGGATCCCCGAAAACACGCGCGGGGTGAAGCTGGTTTCGCTCATCGCGGAAACTCCCGTCTGGAATTATGCACCATCGTCGCTTACCCATGGGGCCAGGATAGGTCAACAGGCGCGGGGGATTCCGTGCCGCAAGGAGCCAGGATGAGCAGCCAGCCCCACAACGCCCCCGTCAACCCGCTGCCCGCCGCCGTGGTGGCGCTGGTGCTGATCATCATGGGCATAGAGGCGGTGTTTTCGCTGGGCGCCCGCGGCATCATCGGCGGGCCGGAAGCGATCGGCTGGCGGCTGGAGGCGGTGCAGTCCTATGCGTTTTCCAGCGACATCTTCTGGTGGATGCAGGAAAGCGGCCGCTGGGGGCCGGAGCATCTGAAGCGGTTTCTTTCCTATATCTTCGTGCATGGCGCCTTTACCCACGCGCTTTTCGTCTGCGTCTTTGTGCTGGCGATGGGCAAGATGGTGGGCGAGGTGATGGGTGATCTGGCGATGGTCATCATCTTCCTGCTGTCCGGCGCGGGCGGTGCCTTGGGCTATGCGCTGCTGGTCAACTCGCCGGTGCCGCTGGTGGGCGGTTTCCCCGCGGTTTACGGGCTGATCGGCGCATTCACCTTCCTGTTGTGGCGCTCGCTGGCCTCTGTCGGGGCGCAGCAGAGCCGCGCCTTCACGCTGATTGCCTTCCTGATGGGGGCGCAGCTGCTGTTCGGGCTGCTGTTTGGCGGCCAGAAGGACTGGGTGGCGGACCTGAGCGGCTTTGCCACCGGCTTTGGTCTGTCGTTCTTCCTGGCACCGGGCGGCTGGGCACGGATCAGGAACCGCATCCGCCACGATTGATCCCGCAAACGCTCCCGCCCGCCGGAGAAGCCCCATGCGGGGCATCGCCAGCCGTTGGGCCGGGCCGCGCTGACGCGCGGCGGGGAGAGCTGCTGAGAAGCGCTGCAGGGGCAGGCCTGCCCTGAAGGCGCCGTCGCCATTGTGCCGTTGGCAAATCCCGCCTCAAGGGTGAACCGCGCGTGCCGCGCGGCGGCTATGCCGCCCTTGACCCGGAATTTGCCGGTAGGGTCAGCCCTGCTTCTTCAGCGGGCAGGTGCTGAGGCCGATAAGCTGATAGAGCGGGCAGTAGCCCACCAGTCCGGTGGCCAGCGGCACCAGGCCGATCAGACCCCACAGGGTTTGCGGGCCAATGAAAACCAGCGACAGCAGGATCAGGCCAAGAAGGATGCGCAGGGCGCGGTCGAGGGTGCCTTCGTTACGGGGCATTGCGTGGTCCTTTCGAACTCGGATTGGAAATCGTGAGTCTGTTCTAGGCCAGGCCTTGCCCGCCTGTCGGTGACAGTGTCACTAAAGCTCAGGTTTCATCCTGAGCGGTCCGCTCCAGCCCGGCGCGGTCCAGGATGCGCAGCCGGCCGCGCTGTGTTTCCACTAGGCCGAGGCGGGCGAATTCGCGCAAGCGCCGGGTCACGAAGGCGCGGCCAGAAGCGGTTTCGGCGGCCAGCGCGTCGTGGGTGATGCGGATCTCGCCGCTGGTCTGTGCCAGCCGCAGCAGCACCCGGGCGAGGCGGGCATCAAAGCCGGTCAGGGCGACATCCTCGACCAGCTGCTCGTAGTCGGCAAAGCGGCGGGCAACGGCGGTCAGGACTTCGCTGCGGAATGCCCCGTCCTCGGACATCGCTTGGCGGAAGGCGGCATGGGGGATGATTTCGCCATCCAGCGCGGTTTCTGCCACGCCTTCCGCTGCATAGGCGCGCCCGTCGGTGAGGCAGGCAAAGGTCTGCAGGCAGACATCGCCCGGGCCGACGCGGTAGAGCACGACTTCGCGGCCGTTGGCGGCCGTCAGGGTGACCTTGATGCGGCCGGAGGTGAGGCGGACAAAGCCGGGGCACTCCTGCCCCGGGCGGAACAGCACGGTGTCGGCGGCGCAGGAGAGGCGGCTCATGCCTGTTTCCGGCGGCTGAGGGCGCTGCGGAACTCCGACAGGCGGAAGGCGCCGATGGCCTGACCCGTGGCGAAGTAGACCGCGCCGCCCAGGACAACCAGCCCCAGCAGCGACAGGTAGCGCCAGTAGTCCAGGGTGAACAGCCAGCCCGCGGATGCGGCGACTGCGTAGAGCACGGCGCCCATGACGGCGGCGGCGGCCAGGATGCGCCAGGCGCGGTGGCGGAAGCGGGCGTCGAAACGGGCTTCCTCCCCCATGCCGCGGGCGCCGAGAGCCAGCAAGGCGACCATGGCCCAGCCGGCAGCGGAGGCGGCGATGGCGGGGGCAATCCAGCCCAGAACCGGTTTCAGGCCGAAGGCAAGCGCTGCGTTCACTGCCATCGCGACCAGCGCATAACGGAACGGGGCCTTGGTGTTTTCGCGCGCGAAGTAAAGCGGCTGCAGCACCTTTTGCAGCATGAAGGCCGGCAGGCCGGCGCCGTAGATGGCGACGGCAATGGCGATGGCGGCCACATCCTCAGGGCCGGTGGCGCCGCGCTCGTAAAGAACGGAGACCAGCGGAACCGGCACGGTGATGAAGGCCACGGCGGAAGGGACTGCCAGCAGCAGCGAAAATTCACCGGCGCGCGACAGGGCGTCCTGTGAGCCCGCGCTGTCGCCGGCGCGCAGGCGGCGCGACAGCGCGGGCAGCAGAACGATGCCCACGGCAATGCCCACTACGCCCAGCGGCAGCTGATACAGGCGGTCGGCAATGAACAGCCAGCTGGCGGCTTTTTCAATGTCGGAGGCCACGTATTGCCCCACCACCAGGTTGATCTGGGTAACACCCATGGCCAGGGCGGCAGGCACGGCGACCCGGACCAGGTCGCGCATCTCGCTGTTCCAGCGCGGCAGGCCAGGCCGCAGGGAAACGCCGGCCTTTTCTGCCGCTGCCCAGACCAGCGCCAGCTGGGCCACACCGGCAACCGGGATCGTCCAGGTGAGCCAGATCACGACCTCGCCACCCAGGAGCGCCCCGGCTGTCATCGCCGTGCAGGCAAAGATGTTGAGCAGCACCGGGGCGGCCGCGGCAGCGGCAAAGCGCCCGGTGGCGTTCAGCACGCCGGAAAACAGCGCTGCCAGCGACATGAACAGGATGTAGGGAAAGACGATGTAGCCGTACCCGACCGCCAGATCAAACCGCGCATCGCCGACAAAGCCGCCCGCCGTCAGCCACACCAGCCCCGGCATGAACACCATGGCCAGCCCGACCAGCGCCAGCACCGCTGCGGCCAGCAGGTTGAAGGCCTGCTGAGCGTAGGTTTGGGCGTCCTCGCCGGCCTCGTAGCGTTTCGCAAAAGCCGGAACAAAAGCGGCGTTGAAAGCGCCCTCGGCAAAGAAGCGGCGGAACATATTGGGCAGGCGGAAAGCGACGATAAAGGCGTCCAGCACCGGTCCCGGGCCGATGAAAGCGGCAATCAGGATCTCGCGGGCGAACCCCAGCAGGCGGCTTGCCAGCGTCCAGAACCCAACGGTCAGGAAGCCCGACAGCAATTTGATCGGTTTCATATATCCGCCCGTTTTGCGCCTTCGGCGATGGCCTCGCGCAGTTTCTTCTCCAGCGTCCGCTGCTTGGATTCCGAGTAGTATTTCAAGCCGAACATGTCCTTGACATAGAAGGCATCCACCACCTGCTCGCCATAGGTCGCAATCACCGCATTGGCAATATAGACGTTGGCGGAGGCCAGGGTCCGGGCCAGGTCATAGAGCAGGCCGGGGCGGTCGCGGGTGTCGACCTCGATAATGGTGTAGATTTCCGACCCCTCGTTGTCGAAGGTGATATGGGTCGGCACCTTGAAGGCTTTTTCGCGCTTCTTGATCTTGTCGCGGGATTTCAGCGCGTCGCGGGTGATCACCTCGCCCTTCAGGGTTTTTTCAATCATCTGCTTGAGCCGGTGCAGCCGGATCGGGTCGAAGGGATGGCCTTCGCTGTCCTGGATCCAGAAGGCATCGGTCACATAGCCGTCCTTGGTGGTGTAGGAACGCGCGTCCACCACATTGGCCCCGACCAGCGCCAGGGCGCCGACGATGCGGGCGAAGATCCCCGGATGGTCCTCCATCACGAAACAGGCGCGGGTGGCGTCGCGGTCCACATCAGGATAGAGCCGGATCATCACCTCGCCCGGGTCGCCTGTGGCGGTGTAGTCCCGCAGCATTTCCGCAAAATCCACATGCGCAGTCACATGCAGCCCGTGCCAGTAGGGCGGATAGTGGCGGGCGGTCTCGGTCTTGAGGTCGGCCTTGGACCAATCGGGCAGCGCCTCGCGCAGCGCCTTCTTGGCCGACGCGCCGCGGTGTTCGCGGTTCAGCGCCTCCATGCCGCCCTCCAGCGCCGCGCGGGTCTGGCCGTAAAGCGCGCGCAGCAGCGCCGCCTTCCAGTTGTTCCAGGTGTCCGGGCCGACACCGCGGATATCGCAGACGGTCAGCAGAAGCAGCAGGTCCAGCCGTTTAACCGTCTGCACCGCTTTGGCGAAATCGCGCACCGTGCGCGGGTCGGCGATGTCGCGCTTCTGCGCCATGTCGGACATCAGAAGGTGATAGCGCACCAGCCATTCCACGGTTTCGCATTCCGAGGGCTTCAGCCCCAGCCGCGGCGCCACCTTGCGGGCGATCTGCGCGCCCAGGATCGAATGGTCCTGCTCGCGGCCCTTGCCGATGTCATGCAGCAGCATCGCCACCATCAGCACCTTGCGGTTCAGCCCCTTGCGCAGGATTTCGGAGGACAGCGGCAGCTCATCCTCCAGCTCGCCGCGCTCAATCGCGGCGAAATTGGCGATCACCTGGATCGTGTGCTCGTCCACCGTGTAGGAATGATACATGTTGAACTGCATCATCGCCACGATCGGTTCGAACTCCGGCAGGAAGGCCGACAGCACTCCCAACTCGTTCATCCGGCGCAGGGCGCGCTCGGAGTTGCCGTGCTTCAGCAGCAGGTCCAGAAAGAGCTTCCGCGCCTCCTTGTCGTTGCGCATGTCATCGTCGATCAGGTGCAGGTTGGCTGTCACCAGCCGCATTGCATCCGGGTGGATCAGCATACCGGTGCGCAGCGCTTCCTCGAACAGCCGCAGCAGATTGACCCGGTCTTCCAGAAAGGCCTTGGGGTCGATGACGTCCAGCCGGTTGTTCACCACCTTGTAGCCGGGCTTTATCCGGGGGCGGCGGCGGAAGATCCGTTCCAGGAGAGGCGCGGTCTTCTGCTGGCTGGCCTCCAGCTTGGTCAGGAAGATGCGGGTCAGGTCGCCGACCCTCGTGGCATGGCGGAAATACTCCTGCATGAAGACTTCCACACCGCGGCGGCCGGCCTTGTCCTCGTATCCCATGCGGCTGGCGACCTCGACCTGAAGGTCAAAGGTCAGCTGTTCGGTGGCGCGCCCCGTCGCCAGATGCAGATGCGAGCGCACCGCCCACAGAAAGGTTGCAGCCTTGGAAAACAGTTCCATTTCCTCAGGGCGGAACAGGCCCAGCGGCACCAGGTCTTCGGCGTCTTTCACCTGATAGAGGTACTTGGCAATCCAGAACAGCGACTGCAGGTCGCGCAGGCCGCCCTTGCCCTCTTTCACGTTGGGCTCCACCATATAACGCTGGCCCTGCTTCAGGTGGCGGGCGTCGCGCTCGGCCAGCTTGGCCTCGACAAATTCCTGCGCGTCCTGGGAAAACAGCTCCTTCTTCAGGCGCTTGTCCAACTCCTTCGCCAGAGGGGCGTGGCCCGCCAGGAAACGGTGCTCCAGCATCGCGGTTCGGATGGTGTAATCCTCGCCGCCCAGCCGGATGCAGTCCTTGATGGTGCGGCTTGCGTGGCCCACCTTCAGCCGCAGGTCCCACAGGATGTAGAGCATGGATTCGATCACGCTCTCGGCCCAGGCGGTGATCTTGTAGGGAGTGAGAAACAGCAGGTCGACGTCCGAAGCCGGCGCCATTTCCCCCCGTCCGTAGCCGCCAACGGCCATCACTGCGATCCGCTCACCCTGGGTGGGGGTGGCCAGCGGGTGCAGCAGTTCGCTGGCGACGTAAAGCGCGGTGGTTACCAGCCCGTCGGTCAGGAAGGTGTAGGAGCGGGTCAGCTCCCGCGCGGCAAAGGGTTTCTCCGCAAAAGCTTCGGCAATTGCGGCGCGCCCGGCCTTATTGGCCGCCTTCAGGATTTTCACGGTTTCCGCGCGCAGGGCTGCCGGTGCGGTGTCCTCAGCCAGCGCCGTGATCTGCGCCTGGATGCCGGCGGCGTCGAAAATGTCCGCCGGGCCGCAGATCAGCGGGCCCAGCGGTTCAGGGTGGCCGCTGGCTGAGGGCTGCGCCGGGGCGGCGGGCTCAGAAGCCTGCGCCGGCGAAGCTGCTTGGGGCTGGGTCAATGATCACGACCTTCTGTTCCTGGATTGTGGCGACTGCCAGCCCGCGCTCGTTGGTGCCGTCGGGCCGCAGACGGAAGATGCCGCCCGCGCCCTGAAAACCGGCGCCCTGGGTCAGGGCGCTGGCGGTCAGCGCGTCGGACTTGCCGGCCGCAACCAGGGCGCCGATGGCGGCAATGCCGTCATAGGCCAGGCTGCCGATGGAATGCGGCGCCGCGCCATAGCTGGCCTGGTAGCGGGCGCTGAACTGCTGGACCTTGCTTTGGTCCGGCAGGGCGAACCAGCCGCCCTGAACGCCGGGCAGCGCCAGGGTCTGGGGCGGGATGTCCCAGCGGGTCAGGCCGATGTACTGTTTTTCAGCCGGATCGACACCGGCTTCGGGCAGCAGCTGCGCCAGAAGCGGCAGTGCGCCTGCGGTGGTCGAGGTCAGGAAAACCGCATCTGCGGCAGCGGCCTGGGTACGGATGTTGGGAATGGCATTGATCACACCCTGCTGCGACAGCTCATAGCCGACGCTGCCCGCGACATTGACGCCGCTCTGGCTGGCGGCGCGCTGGATTGCGCTGCGCCCTGCGCTGCCCGCAGCATCATTGCCGCCGACAACCAGGATGTTCCGCTTGCCGTTGCGGGCGGCAAAGCCGGTCAGCCGCTGGGCAGTGTTGTCGAAAGTCGGCCCCAGGATGAAGACGTTGCCGCCGGCAATCGCCGTGTTGTTGGAGAAGGCCAGCACGTTCACGCCGCGCTGGCGCGCCGCGATGCCTGCGGCATTGGCGGCTTCGGCATAGACCGGGCCAAGAATGATGCGGGCGCCGTCATCGAGCGCCTGCTGCGCCGCGCCTGAGGCGACTTCGGGGTTGCCCGCGGTATCATAGACGCGCAGGTCGATCTGCACGCCGTCCAGGTCTGCGATGGCCATGCGGGCGGCGTTTTCCAGGCTTTTCGCCAGCACGCCGTCGCCCTGCTGGGCGGACCCGCGCGGCACCAGCAGCGCCACCGGAACGGGTTTGGAAGTATTGATCGTGGGGCCTGTGCCTAGGGCAATCGGGTCACAGGCGGTAAGGGCAATGGCGGAAACGGCTGCAGCGGCAGTCAGTGCCGCCTTGCGGGCGCGTTTGAAAACAGCAAACATAATGGCTTGAAACTCCGTTCTCCCGGCGCTGCAGCGCCGTGTGGGTTTAAGGGCGGATCATAAACGACCAAAAAGGCGGGTCCAGCGTTGAATCACCAGAATGTCATATTGTCCCCCGGGCTGTACTTTGTTGCCACGCCAATCGGCACCGCCCGCGACATTACCTTGCGGGCGCTGGATATTTTGGCTTCGGCCGATGTGCTTGCGGCTGAGGATACACGCTCGCTGCGCAAGCTGATGGAGATTCACGGCGTGCCGCTGGGCGGGCGGCGGATCATCGCCTACCACGACCACAGCGGCACCGGGGCGCGGGCCAAACTGCTGGAGGCGATTGGCGAGGGGAAATCGGTTGCCTATGCGTCCGAGGCCGGGATGCCGCTGATTGCAGATCCGGGCTTTGATCTCAGCCGGGCCGCGGCGGAGGCGGGCCATACGGTAACTTGCGCCCCCGGTGCCTCGGCAGCCGCCACGGCGCTGACGCTGGCCGGGCTGCCGACAGATGCGTTCTTCTTTGCAGGCTTCCTTCCCAATGCCTCCGGCGCCCGGCGCAAGCGGCTTGAGGAACTGCGGGAAATCCCCGGCACGCTGATTTTCTATGAATCGCCCAAGCGGGTTGCCGCCTCGGTTGCCGACATGGCCGCAGTGCTGGGTGACCGTCCTGCCGCGCTGTGCCGCGAGCTGACCAAGAAATTCGAGGAGGTGCGCCGGGCTTCGCTGACGGAACTGGCTGCCGGGCTGGAGGAGAACCCGGTCAAGGGCGAGATCGTGCTGCTGGTCGACCGCGCCCAGGAGGCGGAGGTCAGCGAGGGCGATCTGGAAAGCGACCTGCAGGCCGCCTTGCAGGGCAACTCGGTCAAAGACGCCGCCGGGATCGTCGCGGAGATGCACGGGCTGCCCCGGCGCAAGGTCTACCAGCTGGCTTTGCAGCTGGCGAAGGGCAGCTGAACCGTGACCCGCGCCCGCCAGCACCGCGGCACCCGCGCCCATCTGGCCGGCGAGGCGGCGGAGGAGATCGTTGCGCGGCACTATGAAAGCCGCGGTTACACCGTGGCCGAGCGCCGCTGGCGCGGGGCGGGCGGCGAGATCGACCTGATCCTGCGCAGCCCGGACGGGCTGGTGTTTGTGGAGGTGAAGCACAGCACCACCAGCGCCGCTGCGGCCCTGCGCATCACACCGCGGCAGGCGGAACGGATCTATGCCAGTGCCGGGCAGTATCTGGAGAGCGAACCGCAGGGCCAGCTGACGCCGGTCAGGTTTGACGCGGCGCTGGTCGACGGAACCGGCGCCGTGGAAATCATCGAAAACGCTTTCGGAATGGACTGAACCGCGCCTGACCCATTGAACCCCGGGGCAGGGTGGGCCATGTATTTGGCCAGTTTACAAGGGATACTGCCATGAAAATCGCCTTTCAGATGGACCCTGTCATGGGCGTGGACATCAATGCGGACAGCAGCTTCCGCCTAGCCGAAGAGGCGCAGGCGCGCGGCCATGAGCTGTTCTTCTACACGCCGGACCACCTGGCCTATCAGGAGGGCCATGTCACCGCCCGCGGCCATGACATGATCGTGCAGCGGGTCGAGGGCGTTCCGGCGGTGCTGGGTCCGGAGCGGGAGGTAGACCTCGGTGCTTTCGATGTGGTCTGGCTGCGCCAGGATCCGCCCTTTGATATGCATTACATCACTTCGACGCACCTCCTGGACCGGCTCAAGGGGCAGACGCTGGTGGTGAATGATCCCTTCTGGGTGCGCAACTACCCGGAAAAGCTGCTGGTGCTGGATTTCCCGGACCTGACCCCGCCGACGGCGATTGCGCGCGACCTGGCAACCATCAAGGCGTTCAAGGAAAAGCATGGCGACATCATCCTGAAGCCGCTTTACGGAAATGGCGGGGCAGGGGTGTTCCGGCTCGACCACGGCGACCGCAACCTGACCGCATTGCACGAGTTGTTCACTGGCTTCAGCCGCGAGCCGCTGATCGTGCAGAAGTTCCTGCCGGATGTCAGCAACGGTGACAAGCGCATTATCCTGGTCGATGGCGAAGCCGTTGGCGCCATCAACCGGGTGCCTGCCGCGGGCGAGACCCGCTCGAACATGCATGCGGGAGGGCGGCCTGAGAAAGTTGGCCTGACCGAGCGCGATCTGGAAATCTGCGCTGCCATCGGCCCGCTGCTGCGGGAAAAGGGCCAGGTCTTCGTCGGCATCGATGTGATTGGCGACTACCTGACCGAGATCAACGTGACTTCGCCCACCGGCATTCAGGAACTGGAGCGCTTCGACGGGGTGAATATCGCCGAAAAGATCTGGCAGGCGATCGAAGCCAAGCTCTGAGGTTGATGGCTAAGCCCGGTTCAGCCGGGCAGCCGGAAGCTCAGCGCTTCGGCGAAATGCGGGCGCTGAACCTCTTCTTGGCAGGCCAGATCCGCGATGGTGCGCGCGACCCGCAGCACCCGGTGGTAACCGCGTGCGCTGAGGCCGAAGCGTTCGGCAGCGCGGATCAGCAGGTCGCGGCTTTCGGCGTCCGGGGCGGCGATCTCCTCCAGCAGCGCGCCTTCGGCATCGGCGTTCTGGCGCAGCCCGGGGTGATCCCGGAACCGGGCGGTCTGCATTTCCCGCGCGATCGCCACCCGCTGGGCAGCTTCGGCGGAACCTTCGGCGCTGGGCGGCAGCTCAAGGTCGGCCACATCCACCGGCGGCACGTCCAGATGCAGATCGAAGCGGTCCAGCAGCGGGCCGGAGATCCGGCCCAGATAGTCCGCGCCGCAGATCGGCGCCCGCGAACAGGCCCGGTTGGCATCAGCCAGATAACCGCATTTACAGGGGTTGGCGGCGGCCACCAGCATGAAACGGCTGGGGTATTTCACGTGGGCATTGGCACGCGCCACCATCACCTCGCCGGTTTCCAGCGGCTGGCGCAGGGTTTCCAGCACCGGGCGGCCGAATTCCGGCAGCTCGTCCAGAAACAGCACGCCGTTGTGGGCCAGGCTGATTTCGCCCGGCTGGGCCCGCCGTCCGCCGCCCGCAATGGCCGCCATGGATGCAGTGTGGTGCGGCTCGCGGAAGGGGCGGGCGCGGCTGATGCCGCCCTCGTCGATCAACCCGCACAGGGAATGGATCATCGAGGTCTCCAGAGCTTCCGCGGGTGACAGCGGCGGCAGGATCGAGGGCAGCCGAGCTGCCAGCATCGACTTACCGGAACCCGGCGGTCCGACCATCAGCATGTGGTGGCGGCCGGCGGCGGCGATCTCCAGCGCCCGCTTGGCGGATTCCTGTCCTTTCACATCACGCAGGTCCTTGCCGCCCAACCCGCTGACGGCCTCGCCCGGCGCGGCGGGTTCGATACGCCGCTGGCCGGTGAAGTGCTGCACCACCTCGGTCAGGGTGGCGGCACCGATCACCTGCGCGGCATCGACCCAGGCGGCCTCCGGCCCTGAGGGTTTCGGGCAGAGCAGCATCCGGCCTTCCTCCGCCGCTGTGACCGCTGCGGGCAGGGCACCGGCCACGGGCATCAGCTGCCCGTCCAGAGAGAGTTCTCCCAGGGCGATGGTTTCCTCTGCCTTTTCCGCCGGGACGATGCCGATGGCGGCCAGCAAGGCGAGCGCAATCGGCAGGTCGAAATGGCTGCCCTCCTTGGGCAGGTCCGCGGGCGACAGGTTAATGGTGATCCGGCGCGAGGGCAGGGCGATGGACATGGCAGCAAAAGCTGCCCTTACCCGCTCGCGCGCTTCCTGAACCGCCTTGTCCGGCAGGCCGACCACCGAGAAGGCAGGCAGTCCGGGCGCGACGGCGCATTGCACCTCGACCTGGCGGGCTTCGACGCCTTGAAAGGCAACCGTGTAGGACCGTGCTGTCATCTCTCCCCGCTTCCTGAAAGGTCAGGGAGAAATGCTTGGCAATCGTGGTTGCTGATTGGTTAACATGCGGACGGCCAGCAGCGAATTAACGCAGAATTCGCGCTGGCGTCCGGTTCAGCGCAGCGACCAGGGCCGCTTCGGCAGGTCCGTCGCATAGGGCTCCGGGTCGTAGCTGACCTCATGCGCCAGTGCTTGCCACTTGAGAACTGCCGGGTCGGACAGCAGCAGCTTGCAATAGGTGCGGGTGTCCTCAGAGACCGGCAGGCCGTATCCCATGATCCGGGCCGCAACCGGGGTATAGAACACATCTGCGAGAGAATAGTCCCCGAACAGGTAACCGCTGCTGCGGCCGGAAACTTTGCGGGCATGGGCAAACAGCGCCTCGATCCGCTCCAGGTCGGCCTTAACACCGCGCGACACCTCGAAGCCTTCATAGATATGGCCCAGCTGCATCGGGCATTCGCCGCGCAAGCTCGAGAAGCCAGCCACCATTTCTGCCGCCAGCCAGCGCGCCGCGGCACGCTGCGCCGGGTCGGAAGGCCACAGCTTCGCTTCCGGGTGGCGTTCAGCCAGGGTTTCGGCAATGGCTAGGCTTTCGCCGACCACCATGCCTTCCGGTGTGCGCAGCGCCGGCACCAGCCGCGCCGGGGCCAGATGCGCCATTTCCTGTGCCATGGTTCCGGAATAAAGCCCCACCATATGCACGCTATGGGGCAGGGAGAATTTTTCGAGCATGAGCCAGCCGCGCAATGACCAGCTGGAATACATGCGGTCGCCAATATAGATTTCATAAGCCATGGCAGGAGGCTAGCGCGGGGCGCCCTATTTCAAAATGGAATGTTTGTGATGGCACCCGTCACGGTAGGTGATTGATCACCCCGGCTTGCCAGCCATTCGGCCCATAGGAGACTTCGCTGACCGAAAGGTTGTCGATGCGGTGGGCAAAGGCTTCTTCCGCGGTCAGCATTTCCGCTCTCTGGATCTGGGTCAGGATCTGGCCGAAATGGCCGACCACAATCAGGTCGCAGCCCCGGTGGGTTGCGATCAGCCGGTCAATGGCTGCGTTCACCCGCGCGCAAACCTGATGCCAGCTTTCTCCGCCCGGGGGAGTCACGTCCCCCGGCGTTTCCCAATAGGCGCGGATGCGCTCCGGGTCTTCGGCGTCGACCTCGGCCCAGGTCCGCAGCTCCCAGGCGCCGAAGTGGATCTCGCGCAGGGCCTCGTCATGCGGCAGCCGGTCCCGGTGGCCCTGGATGGCGCTGGCGGTTTCTGCTGCGCGGGACAGGTCGGAGGACACTACCAGCGCTCCGGCTGGCAGGTATTCCGAGAGGCGATTCAAGGCCGCCGTGTCGGACAGGTCCGCAGGCAGGTCGGACCAGCCGACCATGCATTTCGCGTGGGTCGGCCCGTGCCGCACCAGAAACAGCCGGGTCGTCACAGTGCCCCCTTCAGGACCAGGGGCAGCCCGGCCGTCACCTGAACCACGGTATCCGCCTGCGCGGCCAAGGCAATATTGAGCCGCCCCTGCGCCTCGCGGAAGCGGCGGGCCAGCTTGTTTTCCGGCACAATGCCAAGCCCGGTTTCATTGGAGACAATCACCAGATCCGCCTGACAGCGGCCGATGGCTGACATCAGCTCGTCCTGTGCCGTTTCCAGATCATGTTCGGCCAGCAGGTGGTTGGTCAGCCACATCGTGGCACAGTCCATCAGGCAAATCTGGGCGGAGGTGAGCGGATCCAGCACTTGCGCAGCTGTTTCCGGTTCTTCAAAAGTCGCCCAGCCAGTGCCCCTTTGTTCGAGATGTCGGGACACTTTATCGCGCATTTCAGCGTCAAAAATTTGTGCGGTTGCCCAGTAAACCTTATCTTTTCCAGTGTTTAAGCACAGCTGCTCGGCAAATGCCGACTTCCCTGAGGCGGCGCCCCCCAGAATAAAAGTTACATTTGACGGCATTTTTTGCTAACCTATGAGTCCGAAGCCGTTCCTGTGGGTAACTGCAGGGCCCGGTGAAGACAAGAGACCGCAGCGTTCCGGGGTTCCACTTATTAAGGCCGGAATTGACTGCGCAGGGGCCAAGATACAATTTAACTTTTCCGTTTTGGCCTTTGGATGAGCCGAAAGTCGCATCCTGTGCGCTGTTGCTGCGGCCTATGAAAACCGGGCCCCCGATTGTTCCAAGCACGCCCCCAGGCGGCAGTTTGTTAATTAGTTTCCGGGGGGAAAACACATGGCACTTGATCAAACAGTTGAAAACCCATTGCCAAGACAGGCAATGAAGGCGGAACTGCTGGATGCAGAGACCGAGCGGCGCCTGGCCTATGCCTGGCGGGATGACCGCGACGTGCAGTCGCTGCACCGGCTCATTAACGCCTATATGCGCCTGGCTATTTCCATGGCCGCCAAGTTCAAGCGGTACGGGGCGCCGATGAACGACCTGATCCAGGAAGCAGGCCTGGGTCTGATGAAGGCAGCGGATAAGTTTGACCCGGACCGCGGGGTGCGCTTCTCGACCTATGCGGTCTGGTGGATCAAGGCATCGATTCAGGATTACGTGATGCGCAACTGGTCGATGGTCCGCACCGGTTCCACCTCGTCGCAGAAATCGCTGTTCTTCAACATGCGCCGGGTGCAGGCGCAGTTCGAGCGCGAGGCCCGCGCGTCGGGTGTGCGGCTGGACCGGCATCAGCTGCACCAGAAAATCGCCACCGAAATCGGAGTGCCGCTGCGGGACGTCGAGATGATGGAGGGGCGCCTGTCCGGTGCCGACTTCTCGCTCAATGCGATCCAGTCCGCGGATGAAGAGGGGCGCGAATGGATTGACGCGCTGGAGGATGAAACCTCGCAGGCCGAAGAGCTGGTGCAGGAGCGGCACGACCGCCGCCAGCTGCGCAAGTGGCTGGTCTCGGCGCTGCAGGCTCTGAATGAGCGCGAGCGGTTCATCATCACCGAGCGCAAGCTGCGCGAACGGCCCCGCACACTGGAAAGCCTGGGCACGGAACTCGGCCTGTCCAAGGAGCGGGTGCGGCAGCTGGAGGCCGGAGCGTTCCAGAAAATGCGCAAGTGCCTTGAAGGCCAATCGCGCGAGGTGCACAAACTGCTTTCATGAGAAAGCGGATCAGCCTCCTGAAGATCATGGCAAGCGCCGCCGCACTGGCGGCGCTTGGCCTGTCTAGCGCCCGTGCGGATGCGGTGTCTGCAGCAGCGGACGCGCTGCGCGGTGCCGATGTGGTGATCCTTGGCGAAGTGCATGACAATGCCGACCACCACTTGCGGCAGGCTGCGCTGCTGGCTGCGCTTGAGCCCAAGGCCGTGGTCTGGGAAATGATCACGGCAGAGCGGGCCGCTATGCTGGATCCGGATGCGCTTGCCGACGCAGAGCAGACGGCAAGCCAGCTGGACTGGGCCGCGAGCGGCTGGCCGGAGTTTGCCTTTTATGCACCGGTCTTTGCGGCGGCCAAGGGCGCGCGACAGTACGGCGCGCTGGTCCCGCGGAACAAGGCGGCCAAAGCCTTGGAACAGGGTGCGGCTGCCTATTTCGGGGCGGAGCCCTCTGCCCGCTTTGGACTGGATCAGCCGCTGCCGGAGAAAGAACAGGCGGCGCGGGAGGCGGATCAGCAGGCCAATCACTGCAATGCGATGCCTGAGGACATGCTGCCGGTGCTGGTGGATTTTCAGCGCTTGCGGGATGCAACACTTGCAGCTGCCGCAGACAGGGCGCTTGCTGACACGGGCGGGCCGGTAGCGGTGATCACCGGCAACGGCCACGCCCGCATGGACCGGGGGCTGGCCGTCTACCTGGCAAAAGCCCGTCCCGATGCGGTGATCCGCAGTCTGGGCCAGTCCGAAATGGGGCAGATCAGCGGGCAGTTTGATCTGGTGCTCGATGCCCCGGCGGCCGAACGGCCTGATCCCTGCCTTGCCTTCCGCACGGACGGGTGACTGCTTCACTCTTGTGCCGCGCCGCAGTAAGGTCGCGGGAAACCGGGCGAGGATGCGCAAATGCTGGCTGGCAAACATATTCTATTGATAATCGGCGGCGGCATTGCGGCCTATAAGTCGTTGGAGCTGATCCGCCGTCTGCAGGATCAAGGCGCACGGGTTACGCCGGTCCTGACCAGGGCCGGCGCGGAGTTCGTGACGCCCCTGTCGGTTTCGGCCCTGGCCGGGACAGCGGTGCATCAGGAGCTGTTCGACCTGACGGCCGAGGCGGAGATGGGCCACATCCAGCTGTCGCGCAGCGCTGATTTGCTGGTGGTGGCGCCGGCCACTGCCGATCTGATGGCGAAAATGGCGCAAGGCTTTGCAAATGACCTCGCCTCGACGCTGTTGCTGGCGACCGACACTCCGGTGCTGCTGGCGCCTGCGATGAACGTCCGCATGTGGGAGCATCCGGCGACGCGGCGCAATCTTGAAACCCTGAAAGCGGACGGTGTGTCCTTTGTGGGCCCCAACGAGGGCAGCATGGCCTGCGGTGAATTCGGACCCGGCCGGATGGCGGAACCGGACGAGATCCTCGCGGCGATTGCAGCCAAGCTCGCGGACGGCCCGCTGAAGGGCAAACGTATTCTGGTGACCTCCGGACCGACGCATGAACCGATCGACCCGGTGCGCTACATCGCCAACCGCTCCTCCGGGGCGCAGGGAGCAGCGGTGGCCCGTGCTTTGCGCGATCAGGGAGCGGACGTTGTATTCATCACGGGACCGGCAGAAGTCCGCCCCCCCGAGGGGGTGCAGGTGGTGCCGGTGGAAAGCGCCCGCGAGATGGAGGCCGCGGTGCAGGCAGCTTTGCCGGCCGATGCGGGGGTTTTTGCCGCCGCGGTGGCGGACTGGCGGGTGGCCAGCGCCTCTGACCGGAAACTGAAAAAATCCAAGGACGGGCTGCCGGTGCTGGAATTTGCCGAGAACCCGGACATTCTGAAGACCGTCTCGCAGATGAAGAACGGCCGCCCCGGATTGGTGGTAGGTTTTGCAGCCGAGACCAACGATGTGGTGGAAAACGCCACCGCCAAGCGCAAGCGCAAGGGCTGCGACTGGATCGTGGCCAATGACGTCTCCCCCGCGACCGGCATCATGGGCGGCAGCGAAAACGCGGTGATCCTGATCTCTGACGATGGCGCCGAGGAATGGCCGCGCATGGACAAGGATGAGGTCGCCCGCAAACTGGCAGACCGGATCGCGGCAGCGCTGGCCGGGTGAAATTGAGTATTTGAACAAAGAAGAAGCAGGGGCGCTGTGATGGTGACTATCCGTGTGATCCACGATGAGGGGGCGGACCGGGATGTGCCGCTGCCGTCGTATGAAACCGCCGGGGCAGCGGGTGCCGATGTGCGCGCCAACCTGCCGGACCGCGGCTGCCTAGTGCTGCAGCCGGGCGAGCGGGCGCTGGTGCCGACCGGGCTGCGGATCGAGATCCCGGCGGGCTATGAGGTGCAGATCCGGCCGCGCTCCGGGCTGGCGCTGAAGCATGGGATCACCCTGCCAAACACGCCTGGTACAATTGACAGCGACTACCGCGGTCCGCTGGGGGTGATCCTGCTGAACGCAGGTGATAAACCTTTCGAGATCCACCACGGCGAGCGTATCGCCCAGATGGTGGTGGCGCCGGTGCTGCAGGCGCGGTTTGAACTTACCAATGCGCTCTCCGGAACTGAGCGGGGCGACGGCGGGTTCGGCTCCACCGGGCAGGCCTGATGCTGCGGATTCTGGTCCTGGCAGCGCTGATCTGGTGGGGCGGCCGGTTCCTTGGGCTGCCGCGCAATCTGCGCATAACGCTGCTGGCTGTTCTGTTCACTGCCGTCCTGGCGGTGCAGCTGACCCTGCCGGACGGGCACCCCTTGCGCGAAGGCACTGGCGGTTCCGTGGCGCCCTGGCTGATGCTGGGCGGCTTTGCCCTTGTGGCCGGGTTTTATGCGCGTATCGTGGCCGCTCTGAAGACCCGTGCCAAGCCCCAGGAAGCCGAGATGAGCCAACCCGCCAGCACCTTCACCGAAAGCGAGCTCGACCGCTACGCCCGCCATATCGTCCTGCGTGAACTGGGCGGTCCGGGGCAGAAGAAGCTGAAGAACGCCAAGGTGCTGGTGATCGGCGCCGGCGGGCTGGGGGCGCCTGCGCTGCAATACCTCGCGGCCGCCGGAGTGGGCACCATCGGGGTGATCGACGACGACGCGGTCGACAATGCCAACCTGCAGCGCCAGGTGATCCACCGGGACGCGGACATCGGCAAGCCCAAGGTGTTCTCGGCCCAGGCCGCGATGCAGGCGCAGAACCCCTACGTGGAGGTGCGCCCGTACAACCGCCGCCTGACTGAAGAGATCGCGTCGGAGCTGTTTGCCGAATATGACCTGATCCTCGACGGCACCGACAATTTCGGTACCCGCTATCTGGCCAACCGCACCGCGGTGGCGCTGGGCAAGCCGCTGATCTCCGGCGCGCTGTCGCAATGGGAGGGCCAGCTGAGCGTGTTCCACCCGGCCGAAGAAGGCCCCTGTTACCAGTGCATCTTCCCGGAGGCGCCCGCGGCCGGCCTTGCGCCCAGCTGTTCGGAGGCCGGGGTGATCGGCCCGCTGCCCGGCGTGGTCGGCTCGATGATGGCGGTGGAAGCCATCAAGCAGATCACCGGTGCCGGAGCGGTGCTGCGGGGCGAGATGCTGATCTATGACGGGCTGTACGGTGAAACCCGCAAGATCCGCCTGTCCCGGCGGGAGGGGTGTCCGGCCTGTGGCAGCAGCGCGGAAAGCTGATCCCCGCCAGTGAACGAAGCCCATTACATCGCGCTCCTTTGCGGCGCCCTGTTCGGCGGCCAGCCGGAACAGGTGCATGACTTCACCTATCCCGGCGGCGCGGCCTCCATCCGCACCGATTGCGAAAACGGAAACCGGGTCATCGAGTTCGGGCTGGATAAGCGCAGCAGCCTCGACAGCATACAGCAGGCGCTGTTTGCGGCAGAGATCACCGGCAAGGAACCGGTGGTGGTTCTGATCGACACCGATGGCCGCATGGGCCGGTACGAATGGCGCATCGCCCGGGCGGCCAATGTTGCCGACGTGCCAATCCGCATCATTCCCGTAGAGCTGACAGAGGGCGACGGGGCGGGCGGCTGAGGTGCCGGTGACGCGCACGGAAAGGCCAATTGCGGCCCCCCTGCTTTCCCGCTAGCGTCGCCTGCAAAGGAGACCTGCACATGTCCAATCCGCTTCTGTCCCGCTGGGACACGCCGTTTGAAATTGCCCCGTTCAACAGCATTTCCGATGAAGATTTCGCCCCCGCGCTGGAACAGGCGCTGGCGGCGCACCGCGCCCGGACCGACGCTATCGCCAACAGCTCCGAGCCGCCCGGCTTTGCCAATGTGATCGAGGCGCTGGAAGCCCCTTGCCGCGAGCTGGAGCAGGTGCTGGGCGTGTTCTTCACCGTGGCCGGCGCCGACAGCAATCCCAAGCGGCAGGAGCTGCAGCGGGAGTTCTCGCCGAAACTCGCGGCGCATTTCTCCGCCATTACCGCCAACAAGGCGCTGTATGCGCGGGTCAAGGCAGTGTGGGACCAGCGCGCGGAGCTGGACCTGACGGACGAACAGCAGCGGGTGCTGATGCTGACCCACCGCGGCTTTGTCCGCGGCGGCGCGGCGCTGGAAGGCGAGGCCGACCAGCGGATGCAGGAGATCAAGGGTAGGCTGGCCACCCTGGGCACCCAGTTCACCCAGAACCTGCTGGCCGATGAACGAGACTGGTTCATGGAACTCTCGGAGGACGATCTGGAAGGCCTGCCGGAGTTTGTGGTCAAGGCGGCGCGGGCGGCAGGCGAGGAAAAGGGCAAGGACGGCCCGGTTGTCACCCTGTCGCGCTCGCTGATCACGCCGTTCCTGCAGTTCTCCCCGCGCCGCGACCTGCGCGAGACAGCCTTCAAGGCCTGGGCCGCCCGCGGTGCCAACGGCGGGGAGACCGACAACCGGGCCATTGCCGCCGAAATCCTGCAACTGCGAGAGGAGCGCGCGCAGCTCTTGGGTTATGAAAACTTTGCCGCTTACAAGCTGGAAACCGAAATGGCCAAAACGCCGGAGGCTGTGCGCGGGCTGCTGATGGAAGTCTGGAAGGCTGCCAAGGCCCGGGCCGGGGATGACGCCGAGGTGCTGACCCGGATGATGCAGGCCGAGGGCATCAACGGCGACCTGGCGCCTTGGGACTGGCGCTACTACGCCGAGAAACGCCGCAAGGCCGAGCACGATCTGGATGATGCGGAACTGAAACCCTATCTGCAGCTTGACCGGATGATCGAGGCCTCGTTTGCCTGCGCAAACCGCCTGTTCGGGCTGGAGTTTAAACCGCTGGACGTGCCGCTCTACCACCCCGACTGCCGCGCATGGGAAGTGACCCGGGACGGCCGGCACGTGGCGGTCTTCATCGGAGACTACTTCGCCCGCAGCTCGAAGCGCTCCGGCGCATGGTGCTCGGCCATGCGGCAGCAGGCCAAGTTCCCGCAGGTGCAGGCGCCGGTGGTGATCAACGTCTGCAACTTCGCCAAGGGAGACCCGGCGCTGCTGTCCTGGGATGACGCCCGCACCCTGTTCCACGAGTTCGGCCACGCGCTGCACCAGATGCTGTCGGATGTGACTTACGAAAGCATCTCCGGCACGTCGGTGGCGCGCGATTTTGTGGAGCTGCCCAGCCAGCTCTATGAGCACTGGCTGGAAGTGCCGGAAGTGCTGCAGGAGTTCGCCACCCACGCGGAGACCGGCGAGCCGATGCCGCCGGAGATGCTGGAGACAGTGCTGGGGGCGTCCAATTTCGACATGGGCTTTCAGACGGTGGAATATGTGGCCTCGGCCCTGGTCGACCTGGCCTTCCACGATGGTCCGGCGCCTGCTGACCCGATGGCAAAGCAGGCCGAGGTACTGGAAAACATCGGCATGCCGAGCGCGATTATCATGCGCCATGCCACGCCGCATTTCGCGCATGTGTTTTCCGGCGACGGCTATTCCTCCGGCTACTACAGCTACATGTGGTCGGAGGTGATGGACGCCGATGCCTTCGCCGCCTTTGAGGAGGCCGGCGGGGCCTTTGATGCCGGGCGTGCCAAGGCGCTGGAGGAGCATATCCTGTCGACCGGCGGCTCTGCGGACCCGGCGGAGCTCTACACCGCTTTCCGCGGGCGGCTGCCGGGCGTGGAAGCGCTGCTGAAAGGCCGCGGCCTGGCTGCGGAATGAGGAAAGCGCCCTTGCGGGCGCTGCCTCCGGCAGAAGTATTTTGGGAAAGGTGAAAGAGCGGGCGCCAGTCCGCTCTTTTCCGTTCAGTAGCCGAGGCTGCGATTGACGAGGTGCAAGAGCGGCTCGCCCTCCTCGCCGCGGCGGATGTTTTCGGCAATGACTTCAGCCGCGGTGCTTTCGCGGGTTTCCGAGGCAATATGCGGGGTTACTGTCACATTCGGATGCGCCCAGTAGGGGTGCTCCGGCGGCAGCGGCTCGATGCGGAACACATCCAGCGTCGCATGGCCCACCTGGCCGCTGTCGAGCGCGGCCAGCAGCGCGCCATCGTCGATCAGCGGCCCGCGGCCCGGGTTGATGATCTTTGCCCCCTTGGGCAGCAAGGCCAGCGTTTCGGCATTCAGCGTGTTTTCGGTCGCCGGCGTGTCCGGCAGCAGCAGGATCACGATCTCGGCCTGCTCCAGCGCCGCCTTCAGCCCGTCCCGTCCTGCGTGGCAGGTGATGCCTTCGATCTCCTTTTGCGTTCGGCTCCAGCCGGAGACCTGGAACCCGAGCGCCGCCAGCGCCTTGGCCGAGGCGGTGCCCAGTGCGCCCAGGCCCAGCACGGTGACATGCCGGTCCTTGGCCAGCGGCGGCACATGCCGGTGCCAGCGCCCGTTCAGCCCGTGGATCTGCATGTCCATGCCCAGGTGATAGCGCAGCGTGTGGCCAACAACCCATTCGGTCATGCCCTGTTCCAGCCCGGTGTCCACCATCCGGGTGAGCGGCACCGCAGCGGGCACGACAGGCACGATTTTTTCGACGCCTGCCCACATGCTCAGCACTGCCTTCAGGCGGGTAAATGGGGTGAAATCGCTCACTGGCCCGCTGGGGGCGTAGACGATGTAGTCCACCTCTTCCGGCGCGAATTCATTGCGCAGATCAGCCTCCACACCCAGCCGTGCAAGCTCCGCTTTCAGCAGCGGCTCATAAGTTGGCCAGCCATCGGCGCGGCCTGCAAACAGGACATTGGCGGTCATGAGAACTCCCTGGATTTCTTAGCGCGACGATTGCCGCGGGCGGTGGATATGGGCGCTTTGCACGATGCCGAAGGCGCCCAGCAGCACCAGCATCGCCGAGCCGCCGTAAGACACCATCGGCAGCGGTACGCCAACCACCGGCGCCAGCCCCATCACCATCGACATGTTCACGGCGAAGAACAGGAAGAAGGTGATGGCAATGCCCATGATCACCAGCGAGGAGAACCGGTCCTTGGTGGTAATCGCGGAGGCGATGCAGAACAGGATGATCAGCATGTAGATAAACAAAAGGGTAAAGCCGCCGATGAATCCGAATTCCTCCGCCAGGGTGGTAAAGATGAAGTCGGTGTGTTTCTCCGGCAGGAAGTTCAGCCGCGATTGGGTGCCTTGCATGAAACCACGGCCAGACCAGCCGCCGGAGCCGAGCGCGATCTTCGACTGGGTGATGTGATAACCGGCGCCCAGCGGGTCCTGCGAGGGATCCAGGAAGGTGTCGATGCGGCGGAACTGGTAGTCCTTCAGCAGCTGCCACTCGGTGCCGCGGCTTTGGAACACCGCGCTGACCAGCCCCACGCCGGCCGCGATCACTGCCGCGAAATAGGCCCAATGCACGCCCGCCAGAAACATCACCCCGCCGCCCGCGGCCATCAGCAGGATCGAGGTGCCAAGGTCCGGCTGTTTCAGAACCAGCGCCGTCGGCACCAGGATCAGCGCCACCGGCAGCAGCACCCACAAGGGGCGCGAGGTTTTCTCGGCAGGCAGCCAGTCGTAATAGGCGGCCAGCAGCATCACCAGCGCGATCTTGGTCACCTCCGATGGCTGCAGCCGCATGAAACCGATGTCGATCCAGCGCTGCGCGCCCATGCCGACGGTGCCGAACAGCTCCACCGCAACCAGCAGCGCCAGCGACCCCAGGTAGGCCAACACCGAGATATTGCGCCAGAACCAGATCGGGATCATCGCCACCACGAACATCACGCCCAGGCCGAGGGCGAAGCGCTTGACCTGCGGTTCCACCCAGGGGCTGAACGATCCGCCCGCCACTGAATAGAGCATCAGGAAGCCGACGCTGGAAACGGTGATCAGGAGCAGCGTCAGCCCCCAGTTCAGATGCAGGATCTTGCGCAGGCCGGTGGGGGTCGATTTGGCGTGGTATTCAAGATAACTCATGCCCGGCTGTTCCTGCTGCCCAGCGGGCGCTTGACGCGCTCGCGCTCCAGCCGCTCCTGCTGTGCCTTAATACGGCTGCGGTCCGCCTTGGGATAGGCTTCCAGCGGCGGGGTGCCGTCATAGAGCGCTTGCAGCAGCACGTCGCGCGCCACCGGCGCCGCCGCCTTGGAGCCGCCGCCGCCGTGTTCTACCACCACGGCCACCGCATATTTCGGCTTGTCATAGGGCGCAAAGCAGACAAACAGCGCATGGTCGCGCCGCTCCCACGGCAGGTCCTCGTTGCGGATCACCCCCGCCGCGCGTTCGGCGGCGGTGATGTTGCGGACCTGGCTGGTGCCGGTCTTGCCCGCCATCTGCAGCCCATCGCCGATGATGCGGGAGCGGTAGGCGGTGCCGCGGCGGTCATTGCTGACCGAATGCATACCGCGCCGCACCATGCGCAGGCTGTTCTCGCTGATCCCCAGCGGCTCGCCCGCGCCGCTGGGCTGCTCCACGCCGTCCAGCGACTTCAACAGCCGCGGCGTCACGCTGCGGCCTGTGGCAATCCGCGCGGTCATGACCGCCAGCTGCAAGGGCGACGCCAGCATGTAGCCCTGGCCGATCGAAGCGTTTGCGGTGTCTCCGATCAGCCAGTCCTTGCCGTAGGAGCTGGCTTTCCATTCCTTGGTCGGTGTGATCCCCTGCGCCACGGCCGACATCGGCAGGTCATGCTTGATACCAAGGCCAAACTTGTTGGCCATCTCGGAAATTTTGTTGATGCCGGTCTTGATCGCCACGTCGTAGTAATAGACGTCGCAGGAGCGCTTCAGCGAAGTGTTCAGGTCCACATGGCCGTGCCCTGCGCGTTTCCAGCAGTGGAAGCGGCGGCCGGCAACCTTCAGGTGGCCGGGGCACCAGACGGTTTCCTCCGGCCCGACCACGCCGTTTTCCAGCGCCGCCAGCGCTGTGATCATCTTGAATGTGGAGCCGGGCGGGTAGGTGCCCTGAACCGTTTTGTTGGACAGGGGGCGGTAGTTGTCCTCGGTCAGCATCCTGTAGTCGGCGACCGAGATGCCGCGCACGAACAGGTTTGGGTCGAAACTGGGCGAGGAGCAGATCGCACGGATGTCGCCGTCCTCGCAGTCGATCACCACCGCAGCTGCGCTTTCCCGGCCCAGCCGCGCCTGCACATAGTTCTGCAGCTCCGCGTCGATGGTCAGCTGCATGTCGGCGCCGGAAATCCCCTCGCGCCGGTCCAGCTCGCGCATCACCCGGCCGGTGGCATTGACCTCCACCCGCTTGGCACCGGCCTTGCCGCGCAGCACATCCTCGCGCTTGGCCTCAAATCCGACTTTGCCGATCTGGAAACGCGGGATCATCAGAACCGGCTCCGGGTCTTCCATCTTGCTCAAGTCATAATCGGAAACAGGCCCGACATAACCAATAACATGGGCGAAGTCGCCAAGCTGCGGATAAACGCGCGTCAAGCCCACCTCCGGCGTGACGCCGGGCAGGGCGGGGGCGTTCACTGCGACCTTGGAAATATCCTCCCAACCGATCCGGTCGGCCAGGGTGATCGGCAGGAACGGCGGCGAGCGGCGCATTTCTGTGCGGGCACGCTCCAGGTCTTCAGGATCCAGCGGCACCAGGCTGGAGAGCTTGGCGATCACCTCCTCCACATCGCCCGCATCCTCCGGCACCACTGTGATCCGGTAGGAGGGTGAGTTCTGAGCGATGATCAGGCCGTTGCGGTCAAAGATCTGGCCGCGGGCAGGCGGCAGCAGGCGGATGTTGATCCGGTTTTCCTCGGCCAGCAGGCGGAACTCATCGGCTTGATCCACCTGCAGATAGCGCATCCGGGCGGCCAACCCGCCGGCAAAGGCCAGCTGCAGCCCGCCCAGGAACAGCGCGCGCCGGGTCATCTTGCCGTGTGCGGCATCCAGATCCTTGGGATTGCGTTTCATCGGCGGCTCACCAGGGTTTCGGCCTCAGAAGGGGACAGTTTGCGCACCCCCAGAATAGACTGGCTGGCCCAAACTGCCAGCGGATAGGCGGCAATGGTCATCACAACCTGGATCACCGTCAGGCTCAGCTGCGCCTGCTCCACTCCGAACAGGCTCAGGATCAGCCGGTTCAGCGTCGCAATCCCGGTCAGCACCAGCGCAACGGCCAGCCACTCGCTGGCAAAAGTGCTCTCGCGGTGCGGTGCCGCGCGGCCTTTGAGGAAGCCGCAGCCCAGCACCGTCAGCAGTGCCAGCAGCCCGGGCGGGCGGTGGAACAGCAGGTCTGCCAGCAGCATCACCAGGCCGATGGACAGGGCGGGCACATAATCGGGGCGGCGCAGGCTCCAGGCCATGGCCAGCGCCAGCAGCAGGTCCGGCGGCGCCCAGAACTGCGGCTCGGTTTCCAGCGGCAGCAGGTGGAAGAACATGATCAGGAGCGCCAGCGCCGGAAAGGCCGCGCGCATGGTCCAGATCCTGGCAGGAGAGGTGTTAGCCATTGCCGGCCTCAGCCGTGCCTTCGGCGCTGTCCTTCCCCAGGGTATCGGGGCGCGGTTGCGGCAGCGGGTCGCCGGGAGCAGCGCCAACCAGCCCGCCGGGGCCTTCGATCACTTGCGTGCCGTGATGGCGCAGCACCCGCAGGTACTCCAGCCGGCCATAGTCGGCGGACAGGCGCACCCGCATCCGGCCCGACCGGTCCTTGGCGACTTGGCCGATCAGCAGCCCCGCCGGAAAGACGGCGCCGTCACCGGACGAGATCACCCGGTCGCCGGGGCGCACCAGGTCAGGGTTTTCCAGAAAACTCAGCACCGGCGCGGCGCTGTTGTCACCAGTGACCAGCGCGGTCTGGCCGGAGGGCTGGATGGTGGCCGGGACGGCACTTGCTGCATCGGTTAGCAGGATCACCCGTGCGGTGCTGCGCCCGGTGCCGGAGATCCGGCCCACCAGCCCGATTCCGTCCATTGCCGCCCAGCCGTCATGCACCCCGTCGCGGCTGCCAACGTTCAGCAGCACCGACTGACGGAACGGAGAGCCGCTGTCGGCCATCACCACCCCGGTGATATAGGTCAGCTTCGGGTCCAGCCGCACGTTGTTGAGGTCCAGAAGCCGGGCGTTTTCCTGTTCCAGTTGCAGCGCTGCTTCCTTCCAAGCGCGCATCTGCCGCAACTCGCTGCGCAGCTCGCGGTTCTGTTCCGCCAGCCGCTGGTAGCTTTGGAAATCGCGGACCAGATTGATCGTGGCCGTCACGGGCACCATTGCCCAATCCATATTGGGCACGACCGTGTCCACCACCTGCGCGCGGAAGCGTTCCACCCGCGGGCTGTCGATGCGCCAGACAATGAAAATCGCGGCCAGGCACAGGCACAGTACCGCAGTCAGCAGACGCCGCAGCGGGGTTGCGTAATCGTCGCGCTGTGACTTGTCCTTTGCCACGTCTCTCCTTCCAGCCGCCCGGAAACCGGCCTGTCAGCTGGCGCCGTTCCGGCGGTCAGGGGCTGTTAGCTGTCGTAGTCGATGGCGTGCGCCAGCTGCTTTTCAAACTCCAGCGCCTTGCCGGTGCCGAGCGCCACGCAGTTGAGGCTCTCATCCGCGATGGAAACCGCCAGGCCGGTCTGTTCGCGCAGGGCCAGATCCAGATCGCCCAGCAGCGCGCCGCCGCCAGTCAGCATCACGCCGCGGTCGACGATGTCGGCCGCCAGATCCGGCGGAGTGGTCTCCAGCGCGGTCATCACCGCCTCGCAGATCTGCTGCACCGGCTCGGCCAGCGCCTCGGCCACCTGGGCCTGGGAAATCTCGATTTCCTTCGGCACCCCGTTCAGCAGGTCGCGGCCGCGGATTTGCATCGACTGGCCGCGGCCGTCGTCGGGCATTCGGGCGGTGCCGATGGAGGTCTTGATGCGCTCGGCGGTGGATTCACCCACCAGCAGGTTCTGCTGGCGGCGCAGGTAGCTGATGATCGCCTCGTCCATGCGGTCGCCGCCGACGCGGACCGAACGCGCATAGACGATGTCACCCAGCGACAGGACCGCCACCTCGGTGGTGCCGCCGCCGATGTCGACAACCATGTTGCCGGTCGGATCGGTGATCGGCATGCCCGCCCCGATGGCGGCGGCAATCGGCTCGGCAATCAGGCCGGCGCGGCGGGCGCCTGCGGACAGAACCGACTGGCGGATCGCACGTTTTTCAACCGGGGTGGCGCCATGCGGCACGCAGACGATGATCTTGGGCTTGGAGAAGGTCGAGCGCTTATGCACCTTGCGGATAAAGTGCTTGATCATCTCTTCGGCGGTGTCGAAGTCGGCAATCACGCCTTCGCGCATCGGCCGGATCGCCTCGATCGAGCCGGGGGTGCGGCCCAGCATCAGCTTGGCGTCTTCTCCCACGGCCAGCACTTTTTTGACGCCGTCCTTGACGTGGTAGGCGACCACGGAAGGTTCGGACAGGATCACCCCGCGGCCCTTGACATAGACCAGAGTGTTGGCTGTGCCGAGGTCGATGGCCATGTCCGAGGAGAACAGACCGCCCAAGTTTCCGAAAAGCGCCATATAGAAGGGATCCTGTGAGTGCTGCCAATATTCCTTGGGCGACTCCCCGCAGGAGCCGCCTTCCCCAACCTTATAAGCGGCCCGGCAGGGCCGCGAAAGGGCGTATTATGGTGAAACAGCGCCTTTCCGCCCAGTCTCCGGCGGCGTCAGCCTGCCGCGTTCACGCGCTGTTCCTGCGGGCAGCTGCAGTTTCTGAAAAACAGCCGGTCAGGCCGGGAAGATCCGCTGCATCTCGGCCTTGAAATGCGCCCAGCTCAGGCTGGCGCTGTTGCCGGCATAGCCCTCGTAATAGGATTTCCCGGTGGAGACGGGCAGGCCGGCCCAGATCTTGGCGAGGTTCAGCATGAAGGTCTTGCGCGGCATCTCCGACGCCAGGAAGGCACTGTAGCCGGCCTCCTCGATCAGCTGATGCGCCAGCTGGTCCTGCAGCTCCGGTGTGAAACGGGCCTGCGGTTTCACGCCCTGGTGACGGACCAGGCGCCGCAGCGTGGCGGGGATAAACTGATAGCGCCCAATGGCATGGGGCTGGCCCGGGGTCGCGTCGATCCAGGCGTTGATCTCGGCGATTGTCATGCTTGTCGGCTTCTTCGGCGGTTTGCGGGTGGCCCCGTACTGCACTGCATCATATTGCGCCTTGCCGGCCTCGGCGCTTGCGATCAGGTCCAGCAGCCGTTTGACACTGGGCGGCGCCTTGAGGATCGGCGCAAACAGTCCGCCGCCGCTGCGGCCGCGGAACAGGCTGGCTGCACCGGGGTTGAGCGATACCGCCCCGCGGCCCTGGTCCGCGCCGGGCAGGGTGTCAGGCAGCAGGCTGGCAACCGCCTGTGGTGCCGGGGCTGCGGAGGCGGGCGCCGGTCCGGGCATCGGGGCAGAGGCCTTGTGCAGGAAGAACTGGTTGCCAACCAGCGAATACCCTTGCGCGCTGACCGCTGCTGCGGTGCACAGCAGCAACGCCAGAAACGTCAGGATCAGGGCAAGGGCGCTCATTCTGAGGGGCATGGGAACCTGCATTCTGCGGTATCTCGATGGGGGCAGTCTGCCTCAGCGGGGTTGAGATTCCGTTTATCCTGCGTACGCTGCCCCTTCCGCCCTTAGGAATTAGCGGCTAGAGGGGGCGTATGCTCTCTTATCAGCACATCTACCACGCCGGAAATCTGGCCGATGTCCAGAAGCACGCGCTGCTTGCCTGGATGCTCGCCTATCTCACCCGCAAGGACAAACCGCTCAGCTATATCGAGACTCATGCGGGCCGGGGCCTGTATCAGCTGGACGCGCCCGAGGCTGTGAAGACCGGCGAAGCGGAGCAGGGTATCACCAAGGTGCTGGCAGAACAGGGACTGGCTGCGGATCATCCGCTTCACCGTGCCCTGTCGGAAACCCGCAAAGCACATGGAGCCGCCGCCTATCCCGGCTCACCGCTGATCGCCGCCTCATTATTGCGACCGGGCGACTCGCTGCATTTTGCCGAACTGCACCCGCAGGAAAATGCCGCCCTGCGTGCCGCGCTGAAGCCCTGGAAGGCCAAGGTGCATCAGCAGGACGGGTTCGAACTAGCCATGTCGCTGGCGCCGCCAACCCCGCGCCGCGGGTTGCTGCTGATTGACCCCAGCTACGAGATCAAATCCGACTATGCCCGCATTCCCGGCATCATCGGCCAGCTGCACAAGAAGTGGAACGTCGGCATCATCGCGCTCTGGTATCCGATCCTGAGGGACGGCAGCCACAAGCAGATGTTGAAGGCGCTGGAGGCGCAGGGGCTGCCTGATGCCCTGCGCCACGAGGTGTTCTTCCCGCCGGTGCGCGAGGGGCACCGTATGGTGGGCTCCGGCATGTTCGTGGTCAACGCGCCTTATGGCGCGGCCGAGGAAACGGCGCGGATTTCGGCGCTGTTCGAGGCGGTTTCCCGCAAGTAACCCCGGATCGCGCGCTCCACCCGCGCAACCAGGGCGGCCCCGCCTTCCTCGCCGTTCAGGGCTGCGGCGTTGATCATGCCCTTGGCAATGGCCACCACGTCGCGCGCCTCCTGCGGCCCGGCGGCGGGGGCAAGCCGCCGGATGGTTTCCAGCACGATCTGCGCCATCTCCTGCGCCAGCGCCGCGGTCTCCGGCGCCAGTTGCAAGTGCTGTTCGGCATATTCCGCCTCCATCGCCAGCCGCGGCCGTTCGAATTGGTGCCGCATCCCGGCCTCCAGCAGCGCCCGCAGGGCCGCCGCCGGCGGCGCCTCCCGGCAACGCTCCGCGGCATCCCGCATCCAGCCCTGCAACTCCGCCCGTTTGCCGCGAAGCACGGCGGCCAGCACCGCCTCCTTGTTGGGGAAATACTGGTACAGAGAGCCGATGCTGACGCCGGCCCGCTCGGCAATCGCATTGGTGGTCAAGCCCTCCCGTCCCGCAGTCTCCAAAATGCGAGCGGCGGCCTCCACAATTGCCTCCTGCGTGGCGCGCGAGCGGGCCTGAAGCGGCTGTTTTCTTGGGTTGTGCATGGCAGCTCCGTGCCTTCCGGGAATGCGAGTTGCGAATATGAGCAATCCTTCACATTCTTTTGGGCAAAGGCAACATCCCGGAGATTTTCCGATGAGAATGACCATCTTCCTGCTGCTCAACGCCTCCCCGGGCTGGTTGCGCCTGGGTCGAAAAGAACGCAGCCGCCTGGCCGCTGACGGGCTGAAGCCCTTTGTCCGCAATGGCCTCTCGCTGCGCCATTTCGATGCCGAAGCCTTCCATGCGGATTACAGCGATGTTGCGATGATCGAGGCGGAAACGCCTGAGGCCTATTACTTCGCCATCGAGCAGCTCAGGGATACTGCGCTGATCACCGAGGGCTACTTCTCGGTGGCCGGGATCATCCCGTCTTATGAAAACGGCTTCCGCACCTATGAGGCCGCCCATGCGGTTTGACGGCAAACGGGTACTCGTCACCGGCGCCTCGCGCGGGATCGGGGGGGCGCTGGCATTGCAGCTGGCGGCAGAAGGGGCTGAGGTTCTGGCGCTGGCCCGCTCCACTGAGGCGATGGAGGGTCTGCCAGAGGGTGTGGAAAGGCTGGCCTGCGACCTGGCAGACAGCCGCGCACGGGCGGCGCTGATTGCCGGTCTGCAGGGGCAGCGGCTGGACGGTGTGATCAACAACGCGGGTATTCAGATCGCCGCCGATTTCGTCGAAGGCGGGGCCGATCCGCAGGATATCGAGCAGGAGCTGTCAGTGAACCTGACAGCGCCCATGCATCTCGCCGCCGGGCTGCTGCCGGTTCTGGCGCAAACGCCAGGCAGCTTCCTGGTCAATGTGACCTCCGGCCTTGCCCTGGCCCCGAAACGGCAGGCGCCGGTCTACTGCGCCTCCAAGGCGGGCCTGCGCAATTTCACCCGCGCCCTGCGCTATCAGGCTGAGGACGCAGGCCTGCCGGTGCGTATCTTCGACTGCGTGATGGCCCTGGCCGCGACGCAAATGACCGCCGGGCGGGGCCGCGGCAAGATCAGCCCCAACGCGGCAGCCGCCGCCTTGCTCGGCGGGATTGCTGCGGGCAAAAGCGAAATCTGGGTGGGGCAGATGAAGCTCTTGCGGCTGATCCATCGCCTCTCCCCGGCGCTGGCGGCCGGCATCCTGCGCGGCTGAGGTTTTGCAAACAACTTTGAAATCCAGCGCTTTCCCGCTACGCTTTCCGGCAGGGAGGGCGCGATATGGAACGCAGGCTGGCCGCCGTGCTGGCGGCGGATATGGTTGGCTACAGCCGCCTGATGGACGTCGATGAGCAGGGCACCCTGGCCCGTCTTCGCACCCACCGGATCGAACTGATCGACCCTGCAATCGCCAAGAACCGCGGCTCCATCATCAAGACCACCGGCGACGGGATGCTGGTCGAGTTCCCCAGCGTCTGCGATGCGGTGGCCTGCGCCGCCGAGGTGCAGGACCGGATGCGCCGCCGCAATGCCGATGTGGCGCCGGATAAACGCATCCAGTTCCGGGTCGGGGTGAATCTCGGCGATATCATCTTTGACGATGGCGACATCTACGGCAGCGGCGTGAATGTGGCGGCCCGGCTGGAACAGTTTGCCGGCACCGGGGACGTCTGCGTCTCTGCCGCCGTTTACGATCAGGTCCGCCGCATGGGCGAGCTGCAGTTTGAGGATCTGGGGCCGCAGCATCTCAAGAACATTGCAGAACCGGTGCAGGTTTACCGGCTGATTCTGGAGGGGGAGGCTGCCGGTGCGGGGCCGGACCAGGATGACAGCGCGGCTGAGCCTGTTGCCGTGGTCAAACCCTCCATCGCGGTGCTGCCCTTTGCCAACATGAGCGGCGACCCGGAGCAGGAGTTTTTTGCTGACGGGCTGACTGAGGACATCCTGACCGAACTTAGCCGCCGCCATGAGTTGTTTGTGATCTCCCGCAACTCGTCCTTTGTCTACAAGGGGCAAGCGGTGAACATCCGCGAAGTGGCGGAAAAGCTGGGCGCCCGCTACATCGTCGAGGGCAGCGTGCGCAAAGCGGGCAACAGGCTGCGGGTCACCGTGCAGCTGATCGACAGCTGCAACGATTCCCATATCTGGGCGGAGAAATACGACCGCACCCTCGACGACATATTCGAGATCCAGGATGAGGTGACCTCGGCCATTGTCGCCACCCTCCCCGGGCGGATCGAGGCAGCGCAGCAGGATGAGGTCTCGCGCAAGAAACCCTCCAGCCTGGCGGCCTATGAATGTGTGCTGGCCGCGAAGGTCCTGCACCACCGCAGCACCCGCGAGGACAACGCAGCGGCGATGAAGCTCATCGACCGGGCCGTGGAGCTGGACCCGGAGTTCGCCCATGCCCACGCATGGCGCGGCTGTATCCGCGGCCAGGCCTGGGGTTACGGCTGGTGCGATGATGTCGAGGCAATGCTCGAGCTGGCGCTGGCGTCGATCCAGAAAGCCGCGTCGATGGATGACAACGATGCTGACGTGCACCGGCTTATGGCTGCGGTTTCCATCCTGCAGGACAATCTGGATCAGGCGCAGTACCATCAGGAACGCGCTCTGTCGCTGAACCCGAACTACGATCTGGTGGTGGTGCAGATGGGTGAGCTCTTGACCTGGCAGGGCAGGCCGGAGGAAGGCGCGGAATGGATCGAGAAGGCGATGCGTCTCAATCCGCATTTCCCGGTCCGCTTCTGGAGCCACCTCGGCAAAGCGCATTTCACCGCCCGCCTGTATGAGGAGGCGCTGACGGATTTCAAACGCCTGCCTGTATTGGACGCGGTGCAAACCGCGCTGGTGGCGGCCTGCCACAGCTGGCTGGGCAACGCGGAACAGGCGCAGGACTGTGTGGCGCAGATCCGGGCGATGCAGCCGGACGCCACGGCAGAGGCTTTGCTGGCCGGGCTGCACTACGGCCGCAGCGAGGACAAGGAGCATTTCACCGAAGGGCTGCGCAAAGCCGGTCTGGACTAGGCAGCAACGAAAAAGGGCGCCGCAGCAGGCGCCCTTTCCCGTTGAATGGAGCTAGGCTCAGGCCAGGTCCTTATAGGAAATTTCCTTGGTGTCGGCGCCTTCGCCAACCCGGCCGCGGCGCACGATCAGCCGGTTCAGCGCGTTCACATAGGCTTTGGCCGAGGCCACAACCGTATCGGTGTTGGCGCTTTCGCCGGTGGCGATGTTGCCATCCTCTTCCAGGCGTACCGAAACCGTCGCCTGCGCGTCGGTGCCTTCGGTCACCGCATGCACCTGATAAAGCTGCAGGCGGGCGGTGTTCGGGTAAATCTTGCGGATCGCCTTGAAGGTGGCATCCACCGGCCCGTCGCCCTCAGCGGTTTCTGTGACGTCCTTGCCGTCGATCTCCATCTCTACGGTGGATTCCGCCGGGCCGCCGGTGCCGCAGACCACTTTCATCGAGACGATCTTGAGATGATCATTCTCCGCGTCAGTGCCAATGCGCATCAGCGCGATGAGGTCGTCGTCGAACACCTCTTTCTTGCGGTCGGCCAGCTCCTTGAAGCGGACAAAGACGTCCTTCAGCTGGTTGTCGCCCACGTCATAGCCGAGGTGCTCCAGCTTGTCGCGCAGCGCCGCGCGGCCGGAGTGTTTGCCCAGGGGCAGCGAGGTGCCGGAAAGGCCGATGTCCTCGGGGCGCATGATCTCGAAGTTCTCGCGGTTCTTCAGCATGCCGTCCTGGTGGATGCCGCTTTCATGGGCAAAGGCGTTCTTGCCGACAATCGCCTTGTTCGGCTGCACCACAAAGCCGGACACGGTCGAGACCCGGCGCGAGATGTGCATGATCTTGGTAGTGTCGATGCCGGTGTGCCAGGGCATGATGTCATTGCGCGTCTTCAGCGCCATCACCACCTCTTCCAGCGCGGTGTTGCCCGCACGCTCGCCGAGGCCGTTGATGGTGCATTCGATCTGGCGCGCGCCGCCGGCCACCGCGGCCAGCGCGTTGGCGGTCGCCATGCCGAGGTCGTTGTGGCAGTGGGTGGCAAAAACCACCTCGTCGGCGCCCGGCACGGTCTCGATCAGGCGCTTGATCAGGTCGGCGCTTTCCGCAGGGGCGGTGTAACCCACGGTGTCGGGGATGTTGATGGTGGTGGCGCCGGCCTTGATGGCGATCTCGATCACCCGGCACAGGTAATCCCATTCGGTCCGGGTTGCATCCATCGGCGACCACTGCACGTTGTCCACCAGGTTGCGGGCGTGGGTCACGGTCTCGTGGATCTTGTCGGCCATCTCGTCCATGGTGAGGTTCGGGATGGCGCGGTGCAGCGGCGAGGTGCCGATAAAGGTGTGGATGCGCGGCTGCGCGGCCTTACGCACCGCTTCGGCACAGCGGTCGATGTCTTTGAAGTTTGCACGCGCCAAGCCGCAGATCATCGCGTTCTTCGAGCGTTCCGCAATCTCGGACACGGCCGCAAAGTCGCCTTCGGAGGCAATCGGGAAGCCCGCCTCGATGATGTCCACACCCATCTCGTCCAGAAGCTCGGCAATCTCCAGCTTCTCGTCGTGGGTCATGGTGGCGCCGGGGCTCTGCTCGCCGTCGCGCAGGGTGGTATCGAAAATCAATACACGGGATTTGTCGCCGGAAATCGGGGATGCGTTTGTCATTTTGGTATCTCTTGTCTCTGTCCTAGGCCCTCAGGGGCAACATAAGCCTTCAATGGCGCGCGTGCGGCAATCCTCTGAGCGGGCGCGCCGGAAGGGCACGCTCAGAGGCGGGCTAGGATCAGTAGGGCGCGCAGAGCGGCACCGCGGGGGGCGGTGGCTGCAATTGTGATATCTGCGCAAATGGTCATGGCAGGGATTTATACAGAGGTGCTGCCGAATGGAAAGAGGGATTCTGCCCGCCGCGGTTGCCGCAGTTGCCGTTGCGGCACGGCACCGCTGCGGCGGGCAGCATTCGGCGGTTCGCGGCAAGTGCAAGACAGTATTGAAAAAGGCATATAGTATAAGTTAGGGCCTGCCGCAGTTTCAATGCGGCAGTTTGTCCGCACTGCGCCTTTTTTAAAGGCAGGAACGGCAATGGGTCTTGCGCTGGCAGGTTTTCCGGCGTTGACACCCCGGATCCGGCGCTCTCGTTGAGAAATGCGCCATCGATAGGAGGAAAAAGTGTCGAATAAAATTGTCCTTGGATATGACGACAGCGAGGCCGCCAAATCGGCGCTTGCTTTTGCCGTCAGCCTTGCCAAAGCACAAGGGGCAGAGCTGGTGATCGCGCATGTGCTGGAATGGTCGCCCTATTCTTTCCTCACCCCGGAGGAGATCGAGCAGCGCCACAAGCGCCGCGAGGATGAACTGAAGCGCGCAGAGGATGCTTTGCTGGCACCAGTGCGCAAAAGCCTGGAAGACAGCGGTGTCACCGTTTCCACCGAGCTGAAGTACGGCCATATCGCGGAAACCCTGATCGATGTGATCAAAGAGAGCGGCGCCAGCCACCTGATCATCGGCCGCACCGGCCATTCGGCGCTGTCGTCGCGGCTGTTCGGCTCCGTTGCGGGCAGCCTGGCACAGGCGGCACCGGTTCCGGTCACCATCGTTCCCTAAAGATAAACTCAGAGGACAGTCATGAGGAAATCAATCAAGGCGGCAGCCCTGTCTGCACCGCTGCTGCTGGCGGCAACCGCGCCGGCGATGGCACAATCCGTCGATGAGCGCGTCAATGAGCTGTTTGCCAGCTCCACCGGCTGGTTCGTCAACCTGATCTTCAGCCCGTTCCCCGGCACCAGCTTCCCCTGGATCGTGGCCTGGCTGGTGATCGCGGCAACCGTGTTCACCATCTACTTCGGCCTGATCCAGTTCCGCGCCTTCCCGCATTCCATTGCGCTGGTCAAAGGCGACTACGCCGACCCCAATGACGCGGGCGAGGTCAGCCACTTCCAGGCGCTTGCAACCGCGCTGTCGGGCACCGTCGGCCTCGGCAATATCGCCGGCGTTGCGGTGGCAGTCGGCATCGGCGGTCCCGGTGCAACCTTCTGGATGATCCTGGCCGGCCTGATGGGCATGGCTTCGAAATTCACCGAATGCACCCTGGGCGTCAAATACCGCAACGAGTTCGCAGACGGCCACGTCTCCGGCGGCCCGATGTATTATATGACCAAGGGCTTTGCCGAACGCGGCCTGCCGATGGGCAAGTTTCTGGCGGTCATGTTCTCGGTGTTCTGTATCCTTGGCGCCCTGGGCGGCGGCAACATGTTCCAGGCCAACCAGGCGCACGCGCAGATTTCCGGCGTCGTGGGCGCGTATCCGGGCTGGATCACCGGTGTGGTGTTCGCTGCGGTGGTGTTCGCCGTGATCGTGGGCGGCCTGAAATCCATCGCCCGCGTGACCGAAAAAGTGGTTCCTTTCATGGGTGTCATGTATGTCGCGGCCGCGATCGTGATCCTGGCGATGAACGCGGACCAGATCGGCTGGGCCTTCGGCCAGATCTTCGAAGGCGCCTTCACCGGCCTCGGCATCGCCGGCGGCATGGTCGGCGCGCTGATCCAGGGCTTCAAGCGGGCGGCCTTCTCGAACGAGGCCGGCGTCGGCTCGGCAGCCATCGCCCACTCCGCCGTGCGCACCAAGGAACCGATCACCGAAGGCTTCGTGTCGCTGCTGGAACCCTTCATCGACACCGTGGTGATCTGCACCATGACCGCGCTGGTGATCATCATCACCGGTCAGCTGATCCAAGACCCGAACACCGGCCTGTACCTGCTGGACGAAGGCGCAAGCACCATCCAGACCATCGACGGCAACAAAGGCGTGGCGCTGACTTCGGCGGCCTTCTCCTCGGCCTTCGGCTGGTTCAAGTACGTGCTGGCGCTGGCAGTGATCCTGTTCGCCTTCTCCACCATGATCAGCTGGTCCTACTACGGCCTCAAGGCCTGGACCTTCCTGTTCGGCGAAGGTGAGACCACCGAACTGGTGTTCAAGGTGATCTTCTGCATCTTCGTGGTGATCGGCGCAGCCGCAAACCTCGGCCCGGTGATCGACTTCTCCGACGCGGCAATCTTTGCCATGGCGGTGGTCAACATCATCGCGCTCTACTTCCTGATGCCGATCGTCAAGAAAGAGCTGAACAGCTACATGTCGCGCCTGAAGTCGGGTGAGATCAAGAAGTTCAGCTGACAGGCCCATGCGTGATCAAAGCTGAGAAATTCAGGCCTTCCCGGGCATCCGGGGAGGTCTTTTCTTTGGCCCGGCTCTAAATGCCGTCCTCCACGAACCGGCGCAAGCCCGCGATCTGGCCGGGCAGTTCCTCGGCTTGCGACTGGCAGAACCCGATCAGCAGCCCCTGTGCTGCGCCATCCGGGTCATGCGGCGTCAGCGGCCGGACGCCATAGCCCGCCACGGCTGCGCGGCGGCAGATGTCCGCGTCCTTCCGGGGCCCCTTCAGGTGAAAGGCGATCTGCATGCCGGCATTGTGACGGTGGAAGGATCCCAGCGCCTCCGGCCACTCCGCCAGTGCCTCCGACGCCGCGGCATAACGCTCGGCATAGAGCCTCCGGGCGCGGCGGATGTGGCGGTCGTACTGGCCCGACGCCATGAACTCTGCCAGCGGCCGCTGCGCGGTGATGGCAGCGCCAGCGCTGGGGTGGATGAACTGCGTCCGGAACTGCGGCACCAGCGCCGGCGGCAGGATCGCATACCCCAGCCGAAGCGCATGAGAGAACGTCTTGGAAAAGGTTCCCACGTAGATGCAGCGCCCCTCCCGGTCGAGCGCAGCCATGGCAGGCACCGGCTGGCCGCCATAGCGGAATTCGCTGTCGAAATCATCCTCGATGATCCATCCGCCGCGCGCCTTGGCGGCTTGCAGAAAGGCTTGCCGCTGCGGTACCGGCAGGGTGCCGCCCAGCGGAAACTGATGCGACGGAGTCAGCAGCGTGACCTTGGCCATCTGCCGCGGCACCTCAGCGCCGCGCGTGCCCGCCTTCAGCCAGCGCACCGTCCAGCCGCGCGACAAGGCAAAGCGCCGGGTGGGGGTGAAACCGGGGGCTTCCAGCGCGATATCCTCGCCCTCCACCAGAAACTCCATCGCAAGCTCCAGCGCCTCCCGCGCGCCGCTGGTCACCAGCACCTGCTCGGCACTGCACCCGATGCCCCGCCAGCGCGCGGCATAGGCCGCGATTTCTTTGCGCAGCTCCGGGTCGCCAAAGCCGTCCTCCTGGTGGCTCAGGCTCAGCGGGTCCATCCTTGCCACACGTGAAACACAGCGCGCCCAGGGCCGGGCCGGGAACACCTCCGGGTCAGGCGCGCCCGGCACCAGCATTCCGGGCGCGGGCGGCGGCGCCGCTGCAATCGGCTTGGCCGGAACCTGCGGCGGCCGGATCGGCGCCACGTCGCAGACAAACACCCCTGCACCCTGCCGGGTTTCGGCAAAGCCTTCCGCCACCAGCTGGTCATAGGCCGTCACAACGGTGGAGCGCGCCACCCCCAGATCCTGCGCCAGCGCCCGCGAGGACGGCAGCCGGGTGCCGAGCCCCAAGCTCCCCTCGCTGATCCGGCTGCGCAGTGCTTCGACGATCTGCAGATACAGCGGCTCAGCTTTGCTGTCAGAAATCATGCCGGAGAGGTCAATCATACTGGACTGTTCTTTTTGCTAGAAACTGGAAGTTAATCTCAAACCAGTTTGCGCGTAGCTGTTACGGGAAACAACAAGAAACATGAGGTCAGCCGATGCGCCAGCCCGAAGACGAAACCGCCCTGAAATCCGGCCGCAGCCGCCTGCGCCGCGCTCATGAGCGCGGTCATTACGACCGTGAGAGCCTGTATCAGGTGCTCGACGCCATGCCGCTGGCCCATATCGGTTACCAGATCGACGGCGCCACCTCGGTGCTGCCTACCCTGCAATGGCGCGAGGGCGACCACGTCTACTGGCACGGTTCCGCTGCCAGCCGGGCGATCCGCGCGATGGAGCGGGCAGAGGTCTGTCTTACCGTCACCTGCATGGACGGCTACGTGCTGGCGCGTTCGGCCTTCCACCACTCTGTCAACTTCCGCTCCGCGATGCTGTTCGGTGTGGCAGAGAAGATCACGGATGAGGACGCCAAGGCGGCTAGCCTCAAGGCGATGGTGGATCATATCTTCCCCGGCCGCTGGGAGACCCTGCGCCCGATGAATGCGCAGGAGCTGAAGGCAACCGCGGTGCTGCGCATGCCGATTGAGGAGGGCGCCGCCAAGATCCGGTCCGGCCCGCCCAAGGATGACGAGGAGGACTACGCCCTGCCGATCTGGGCCGGCGTGGTGCCGATGGCAATGGAGCTGAAGCCGCCGCAGCCCGATCCGGCCAATTTGGAGGGCGTCGCGATGCCCGACCACCTGAGCCGCATCCGTATCGGCTGAAACGATAAGGCGCGCCGCCCTGGCGCGCCTTCTGATCTTTCCGGCTTACTCGGTCTGGCTGGTGTCCCCGGTTCCTTTGCTGACCAGCGCGCCGTTTTCCCAGGTGCCGTCCGCCTGCTGGCCGCTGGCGTATTTCATCGTGCCAGGCCCCTGCCGCTTGCCGTTGACAAAGCTGCCCTCGTAGACATCGCCATTGGCATAGGTCGCCACGCCCTGACCGTAGATCTTGCCTTCCTGCCATTCGCCCTCATAGGTGAAGCCGTCGGGCATCACGATCTTGCCCTGCCCGTGGCGCTGGCTGTTGGCGAACTGGCCGGTGTAAACAGAGCCGTCGGCATAGGTCACCGTGGCCTCGCCGTGGCGCTGCCCGTCCTGCCAGCCGCCCTCGTAGCGGTAGCCGTCGGCGTAGGTCATCACCCCCTGGCCGTGGTTCTTGGCGTTCTTGAAACCGCCGGTATAGGTGATGCCGCTGGGATAGGCGGCGGTGCCTTCGCCTTCGATCACCCCGGCCACCCACGCGCCTTCATAGGTGGAGCCATCGGGGTATGTGATCTTGCCCTGGCCCTCGGCCAGATCATCGCGGAAATCACCCTCATAGACCGAACCGTCGGGGTAGACTGCCTTGCCCTTGCCCTCGATCTGGCCCTTCACCCATTCACCGGTATAGCTGTAGCCGTCCTTTTCGGTGAAGGTGCCGGTGCCGTGGCGCTGGTCATCGCGGAAATCGCCCGCGTAGACATCACCATTGCCATAGGTCTGCGTGCCGGTGCCATGGCGGCGGCCTTTTTGCAGCTCGCCTTCGTAGATGTCGCCGTTGGGCTGCGACAGCCTGCCGGTGCCGTGCATCTGGCTGGCCTGCCATTCGCCCTCGTAGACCAGCCCGTCGGAGGTCTCCAGCTTGCCCTGGCCCTGCAGCTGGCCATCGGCAACGGCCCCCTCGTAAACGGTACCTTCGGCATAGGTGATCCTGGCAAGGCCCTGCTGGCGGCCCTCGACCCAGTCGCCGTCATAGGTATAGCCGTCGGGGGAGGACATCACCCCCTGTCCGTGCCGCTTGCCATCGGCAAAACTGCCCTGGTAGCGCACGCCGCTGGCATAAACAGAGGTGCCGTCGCCGTGGATCTGCCCGTCCTGCCAGCCGCCCTCATAGGTGCTGCCGTCGGCGCGGGTCAGCTTGCCCAGCCCGTGCGGCTTGCCTTGCGCAAATTCGCCTTCATAGACCGAACCGTCGGGGAACCGCGCCACCCCCTGGCCGCGCACTTCGCCTTCGACCCACTCGCCGGTGTATTGATAGCCGTTCGGCAGCGTATAGGTGCCGGTGCCATGCTGCAGCCCGCCCTTGAAAGTGCCTTCATAGACACCGCCGATCTCGTCCTGGGTGGTGATGACCTCGCCTTCCTGCGCCAGCGCGGGGGCGGCCAGTGCCAGGATGGTGGAAAGCGCGAATGCGGTGCCGAAACGGGTCATTGAAAACCTCTGCCTGCCCAGGGATTACGGTGCTGCTGCCATATTGGGTTGCTCGCCCGGAAACTAAGCTACCGCAACACTGGCCGCAATGTCTTTTCCCGGGCTTCAGCCCCTTGCCCTTCCCCTTGGCCGTCAATCTGGTAAATGGCTGAGGAAGGATATTTGCAAAGGGCCCAAGCAGCATGGCAGACCGTTTCCGCGTGACACTGGCGCAGCTGAACCCCACCGTCGGCGACCTGGCGGGCAACGCCGCCAAGGCACGTGCCGCCTGGGAGGAGGGGCGCAAGGCCGGCGCCGACCTGGTGGCGCTGCCGGAAATGTTCATCACCGGCTACAACACTCAGGACCTGGTGATGAAGCCGGCCTTCCACACCGCCGCAATTGCCGAGGTGGAGAAACTGGCGGCCGACTGCGCAGACGGCCCGGCGCTGGCCATCGGCAGCCCCTGGGTTGAGGGCGCACAGCTGTATAATGCCTACCTGATCCTGAAAGGCGGCAAGATCGCCTCCCGCAGCCTCAAGCACCACCTGCCGAACGAGACCGTGTTCGACGAGGTGCGGATCTTCAATGCCGGCCCGTTGGGCGGCCCCTACGCGGTCGGCAATACCCGCATCGGATCCCCCATCTGCGAGGACGGCTGGCACGAGGATGTCTCCGAGACGCTTGCCGAGACCGGCGCCGAGTTCCTGCTGATCCCCAACGGTTCACCCTATTTCCGCGACAAGATGGAGGTGCGCTTCAACCACATGGTGGCTCGCTCCGTCGAAACCCATCTGCCGGTGATCTACCTCAACATGGTGGGCGGCCAGGACGACCAGGTCTTTGATGGCGGCTCCTTTGTGCTGAACCCCGGCGGCGCCCTGGCATTGCAGATGCCGGTGTTCGACGAGGCCTATGCCCATCTCGATCTGGAACGCACCGACGACGGCTGGCGCGCGGCAGAGGGCGAAAAGGCGCATCTGCCCGACGCCTGGGAGCAGGACTACCGGGTGATGGTGGAATCCCTGCGCGACTACATGGGCAAGACCGGTTTCAAAAAGGTGCTGCTTGGGCTGTCGGGCGGCGTCGACTCGGCCATCGTGGCGGCCATTGCGGTGGATGCGCTGGGTGCAGAAAACGTCCGCTGCGTGATGCTGCCGTCCGAGTACACCAGCCGGGAATCGCTCGACGATGCCGAGGCCGTGGCCAAGGCGCTGGGCGTGCATTACGACTATGTCCCGATCTCCGAAGGCCGGGCCGCGATTACCAATACCCTTGCTCCGCTGTTTGCCGGCCGTGATGCCGATATCACCGAGGAAAACATCCAGTCCCGCTTGCGCGGCCTGCTGCTGATGGCGATGTCCAACAAGTTCGGGGAAATGCTGCTGACCACCGGCAACAAGTCCGAGGTCGCGGTCGGCTATGCCACCATCTACGGCGACATGAACGGCGGCTATAACCCGATCAAGGATCTCTACAAGACCCGCGTGTTCGAAACCTGCCGCTGGCGCAACGCCAACCACCGCCCCTGGATGAAGGGGCCGGAAGGTGAGGTGATCCGTCCCAATGTGATCGACAAGCCGCCCAGTGCCGAGCTGCGCGAGGACCAGAAGGACAGCGACAGCCTGCCGGATTATCCGGTGCTGGATGCAATTCTGGACATTCTGATTGATCAGGATGGCTCAATCTCAGATTGCGTCGCGGCAGGATATGACCGCGATACGGCCAAGCGGGTGGAGCATCTGGTTTATATCAGCGAATACAAGCGCTTCCAGTCCGCGCCCGGCGCCCGCCTGACCCGGCGCGCGTTCTGGCTGGACCGCCGCTACCCGATCGTGAACCGCTGGCGCGACCCGTCCTGAAGGTCGTATTAACCCTTTGAAGCCACAGGTTTTTATGCCCCTTCAGCAGCGTGTCTCACGCCATATCGGTGCCGGTAACGCCCTGATATGCGGCGGAAAAAACACATTGGCGGAATGCGGCGCAACCGGTGTCGCATGCACGCTGGACCAGCGGTTTTGCACCGGGCATAGATGCCTTCATGCCCGGACCCAGACTGCCTCATTTCCAACCTGATCTTGCCTTGCCCAAGGCCGTCGACGCCGTGGTGATCGGCGGCGGAATCATTGGCGCCAGCACCGCGCTGGAACTGGCCGAACGCGGCCATTCCGTGCTGCTCTGCGAAAAGGGGCAGATCGCGGGGGAGCAAAGCTCGCGCAACTGGGGGTGGGTGCGGATCGCTTGCCGCGACCCGCGGGAACTCCCGCTGATGGCAGAGTCGCTGCGCCTGTGGGAGGGGCTGGCGGAACGCACCGGGCATGAAACCGGATTCACCCGATCCGGTATCCTCTACACGGCCGAGACCGCCAAGCGGGAAGCCCAGCTGGAACGCTGGCTGCGTAATCTCGACGGCTGGGGGCAGGGCGCCCGCATGGTCCGCGGCGAACAGCTGGCCCTGCTGATGCCGGGGCATCAGACGGCGGCTCGCGCGGCGCTGCACACGCCGCTGGACGGCCGGGCCGAACCGCAGCTGGCGACCCACGCAATCGCTTCCGCCGCCCGTGCGGCCGGGACGAAAGTGATGACCGACTGCGCCGTGCGCAGCGTCGAGACCTCCGCGGGCCGCATCAGCGGCGTGATGACCGAACGCGGCCGGGTGGCCTGTTCCGCGGTTGTCACCGCCGGCGGCGCCTGGTCGCGGCTGTTCCTGGGCAATGCGGGCGTGAACCTGCCGCAGCTCATGGTGCTGAACTCGGTCCTGCGCACTTCACCGGTGCAAGGCGGGCCGGAAACCGCGGTGCGCAGCGGCAACCTCGGCCTGCGCAAGCGGGCAGACGGCGGCTACACGGTCTCGGACGCGATGGAGAATGTGGTGGACATTGTCCCTGACAGTTTCCGCCTCGGCTGGAAATACCTGGCCAGCCTGCGCCAGGAATGGCGGGCGCTGCAGTTCCGCGTGTCCGGCCGCTGGGCAGAGGAGGCAGCGCAGCCCCGCCGCTGGGGCCCGCAGGACACCACGCCGTTCGAACAGTGCCGCGTTCTGGACCCGGCGCCCTCGCAAAAGGCGCTGAAATGCGGCTGGGCCGCCGCGCAAAAGGCTTTCCCGGTGCTGCAGAACGCCGACGTGGTGCAAAGCTGGGCCGGGCTGATGGATGTGACCCCGGATGCGATCCCGGTCATCTCGCAGGTGGACAGCCTGCCGGGGCTGTTCATTGCCACCGGTTTTTCCGGCCACGGCTTCGGCATCGGCCCCGCCGCAGGACGGCTGACCGCCGATCTGGTCACCGGCAGCACCCCGGTCGTGGACCCGCGCGCCTTCCGCTTGTCCCGGTTCACCGACGGCAGCAAATACGGGCCGCAAACCGGCTATTGAGCGATCCGTCCGGCAGGCGGCCCGGGCTGTCAGAGCGCAGGCTGTGCACTATCATTACGGCAGGAGGGCTGGCGGATGAGCCGGAACAAGACAGCCCCGACGGGCGCAAGCGTCGAAGAGTTTCTGCAAGCGGTGGAACCGGAGCGCAAATCGGTCGAGGCGCAGGAGCTGGACCGGCTGTTCCGCGAGGTGACCGGTTTCCAGCCGCAGATGTGGGGCCCGTCCATCATCGGATACGGCCGCTACCGTTACCGCTATGCGACGGGCCGCGAAGGGGAATTCCTGGCCACCGGATTCGCCCCGCGCCGGGCGCGCCATTCAATTTACATCATGCCGGGCTATCAGGATTACAGCGCCATCCTGTCCCGCCTGGGCAAGCACAAGCTGGGCAAAAGCTGCCTCTATGTGAACAAGCTCGCCGATGTCGATCTGGAGGTTCTGGGGGAACTGGTCAAAGCGGGTCTCAAAGACCTGAACGCGATCTGGCCGGTGCAGCCGGAGTAATTGCCGGGCTTTCATCTTTCCCGAAATACTCGCGCCGCAGGCCCGCGCCGAAGGCGCGTTAACACTGCCGAAACTGGACAATCCGGCGCCCATGTGACAAGGGGCAGGGCAACAGGAGACTCGTGATGACCACCACCCGTTTTGCCCCGTCGCCGACCGGCTATATCCACGTCGGCAACCTGCGCACCGCGCTGATGAACTACCTGATCGCCCGCAAGGCCGGCGGCACCTTCATTCTGCGCATCGACGACACCGACCCGGAGCGGTCCAAGGAAGAATACGTCGATGCCATCAAGCAGGACCTGGAATGGCTGGGCCTCACCTGGGACAAGGTGGAGCGCCAGTCCGAGCGGCTCGACCGTTACGTTGCTGCTGCCGACAAGCTGCGCGAAATCGGCCGCTTCTACGAGGCTTTCGAAACCCCGACCGAGCTGGACCTGAAGCGCAAGAAGCAGCTGAACATGGGCAAGCCGCCGGTCTATGACCGTGCCGCGCTGAACCTGTCCGAGGACGAGAAAGCCGCCCTGCGCGCTGAGCGCGGCGACGGCGTCTGGCGCTTCAAGCTGGACCATCAGCGCATCGAGTGGACCGACGGCATCCTGGGCGACATCTCCATCGACGCGGCCTCGGTCTCCGACCCGGTGTTGATCCGCGGCGACGGCCAGTTCCTTTACACCCTGGCCTCGGTGGTCGATGACACCGAAATGGGCGTGACCCATGTGGTGCGCGGCTCCGACCACGTCACCAACACCGCCACCCAGATCCAGATCATCGAGGCGCTGGGCGGCTCCGTGCCCTCCTTCGCGCACCACTCGCTGCTGACCGGACCGCAGGGCGAGGCGCTGTCCAAGCGCCTGGGCACCCTGGCGCTGCGCGACCTGCGCGAGGCCGGTGTGCAGCCGATGGCGCTCCTCAGCCTGATGGCGCGTCTGGGCTCCTCCGACCCGGTTGAACTGCGTACGGAGCTGGCAGAGCTGATCGACGGCTTCGACATCAACCGCTTTGGCGCCGCGCCGACCAAGTTCGATGTCGAGGATCTCTATCCGCTGACCGCCCGCCACCTGCAGTCGCTGCCGCTGGAGTCGGTGCAAAGCCATGTGGACGCACTGGGTGTTCCGGCAGACAAACAGGCCGCCTTCTGGGATATGGCCAAGGAAAACATCACCACGCTCAAGGATCTGGCGGGCTGGTGGGAGCTGTGCCGCGACGGGGCTGAGCCGCTGGTCGCGGATGAAGACAAAGAGTTCATCGCTGAGGCGATGGCGCTGCTGCCCGAAGGCCCCTATGACAGCGAAAGCTGGGGCAAGTGGACCGCTGCGGTGAAAGAGGCGACGGGCCGCAAGGGCAAGGGCCTGTTCATGCCGCTGCGCAAGGCCGTGACCGGCATGGAGCGCGGCCCCGACATGTCCGCCCTGCTGGCGCTGATGGAAACCGTGCGCGCCCGCGGCTGACACCTGAGACATCCTGTTGCAAAAGGCGGTGCCTCCGGGTGCCGCCTTTTCCGTTTCCGGACGGTCTCTATCAACCCCAGTTGCCGTCCCGCACGTCCTGGCACATCTCCCTGGCGGCCTTGGCCATATCCGGGTTCGGATGTTCGCCAAGCGCATTCAGCGACTTTTCCATCCAGCGCATCACCGATGGCGAGTCGCTGCCGCAGCGGGCAATCGGCGGGAAGGTGCAGTGCAGCAGATGCCGCGCTGTGACCGGCGGGACATTCACCTTCGGGTATTCGGCCCCGCGGGCGTCGCTGCTTTCGTCCTCCGGGGTGTTCTCCCACAGCAGCCGCTCCAGCCGCCCCATCACTTCCACTGCGGTGCCGGGATCATTGACGCCGGGTGACAGCGCCCGCTGCGCGGTCTCCGCCAGCAGGGTCAGGCCAAAGGAGGGGTCCTGATCGAAGCTGCGCACGTCGCCGATGTCGATCGCGGCAGACGCCGCCTTGCAGAAATCCTCGTCCCCGCCCGTAGCCCAGGCCACCGGCTGGCCGCGCAGGATGTACTCCCCCGGCGCCCGCGCCAGGGTGATCTCGGTGCCGGCCTCATCCGCCAGCTCGCTCAGCCGCGCCAGCCCGGCATAGCGGACAAAACCGCTCTTGGCGGCGGGAATATCCACGGCGTCCGCGGGTTTGGCGTCTTCGCGCGCGCACAGGCCCCCAAGGCAGGGTTTTTCCATCCGCGCCCGCAGGCTGGCGCGGCTGCGGTTCTCGATCAGCCGCAGGGTGTGGTCCATGCTTCCCAAGCCCGACAAATGATCGATCCAGCGCAGGATGGCGCCGACAATCAGAACCACCACGATGACGGTCAGGCCGAAAACGACAAACGCGCCTTCCGGCGTGAAATAGCCCGCGCGGAACAGGATCACCGCGCTCAGCGAATAGATGAAGCCGCTGACGAATGTCGCCAGCACCCGGTGGGTGACGGTGTCCTCCAGCAGCAGCCGGTAGACCCGCGGTGTCGCCATCGAGGCGGCGGTGCGGTAGGCGCTGACCATGACGTTGAGCGAAAAGGTGGTGACCGCCAGCATGCCCGACGCCAGGATCGTCAGCACCGGCAGCACCGCCTCGCGCCCGAAATCCTCGCTCAGGTTGTCGGGCAGCCAGGGTTTTGCCAGCGGTGCCAGCAGCAGTGCCAGCACAGAAATCAGGGAAATCAGAACAACCCTGAACCAGAGCTGCCGCGCAATCCGGCCCAGGTGCAGCAATATCTTTTCGATCATGCCTTCCAGACTATGCGGCGGGCGCCGGTGCTGTCGATCAGATCGTCAAAGATTTTGCGCTCGGCTGCGGTGATCGCCTGATGGCGCGGGTAACGCGGCGCCGCGTGGTCGTCCAGAATGGGCGACTCCCAGCCGTCGGTGGTCTCCACGAACCCCTTCAGGCCCTCGGCGCCGAACACCTGCAGGTAGCCCTGTAAAACCACATCCAGATAGCTCAGCAGGATCGGGTGCCGTTCGCTGACGCCGTTCTGCTTGTCCGCCGCTACGGCATAGACGGAGATTTCAGGGCTGCCCGCCAGACTGTGCTGCACCCGGTCCGAGGCCGGCAGCCGCTCATAGGCGAACTCCCGTTCGTCCAGCGCGGCCCAGTCGGCGCCCGGCACCTCCGCAATCAGCCCGTCGATTTCGCTGTTTTCGCAGGGCACCGCCGACAGGAACGCCACCTCGCGCAAGGAAGTATGCACCCAGGCGCGCCGCCAGCCGCTGAGCCGGGCAGGTGCCGCACCGCCATAGGCATGGGTCGCAGTGTTCACCAGGCTGCCGTAGCCAAAGAAGTAAGGAGCCGTCATCTGTGCGCCCTTCTGCCGCATGTTCTCTTATTGATGTATGTCAAACCGCTTTTTCCGCTCTTGTGCAATAAGCGATGCACCATAGCTGCGGGAGCTGACCCATGCGCATTACCAAAAGGACCAACATTGCCGTGCGGCTGCTGATGTATTGCGCCGCGCATGAAGACCGCCTGGTGACCAAGGCCGAGATCGCAGAGTGCTGTAATATCTCGGAAAACCACCTGGCGCAGGTGATCAACCAGCTGAGCCAGCTGGGCTACCTCGCCACCCAGCGCGGCCGTAACGGCGGCATGAACCTGGGCAAGCCCGCGGCGGAGATTCGCATCGGCGATGTGTTCCGCGATGTCGAGGGCAACCTGCCGATGGTGGAATGCTTTGCCGACGCGGACAACACCTGCCCGCTGTCCGATGCCTGCCGGCTCAAGGTGGCGCTGGCGGATGCGGCACAGGCCTTCTATGCCTCGCTGGACGATATCACGCTGGAATCCCTGGTCTGCGACAACCATGACCTGATGCGCCTCTTGCAGCCGGTCTCCTGCGGCGCCCGCTAAGCCAGGCCGCCGCAGGCCAGGTCATTCGCGCGCGCGCAGGATGCGGGCGGGCTTGGCGGCCAGCGGCCGCAGCGCAAATGCCAGCCCCGCCAGCAGCGTCGTCAGCACCCCGCCGGAAATCACCATCACCGCATTGGGCCAGATCACCGCATAGCTGGTCTCAAACACATAGGCGTTGATCGCCCAGGCCCCGGCAATGCCGGCCGCCAAGGCAACCATCCCTGCCGCCGCGCCCAACAGCGCAGAGCGCAGCGCAAAGCTTGCCAGGATCTGCTTGCGCGGGGCGCCCAGGGTTTTCAGCAGCGCCGCCTCATACCGCCGCGCAGGCTCGCCCGCAGCCGCGGTGCCCAGCAGCACCAGGAACCCGGTCAGCAGTGTCGCCGCGGCGCCATAGGCAGTGGCCGCCGCCAGCTGCCGCAGAATGTCCGACACCCGGTCGATGGCATCGCGCATCCGGATCGCGGTGATATTCGGCATCTCCCGCGCCAGATCGCGCAGGATCGCCGCCTCCGCCTGTTCCTCGGCATAGACGGTGGCGATGAAGCTGTGCGGCGCGCCCGCCAGCGCGGCCTCGTTCAGCACCATCACAAACCCCATGCCCGCGGTGGAGAAATCCACGTTGCGGAAGCTGGTGATGGTGCCGGTGATGTCGCGGCCCAGGATGTTCAGCGTCAGCGTGTCGCCCAGCTTGAGGCCCAGTTCCTCCGCCTCCTCGGCGGCAAAGCTGATCTGCGGCTCGCCTGAATAATCCTCCGGCCACCACTCGCCCGCTGTGACCTCTGTTGCCTCCGGCTGTGCGGCGGCATAGGTGATGCCGCGGTCGCCGCGCACCACCCAATGATCGCCCGCGACCTCTGTCGCGGGCTGGCCGTTGATGCGGGTCAGCACCCCGCGCAGCATCGGCGCGTTCTCCACTCGTGTCACCGACGGGTCGTTCTCCACCCGCTCCAGGAAGGCAGGCATCTGGCTGCGCTGGATGTCGACAAAGAAATAGCTCGGCGCCACATCCGGCAGGTTGCCCGCAATGGCGCGGCGCATGTTGCCGTCGATCTGGCCGATTGCGGCCAGCACTGTCAGGCCCAGCCCCAGCGCCAGTACCGCGGGCACGGCACCGTCGCGGGCGCTGCCGATGGACGACAGCGCCCACCGCAGGGCAGGGCGTCCGCGCGAGGCGCCGGTGCCGCGCCGCGCCAGGAATCCGATCGCCAGCGCCGCAACCAGCAGCACCATCAGCGCCCCCATCAGCCCGCCCGCGGTCCACAGCGTCAGCTGCGCCGAGCCGCTGAACCAGGCCGCCAGCCCCACCAGCGCCGCCAGCGCCACCCCGGTCGCCAGCAGATAGCGCGGCGCGGGCAGCCTTGTGCGGCTCGCAAAGGCATCCCGGAACAGCGAGGCCGCGCGGATGCGTTCCGCCCGCGCCAGCGGCCACAGGGCAAAGATGAAGGCGGTCAGCACGCCATAGACAGCGGCCTCCGCCAATGCCGAGGGGTAGAGCGAGAACACCGCCGGGAACGGCAGCTGCGCCGCAATCAACGGCCCCAGCAGCAGCGGCCCCAGTCCTCCCAGCACCAGCCCGATGCCCACCCCGATCAGCGTCAGCGCACCGATCTGCAGGAAGTAGGTCAGGAAGATCGTCTGCCGCTCCGCCCCCAGCGTCCGCAGGGTTGCGATGGTCGCGGTCTTGGTGGCCAGATAGGCGCGCACGGCGGCCGAGACGCCGACGCCGCCGACCGCCAGGCCGGACAGGCCCACCAGCACCAGGAAACCGCCCAGCCGCTCGACAAAGGAGGTGATCCCCGGCGCGCCGTTCCTGGCATCGCGCCAGCGCATGCCGGTGGTCTCGAACTGTTCTTCGGCCTCGGCTTGCAGGGCGTTCAGGTTGCTGCCCGCAGGCAGCTCCATCCGGTATTTAGTGTCAAACAGGGTGCCAGGCTCCAGCAGGCCGGACTCTCCCAGATCCGCCGTCCGCACCATGGTGCGCGGCCCCAGCTCAAAGCCGGAGGCCGCGGCATCCGGTTCCAGCACGATCATCGCCATCAGGCGGAAATCCTGGGTGCCCAGCCGGAAGGTATCCCCCGGCTGTAATCCCAACCGGTCCGCCAGAACCCTGTCCATCACCCCGCCGGGTAAGCCCCCAGCCCCTGCCAGCGCCGTCTCCAGCGGCATTTCCGGGCTCAGCTTCATCTCGCCCTTCAAGGGATACAGCCCGTCCACCGCCTTCACCTGGGTCAGCCCGCGCTCCTCGCCGACGGTGGCCATGGAGCGGAACTCGGCAATCTCGGAATGTCGCAGCGCGGTCCGGTCCAGCCAGGCGCGCTCGTCCTCATTGGCAAACCGGTAGGTGAAATTCAGTTCGGCATCGCCGCCCAGGATCGTCGCGCCCTCTTGCGACAGCCCGGCCTCGATCGAGGCCCGGATGGAGCCAATGGCGGCAATCACCCCGACCCCCAGGGCAAGACAGGCCAGGAAGATGCGGAACCCCTTCAGCCCGCCGCGCAGCTCCCGCAGGGCAAACCGCCAGGCGAGGCGGATAGAGGCGGCATTCATTCCGCGGCCTCGCGCGCCGCCGCGTCGTCCACGCGCCCGTCACGCAGCCGCACCACCCGGTCGCAGCGCGCTGCCAGCTCCGGCGCGTGGGTGACCATCACCAGCGTCGCGCCATAGCGGTCGCGCAACCCGAACAAGAGGTCCATCACCGCGGCGCCGTTTGCTTCATCCAGGTTGCCGGTCGGCTCATCCGCCAGCAGGATCGCGGGCCGCGGCGCCAGGGCGCGCGCCAGCGCCACCCGCTGCTGCTCGCCGCCCGACATCTGCGCCGGGAAATGGCCCGCCCGGTGGCCGAGACCCACCGCCTCCAGCTCAGCCTGGGCGCGGGGGAAGGCATCCTTGACGCCTGCCAGCTCCAACGGCGTTGCCACGTTTTCCAGCGCCGTCATGGTCGGGATCAGGTGAAAGCTCTGGAACACCACGCCCATGTTATTGCGGCGGAACCGTGCCAGCGCGTCCTCGTCCATTGCGGTCAGATCCTGGCCCAGGGCGGTCACGGTGCCGCCGGTTGCCTGCTCCAGCCCGCCCATCAGCATCAAGAGCGACGACTTGCCCGACCCGGACGGCCCCACCAGGCCCAATGTCTCCCCCTGCCGCACGTCCAGCGAGATGCCGTGCAAAATCTCCACCGGGCCGGTATTGCTATTCAGGGTCAAACTCGCATCTAAGAGATGCAGAACGGGGCTATTTTGATCGGTCATCGGGCCTGCCTGTTGGATGCACCTAACGGATATGGAGTGTTTGCGGCGATGCGCAAGACATTGGCACTGCTGAGTTTGCTGCTTTTTACCACCCCCGCCTGGGCGGAACCGCTGCGGATCACCGCCCTGGGCGACAGCCTGGTGCAGGGCTACGGGCTGCCGCAGGGCCAGGGTCTGGTGCCGCAGCTGGAACGCTGGCTGAACGGGAACGGCGCCGATGTCACGCTGCAAAACGCAGGCGTCTCCGGTGACACCACCGCCGGCGGGGCAGAGCGCGCCGAATGGACCCTGTCGGACACTCCAGACGGGCTGATCGTGCTTCTGGGCGGCAATGACATGCTGCGCGGGCTGGCGCCTGAGGAGGCGCGCGCCAATCTGGAACGCATCCTGCAAACGGCACAGGCCAAGGGGATCAAGGTCCTGCTGATCGGCATGAAGGCCCCGCGCAACTATGGCCCGGATTACAAGCAGGCCTTTGACGCGATCTATCCGGAACTGGCGGCTGTATACGGCGCAGTGCTGCACCCGGATGCCTTTGCCGGCATCGCGGCTGAGGCGGGCAACGACCCCGCTGCGGCGCAGGCGTTCATGCAGGACGACGGCATACACCCCAACGCCCGAGGCGTTGCGCTCAATGTGGCCGCGATCGGCCCGGCTGCGCTGCAGCTGGTGGCGGCCATAGACCGCTGAAAACAGCCCCGGCCGTCAGGGCTGTTTGAAAATTTCGGTACAGATCAGAGGGTCAGGAGACCAGCGCGATATCCACTGCGGATTCACGGCCGTCGCGGCCTGCGCGCAGCTCGTAGGTCACTTTCTGATTGTCTGCCAGGCCGGTCAGCCCGGAACGCTCCACAGCGGAAATATGGACAAATACGTCCTTGCCGCCTTCTTCGGGTGCAATAAAGCCATAGCCTTTGGTGGTGTTGAACCATTTGACGGTGCCAGTGGCCATCGTCGTGTACTCCTAAGTCGTCTCAGTTCTCTGCCCGCTTATGCGGCAGTCCGGCAAGGTTTGCAGATGGTCATGACCGCGCCGGGTAAGGTACAGTGATGGCATTCGCGTAACATCGCCGTGACAGAATTGGGTACGAATCCCCCTCAGCGCAAGAAAAATGCGCGGTGACGCGGGGTTCTGGAGCAGATTCCGGCGGTTGTGCGCCTAAGGAACTGTTACTTGTGCGGCTATAGCACAGTCACCACCGTGCCCAGCGGCACCCGCTCGTACAGGTCCACCACATGCTCGTTCATCATCCGGATGCAGCCGTTTGACACCGAATGGCCGATGGTCTGCGGCTGGTTGGTGCCGTGGATGCGGAAATAGGTGTCGATCCCGTTCTGGAACAGGTACAGCGCCCGCGCCCCTAGCGGGTTGTCCGGCCCGCCCGGCTGGATGTAGTCGTTGTCGATGAACTTGGCATAGGCCCGCGGATCGCGCTCGATCATCTCGTCGGTGGGGCGCCAGGTTGGCCAGACCTTCTTGCGTTCGATCACCGCCTTGCCGGTGAACTCCAGCCCGGCCTTGCCGACACCGACGCCATAACGGATCGCCTTGCGCTTGTCGGTCACGAAGTAGAGGTAGTAGGACCGCGGCAGCACCAGGATCTGGCCGGGGGCAAAGCCCTTGCGGATCCGCACTTCCTGCGGCGTGGGGTCAAAGGGGGCAGGCTCTTTCTTGCGGGCCAGCGCCGGCAGCGGAAGCAGCGCCGCAGCGGCGGCTGCGGTGCCCGCGGTCAGAATTTTCCGGCGTGAAAACATGGCCAAACCTCCGAACGTCAATTGCAACTCCCCTTCATCTTCCGGCGGCGGCGGCAGGCGGTCAACGGGTTTCGGCGGATGCGATGCAAACTGTTGCGCGGGCGGCCGCCGCGGCTATACCGGGGCAAACAGCCAAAGGAGCCGTCATGGGCGCCAAGACCCTCACCTGCCTGACCTGCGCCCAGCTCAACCGGGTGCCGGAGGAAAAACTGGGCAGCGGCCCGAAATGCGGCAGTTGCGGCGCGGCGCTGATGCCGTTCAAGCCGGTGGATGTGGACCCGGCCACGCTGCAGAAGGCGGTGCAGAACGACGATGTGCCGCTGGTGGCGGATTTCTGGGCGCCCTGGTGCGGCCCCTGCCGGATGATGGCGCCGGAATATGCCAAGGCCGCCAAGGCGCTGGCAGGCCGCGCGCGTCTGGTCAAGCTCAACACCCAGGACCACCAGTCCACAGGCGCCCGTTACCGCATCCGCGGCATTCCGGCGCTGATCGCCTTTGAGCGCGGCAAGGAGAAGAAACGCCAGGCCGGCGCGATGCGGTCGGGACAGATCATCAGCTGGCTGCGCGGCTGATCCCTCGGGGCTTCAGCCACCGGGTCCCGCCCTGTTCCGCGCCGGTGTCAGAACCGGCCCGGCCCGGGGCCGCAGCGGGCCTTGGGGCCTTTGCCCGCGCCCGCGCCGTGCCCGCGGCTGCCGATACTGCCGCTCCGCCACAGCTGAAAGGCAAGCATTCCCAGCATCAGGACCACGGCTGCCACAGGGTACAGGAGCACAACCAGCCACACCGGCCAGGCGCCGATCATGATGGCGGCAATGGCCAGCACAAGGCTGCCCAATGCGCCGAATAATGCGCTGATCCAGGCCATGCAGCCCTTTCCCCTCATGTCCCCTACCCCCAGAAAGTAGGGCGCAGCCTGCAGGCAGGCAACAGTGCAAGGGATACTTCTGCGCGATCTGTCCGGAGTTTGTTATATCAAGGGTGGTACGTCAGGCTGCTGTCCGGATGCGCTGCCGCCCGGTTCAGGCGGCTGCCAGCCGGCCGCCAGGGGGCATCCCGCCGCCGGGCCCCGCCGCCCCGCTGCGCCAGTACAACAGGGCAGTGGCCAGCAGCGCCGCCGCAGAGCCCGCCGCGGGATAGATCAGCAGGCAGGCCCACAGCGGCAGCCCGGCAACGGCATAGCCCGCCACCGCGGCGCACAGGCCCGCAACCATACCCAGAAAGACACCTGCCCAGGCCATGACGCCTCCACAATTCCGCAACCCGGGCCCAAGCGCCCGCTGCCTCCGCGCCCATCATCCGGCGAACTGTGTTATCAAAACGTTAAGATCGCGGCGGCAGCGGCAAACCAGCGCAAATAATGGGTGCGCAGGCGTTATTTCGAAGTCAGCGCGACCCCGTCCTTGGCCTTGGGCATCTTGCCCTTGCCCTGTTCCAGCACATGCGCCAGTTCATGCGCCAGCAGCTTGGAATCCTTGGCAAAGGCCGGCTTCGCCACATAGATATGGTTGCCCACGGTAAAGGCGCGGGCCTTCAGTTCCTTGCAGACGTCCTTGGCGTTGCCGCCCATATGCACCCGCACCTTGCCCAGATTGCCGCCGAAATGCGCCTCCAGCCCTTTGCGCAGATCGCCGGGCAGTTTCTTCTCCGTGGTGCCTTCCGGCGCGGTCTTCAGCTTCTTGCGCTTGGCCTTCCGGCCTTTGGCCGCCTCGACCTCCGCCTTCACCTCTTCCGGTTTCAGAGCCATGGGGGATCCTTTCCAACGCTTTAACCAACACAAGGCGCAGGGCGCCTGCGGTGAGGGTAGCGCAGGTTGGCGGAAAGGCGAAACCGAGGACGGGGACACAGTGCCGTCAGCAACAGATCAGTCAAACGGTTCAGGAGCAATTTTGCGCTGCCGGACTCAAACCGCCCGGGCCGCTTGAGGCCCGGGCTGCGCCTGCCTGCCCCCCGGCAGGCGCAGTCGCGCCCGCCCAGGCAGCCGGAGCCCTGGTGTTTCGATAGCAGGCAGTCCAAAAAGGAAGGGCGGCCAAAGGCCGCCCAACATCAAAGGAATATTCCGATGATCGTCAGCAAGAGTGCAATGGTTCCAATTAAGTCACCATAGGTCACTCGCCCTTCCAATTTGAACGAAAACCGCATTGAGATAGCCTCTAGCGATGCTCGATCGATCGAGCGTTTAGATACGCTCAGTATTTATAACCCGCCCCTAAATCGGCGGCTCGGTCAGCTCCTATGGCCACTTGGAGCAACCTGTCGGCGGTTGTCCCATCAGCTTCCCGCTTCAAGGGCCACCTTAGCAAAGCCAGGCTAAGGCTTCACATAGCGCCGCTAAGCGCTGACCGAGCTTATGGTTTGGAGTTTGGTCAACTCCACCCGGCTGCAGCTATAGTGGGATTGGGTGAGCGGAATTTCAAGCTCCGCTCACAATTTGCAGTAGATTTACCGCACAAACTTCTTGTGCTTCAAGCGCTTGGGCTCCAGCGCGTCGGGACCCAGGCGGCGCTTCTTGTCCTCCTCGTAGTCCTCGAAGTTGCCCTCGAACCATTCCACATGGGCATCGCCCTCGAAGGCCAGGATGTGGGTGCAGATCCGGTCGAGGAAGAAACGGTCGTGCGAGATCACCACGGCGCAGCCGGCGAAATCGACCAGCGCGTCTTCCAGCGCCCGCAGCGTTTCCACGTCCAGGTCGTTGGTCGGTTCGTCGAGCAGCAGCACGTTGCCGCCCTCTTTCAGCAGCCGCGCCATGTGCACGCGGTTGCGCTCACCGCCGGACAGCAGCGACAGTTTCTTCTGCTGGTCGCCGCCCTTGAAGTTGAAGGAGGAGCAATAGGCGCGGGAATTGACCTGCGCGTCGCCCAGCTCGATGATCTCGGCACCGCCGGAGATCGCCTCCCACACGGTGTCGTTGTCATTCAGGTCATCGCGCGACTGGTCGACATAGGACAGCTTCACGGTGTCGCCGTATTCCACCGAGCCCACATCGGGCTGCTCCTGGCCGGTCAGCATCCGGAACAGGGTCGATTTACCGGCGCCGTTGGGGCCGATCACGCCGACGATGCCACCCGGCGGCAGCGAGAAGTCGAGGCCTTCGATCAGCTGCTTGTCGCCGTAGTGCTTGGCGAGGCCGTTGACCTCGATCACCTTGGAGCCGAGGCGCGGGCCGTTCGGAATGACGATCTGGGCGCGGCCGACCTTTTCGCGCTCGGACTGCGACGCCATCTCGTTATAGGCGGCAATACGCGCCTTGGATTTCGCCTGGCGGGCTTTCTGGCCCTGGCGCATCCACTCCAGTTCGCGCTCCAGCGTCTTCTGCTTGGCCTTGTCCTCGCGGGCTTCTTGCTCCAGGCGTTTCGCCTTCTGTTCCAGCCAGGCCGAGTAGTTGCCCTCGTAGGGAATGCCGCGGCCGCGGTCGAGTTCCAGGATCCAGCCGGTGATGTCATCCAGGAAGTAACGGTCGTGGGTGACACACAGGATGGTGCCCTTGTAGTCGATCAGGTGCTGCTGCAGCCAGGCGATGGTCTCGGCGTCCAGGTGGTTGGTCGGTTCGTCGAGCAGCAGCATGTCGGGCGCTTCCAAGAGCAGCTTGCACAGCGCGACGCGGCGGCGCTCACCGCCCGAGAGGTTTGCCGGCATTGCATCATCCGGCGGGCAGCGCAGCGCCTCCATCGACACGTCGACCTGGCTGTCCAGGTCCCACAGGTTTTCCGCATCGATAGCGTCCTGCAGCTCGGTCATCTCGGCCATCAGCTCGTCGGTGTAGTTCTCCGCCATCTCCACCGCGATCTGGTTGAAGCGGTCGACCTTGTCCTTCTTGGCCTGCACCCCCAGCATGACGTTTTCGCGCACGGTCAGGCTCTCATCCAGCTGCGGCTCCTGCGGCAGGTAGCCGACCTTGGCGCCTTCCGCGGCCCAGGCCTCGCCGGTGAAATCCTTGTCGAGTCCGGCCATGATCTTCATCAGAGTGGACTTACCGGCGCCGTTGACGCCGACCACACCGATCTTCACGCCGGGCAGAAAGGAGAGGTGGATGTTTTCAAAGCATTTCTTGCCACCCGGGTAGGTCTTGGAGACCCCCTGCATGTGGTAGACGTACTGGTAGGAAGCCATGGGATCGCTCCGTTAAGGGGGGAATTTGCTGGCGGGAGTGATAGCCGAAGGGCGGCGGCGGGGCAATGCGGGATGCAGGCCTGCGCGAGGGGGTGCCATCCGTACACCCCCTGTGCACCCCCTGTGCACCGGGTGGTGCTGTTTGTGTGTTTTCAGATCAGGGGCAACGAGCGCCCGGGGACGTGGCGCGCAGCGGCACGTCCCGCGCCTGACCTTCCCCCGGTCAGGCGCCTTCGCGCCCTCCCAAGGTCAGGCCCGGGCCTCGTGTTGTGCAGTTACTCTCCAGCACATTGATCAAGCGCAACAAATGCCCCGTGCCCGTGCCTTAGACAGGGGCCAGGAACAAGGCACCCGAAGGGCAGGATCACCCGTGACGCAGTGGCACAGATACAGGACAGGGCTGGCGCTGGCGGCGGCGCTCTGTTTTGCGCTGCTGGCGGGGATCCATGCGGCGCGGCCGGTTGCGGCGGATCCGGGGTTTGCGGCCTTTGGCTTTGCCGCCTCTGACATCTGCGGCTTTGGCGGCGGTGAAGACAGCCAAGGCTGCCCGAACTGCACCCTGGCGGCGGGGGCGGTGCTGCCCCAGGCCAAGGCGCCCGGAACCCCTTGCCTGTTCCGCCGCACTGCCACTGCCGGGCGCGGCGGCTGGATCGCTGCGCCGGGCGTTGTTCCGACCTACCAGGCCCGGGCCCCGCCGGCCTTCACATGACAGCAAACCGCCGGCACCTCCCGGCACACCTGACATGTGAACAAACGGACCAGACTTATGAAACTCATGAACATCGCTTCGGCGGCGCTGCTGGCGGCTGCCCTTGGAACCTCGGCCCAGGCCCATGCCACCCTGGAACAGCAGGAGGCGGCCACCGGCAGCTTCTACAAGGGCGTGATGCGGATCGGCCATGGCTGCAGCGGCGAGGCCACCCTGAAACTGCGGATCGCCATCCCCGAGGGCGTGATCTCGGTTAAGCCGATGCCCAAGGCGGGCTGGACGCTGGAAACTGTCTCTGGCGATTACGCAAACAGCTACGACTACTACGGCAAGACGCTCACCTCCGGCGTCAAGGAGATCATCTGGACCGGCGAGCTGCAGGATGACTTCTACGATGAGTTCACCTTCCGCGCAAAGCTGGACGGGTCGCTGGAGCCGGAGACCATGCTGTTCTTCCCCACCGTGCAGGAATGCGCCACCGGCGAAAACAGCTGGAGCGAAATCCCGGCAGCAGGCCAGGACCCGCATGATCTGGCGCATCCGGCGCCGGGGCTGCATCTGACCGCGCCCGCCGCGCATACCCACTGACGCGCAGGTTTGCGGAACGCCGGCTGGGGCTGGCGGCTCTGGCCCCCTGGCGTTCCGCGGTGCAGCTGTCCGTCCCATGACGGCTGCACCAACTGCAGGTTTCACGGGCAGCGAAAGCGCCGCCCGGGTCCTGGCCCTACAGCTTCCACTTCTTCTTGATGTTGTCCGGCACCGGGTAGATCAGTTTGCGGTTGTCGAAGTGGTGGCACTTGATGCCTTCGCTGTTCCTCTCCGCCAGGTAGCGCAGGCAGGTGGCCAGCGCCTTGATGATCTTGGGGTCGGTGCGGGTGGTCACATCCACGGCCTGGCCCGACAAATGGCGCGAGATGTATTTCCACTTTGCCTTCTTGAACATGCACTCGATGAAACCCTTCTTGTCCTTGGCTTGCACGAACCCGTCCAGTTCCAGCCGCAGATCCTCGTTGTTTTTCAGGTAGGAATAGATCCTGCCGCGCTTCAGATGGCTGTTCCAGCCGCCGTACATGGCGCTGGCCTGGCCCTTCTTGTCGCGCAGGCCGGAGACCACATGGATGGTCTCGCCGTAGAATGACGAGACCTCGTAAAGCACATCCAGGATCTTCTTCTGCACGCCCTGGGTTTTGCCGGTCAGCCGCCCGGGCTTGCGCAGCCCCTCGGTCTCGACGGTCTTGACGACGGTCTCCGCAGCTTTCTTCTGGGCTGCCTTGGCAGCCTTCTCCGCCGCCTGCTTGGCGGCTTTCTGCGCATCCTCGCCCTTCTTCTCGCCCTTGGAGAAATAGCTTTCGTAGAGCGAGGTGGCGTACTCCTCGATCTCATCCAGAAGCGCGGCCCAGCCGCCCTTGTCCAGCGACTTGGCCTTGGCTTCCTTCACCAGGGTGTCCTTGGCGGCCTTCACCGCCTTGGCCTTGGCTTCCTCCTTGGTCTTTTCATCCTGTTTTTCCTTGGCCTTCTGCTCGGCCTTGGCCTTGGCCGGGCCCGCGTTCAGCTTCTTGATGGTGTTCTTGCCGGGGTCGATGCGGTAGTCGGGCTTGAAGCCGCAGACCTCCTGCTGGAACTGGCCGATCATCTTCTCCAGCACCGGTGACGGGGTGCCGTCGGTCTTGACCTTCTTGATCCCGGCATTGCCGGCAAAGGCATTCAACAATTGCTGTACGGTTTTGACGTCTTCGGGCAGGTTCTTGCCCTTGCGCCCGACGGAGGCGGAAAGCTTGGCAACCATGGTAAACTCGCAAACTGGAAACAGCGGGCTGCAAACAACGCCCGCGCAATAAAATTCTACACCCAAAGCAGCGGTTCAGGCAATCTGCGCAGGGTTGCGCGCGCCGGCTGCGGGCGGCAATTGATCTCTTGCAAAAACTATGCGCATCAAGGCGCTCATGGTTTGCAAGCTGCCGCATATCCGCCCGGGCCAGAGCGTCGGGCTGCTCGGGGGGTCGTTTGATCCGCCGCACCGCGGCCACGCGGCGATTTCCCATGCGGCACTGAAACGCTTCGGGCTGGATCACCTGTTCTGGCTGGTGTCGCCCGGCAACCCGCTGAAGGCCCGCCAGCCGGCATCGCTGGGGCGGCGGATCGCAGCGGCAGAGGACCTGATCCGGCACCCGCGCATCCACATCACCGGCATCGAGGCCGCGCTGGGCACCCGCTACACCGCCCAGACCCTGCGGCATCTGCGCCGCCGCCATCCCGGCGTGCGCTTTGTCTGGCTGATGGGGGCCGACAACCTGACCCATTTCCACCGCTGGAAAGACTGGCAGCAGATCCTGGACACGGTGCCGGTGGGGGTGCTGGCGCGACCCGGCGACCGGATCTCGTCCCGGTTCTCCCCGGCCGCCCGGGTTTACCGCCATGCCATGCTGAAAGGCAGCGAAAGCCATCTGCTGGCGCAGGCCGAAAGCCCGGCCTGGTGTTTCGTCAACCTGCCGATGGTGGATGTGAGCTCCACCGCGCTGCGCGCCCGCGGCACCTGGTTAGCGGCGCAGGAGGGCTGAGGCCAGCCCGGCGCTGAGCACCACCGCCAGCCCGCCCCAGGTCCAGGCGTCCGGCAGTTGGCTGAACACCGCCCAGCCCAGGCCGACCGCGGCCACCAGCTGGAAATAGACCATCGGCGCCAGTTTCACCGCCTGCACCCGGCCATAGGCAAACAGCAGCAAGAGGTTGCCCGTCATCGAGAACGCCGCGCTCCCCACCGTCAGCGCCGCGGTAGAGGGGGTGAACTCCGGCAGGCTGGCCAGGCCCAGCGGCAGCATCAGCAGCGCCGACAGCAGAAGCTGTGTCAGGCTCAGTTCCAGCGGCGTGCCGACATGCGCCAGCCAGCGCGAACTGGTCAGGAAGCCGCCGTAGAAACAGCCCGCCAGCACCGCCCACAACAGGTTCACGGAGCCGCCAAGGCCCGGCCGCACCACCATCAGCACGCCAACGAACCCCAGCGCCATCAGCAGGCTGCGCAGCGCCGTCGCCTGCTCGCGCAGCAGCAGCACCGACAGCACGTAGCTGACCACCGGCCCGATGAAGAAGGCGGCAAAGACATTGGCCAGCGGCTCGCTCTGCAGCGCCAGCTGGATCGAGAAGATGCCGCCGGTCAGCAGCCCGGCGCGCAGCCACAGCCGCCAGTCGCCCAACAGGGAGAAGGCGCGGCGCGGCACGAAGGGCAGGATCAGCGCGGTGCCGATGGCAAAGCGCGACCAGGCGACAAAGGCGGGCGTCGCCAGCCCGGCGCCGGTCAGCAGTTTCCCGCACAGGTCGCCTGCGGGGATCATTGACATGGCCGCGAACATGAGGATGAGTGCCTGCAACATGGCTGCCAGCGGTAGCAGGACTTGCCCGTGTGAAAAAGCCCGGACCTTGCGGCGCAAAGCTGCGGATCGGGGATTGAAGTAGAGCCGCTCCTGACCCTAAAATTGAATAAGATGACTTCACGCCGGACATTCCTCCTTTCCGGGCTTGCCGCTTTGGCAGGCACCTCGGCGCTGGCCAATGCGCCGGCCGTCTCGCTGCGGCCTGTGGCCCGCAAGGTCAGCTCGCTTGCGGCCGGTGCCGATGGCCTCAAGGCGCTGATTGAACGCGCCGGCCTCAGGGGGGAGGCGGTCTGCGCGGTGGCCGATGTGAAGACCGGCAAGCTGCTGGAAGCCTCCGGCGGCTCCCAGGCCTTGCCGCCCGCCAGCGTCGCCAAGGCGCTGACAGCGCTTTATGCGCTGGATGTGCTGGGCGCGGACCACCGGTTCGAGACCCGCATCCTGGCCACCGGCGGCGTGTCCGGCGGTGTGGTCAAGGGCGACCTGATCCTGGCCGGCGGCGGCGATCCGCTGCTGAACACCGACCATCTGGCGCTGCTTGCGAAAGCGCTGAAAAACGCCGGCGTGCGCGAGGTGCGCGGCAAGTTCCTGGTCTGGGACGGCGCGCTGCCCAGCGTTAAAACCATCGACCCGGACCAGCCCGACCATGTCGGCTATTCCCCTGCGGTGTCCGGTATTTCGCTGAACTTCAACCGGGTGCATTTCGAATGGAAGCGCGCGGCGGGCGGCGGCTGGGCGATCACCATGGACGCCCGCACCGAGAAATACCGCCCCGAGGTTGCCACCGCCCGGATGGCGATCCAGTCCCGCGCGGTGCCGGTTTACACCTATGCGGAGAAGGGCGGGGTGGATCACTGGACCGTCGCCTCCAAGGCGCTGGGCAAGGGCGGCGCCCGCTGGCTGCCGGTGCGCAACCCGGCGGCCTATGCGGGCGATGTGTTCCGCACCCTGGCACGCGCTCACGGCATTAAACTCTCCAAGCCCAAGGAGACCCGCGCGCTGCCCTCTGCCACGCTGCTGGCCCAGCACCACAGCCCGCCGCTGGATGTGCTGCTGAAGGCGATGCTGAAATACTCCAACAACCTGATGGCCGAGATGATCGGCATGTCCGCCACCGCCGCCCGCGCGGGCCGCCCGGCCTCGCTCAAGGCGTCAGCCGCGGAGATGAGCCGCTGGGCCGCGGGCAAATACGGGATGTCCGGCAGCCGGCTGGTGGATCACTCCGGCCTCGGCGGCGACTCGCGGATGACACCGGCGGATCTGACCGGCGCGCTGGTGGCGGCCTATAAGGCGGGCCAGCTGAAACCGCTGCTGAAACCCTTCCAGATGCGCGACGCCAAGGGACGCACCGTCAAGGGCCACCCGATCAAGGTCGCCGCCAAGACCGGCACGCTGAACTTCGTCTCCGGCCTTGGCGGGTTCATGACCGCGGCGGACGGCACCGTGCTGGCCTTTGCCATCTTCACCGCGGATGAGAAGACCCGCGGCCGCCTGACCCGGGCGCAGCGCGAACGGCCCCAGGGCGCCCGCAGCTGGAACCGCCGCGCCAAGCAGCTGCAGCAGCAGCTGATCGAACGCTGGGGCGCGGTTTACGGCAGTTAGGGCCTGACTGGTCTGGGGAAATTTCCGCTTTCTGGACGTTTCCGCAGGGCCGGTTTGCAGGCACAGCGGCATCGGGCAGGGGCCGCCGGCCCGCAGTGCAAAGGACCAGACAATGACCGACCGCATCAACGAACACGGCCAGCCCATCGGTGCTGCGCTGCCGGGCTGGCAGGGCGCGCGCCTGCCCGGCCACGAGGGCATGGCGGGCCGCTATTGCCAGGTGGAGCCGCTGGACGCCGCCCGCCACACCGCGGAACTGTTTGCCGCCTTCAGCCAGGACCCCAGCGGCGCGATCTGGACTTATATCCCCTGGGGGCCGTTTGGCACGGAAGCCGAGCTGCGCAGCTGGATCCAGGGCGCCAGCGGTGTCGATGCGCAGCCCTATTTCGCCATCGTCAACGGCGCTAGCGGCCGGGCCGAAGGTGTGGCCAGCTATATGCGGATCAAGCCCGAACATGGCGTGATCGAGGTCGGCGGCATCACCTATGCGCCCGCCCTGCAGCGCACACCCGCTGCGACGGAGGCGATGTTCCTGATGATGGCGCGGGTGTTCAACGACCTGGGCTACCGCCGTTATGAGTGGAAATGCGACGCCCTGAACGCGCCCTCCTGCCGCGCGGCGGAGCGGCTGGGTTTCACCTATGAGGGCCTGTTCCGCCAGGCCGTCGTCTACAAGGGCCGCAACCGCGACACCGCCTGGTATGCGGTGCTGGACAGCGAATGGCCGCGGCTGGAGGCGGCCTATGCCGAATGGCTCGACCCCGGCAATTTCGACGCGCAGGGACAGCAAAAACAGAGCCTAAAAAGGCTGATTGCAGCCCACAGGGGTTAATCCGCCTCTGCCACCGTCTGTCCGGATTGCGGATCAAACAGCCCGCCGCCCAGATGCGCGTGGCCCCAGCCCATGACCTGCAGCAGCAGCGGCTCCAGGCTGCGGCCCTCCTCAGTCAGCGCATAGCGGTAGCGCACCGGCCGGTCCTGATAGGCCTCCCGCGCCACCAGCCCCAGCGCCATCAGCCGCTTCAGCCGCTCCGACAGGAGGTTGGCGGCAATATGCTCCTCGCTCGCCTGCAGCTCCTGGAACGTATGCTTGCCGTGCCACATCAGGTCGCGCACCACCAGAAGCGTCCACTTGTCCCCCAGCACATCCAGCGTGCGGGCAATCGAGCAGCGCGAGCGGAAATTGGTTTGCGGCTGGGGCATGGCGCGGCTCCTGCGGGTTCTGGCACTCCCCCAGATTAAGCGGCTTTCAAAATGAAAGCCACTGGCGCATAGTGACTTTAATTTTGAAAGTGAGTCGCGCAGCAAGGGAGAGCCGCCACATGAACGCCATCGGAAACACGCCGCTTGTGCAGCTGAAGCACCTGACCGCACCGGACATGGCCGAGGTCTGGGTGAAATGGGAAGGCGCCAATCCGACCGGCAGCATGAAGGACCGGATGGCGCTGTCGATGATCGAAGGCGCCGAGCGGCGCGGCGATCTGAAGCCCGGCGGCAAGGTGGTGGAATACACCGGCGGCAGCACCGGCAGCTCGCTGGCGATGGTCTGCGCCACCCGCGGCTACCGGGCGCATTTCGTCTCTTCCAACGCGTTCTCGGAGGAGAAGCTGCAGACCATGCGCGCCTATGGCGCCGAGGTGGAGATCATCCATGCCGAGGGCGGCATCCTGACCGCCAGCGTGATCGACCGCACCATTGCGCGGGCCAAGGAACTGGCGGCGGAGCCGGGCGTGTTCTGGACCGATCAGGTCAACAACATGGACAACAAGCGCGGCTATCACGGCATGGCGCGGGAGATCCTGGCGCAGCTGGACGGTGTGGTGGATGAATTCGTGATGGCGACCGGCGGCGGCGGCTGCATTTCCGGCAATGCCGAGGTGCTGAAGGAGGCGAACCCCGCAACCCGCATCATCGCCATTGAGCCCTACCACGTGCGCAACCTGTCGGGCGGCGACACCAGCGGCACCCACCAGCTGGAGGGGATCGGTCTGTCCTTCCTGCCGAAAATCCTGCGCCGCGACCTGATTGACGCGGTGGTGCCGGTCCGGGACGAGGACGCCTTTGCCGGTGCCCGCATGCTGGCGCAGCAGGAGGGCTTGCTGGGCGGCATCACCTCCGGCGCCAACATCTGGGCGGCGCTGCAGCGGGCGCGCGAACTGGGGCCGGGCAAGCGGGTGGTTACCGTGGTGATCGACACCGGCCTGCGCTACCTGAATTCCGCGCTGTACCGGTGACGTTGCCGGGGGCGCTCCGCATTCCGGCAGTCTCCTGACATGCAACGGCCGGCGCGGAGTGCGCGCCGGCCGGGTCCCCGGAAAGCACTGCTCAGGTGCCGGAAGTTTCCAGCGCGCCGGCCTCGCGGCGCATCATTTCCCCAGCCAGGCCGCTGAGGATCTCCATGCTGAAGCCGCCCAGCTGCCGGTGCCGTTCCTGGACCGCAGCCCAGACGTCCTCGCGGCGGATGTTGTCCAGCAGTTCATGGCCGCTCCAGGTCAGGCCGCGCACATGCCAGTTGCCGTTGGACAGCCGGCTGAACCGCGCCAGCCCGGCGCTTTCCAGCAGGCTCAGGTGATAGGCCAGCTTGCGGGCCTCGGCATCGGGCAGGCAGTCCTCCGCGGGCAGCATCATCGCTTCGGCAGCGGACCGCGGCAGGGCGCAGAACGCCTCCCTGCCGCCCTCGATCTCGAGCAGCAGCCTGCGGATTTCACTGATGTCTCTTTGCCACGTGACCATGACCCGTTTCCCGATAGGCGTCGAACTAGCGCCAAATGGGAATGGGTCAAATCTGTTGCAAGCTTGCGTTGTGCAACCCTGCCATGCAATGCGGGCAAGGGCAGCTGCCTGAAGCGGCCGCCGTCAGACCATGTGCCGGGCCCGCGCGCCGCGCTCGATCGCGGCGGCATGCAGCCGGTCGATGTTCAGCTCGTAACGGACCTCCGCCAGGAATTCGAGCTCGGTCTCGCCCAGCACCCCGTCGGCCGCCGCCACGTCGCAGGACAGCGCGTAAGCCGTTTCGAACAGCCGCTCCGGCAGGTCGCCGCGGATCAGCCCGAACAGCGCCTCCAGCCCGTCCTCCTGCTCGAACAGGTCGAACACGGTGCGGGAAATGCGGGCCACCCGGTCGATGTCGTAGTCGGCAAACACCGGCAGCATGTTGACCGCCGACTGGATCTTGACCAGCTCAGCGGTGCGGATGTTCTCGTCCGAGGCCGACACCGCCACCATCAGCGCCACCAGGCAGTCCTGCGGGGACATCGGGTGCGGGGTTTGCTCACTCATCGAGGCATCCTTTTCATGCTGCATGCTGCTGCAATCAGGATAGGTACAGGGCGGGGCAGGTTCAACTGCTGCCCGCGCCAAAGCCGCAAAAATCCGCCTCGTATTCAAGCTTGTGCGGAAAACCGGTACTGGATCTGCTCAAAGCTCGGTTCGGCAAACCCATAGGCGAAGCGCAACCCGTCCCGGCCCGCCACGGTGCCGTGCTCGGCGCCGCCGGGCACATAGATGGCCACGCCGGGGCGAATCTCATGCGGGATGCCGTCGATGGTCACCACCCCGGACCCCTCCAGCCCGAAATAGAACTCTGCCGGGTCATGGCGGTGCGGCAGCAGGCGGCCGCCGGGGCCGAACTCGGCAATCCCCAGCACCATGTCGCGCGGGGCGTCCTCGCTGCCGTTGATCAGCGTGCGCCAGCGCACCTCGCCATAGGCCGGATCGGTGCCGCCCGCCAGCGGCACCTGCGCGGCATCCACCGCCAGCGGCGCATGCGGCAGGTTGGAGGGCTGATGCAGCTGTTCCGCATCGCCCAGATCGGCAGCCAGGGTGGTCAGTTCTGCAGTCATCGCGGGTCTCCTCATCCTGCCGCCCAGTTAGAGGCCTTCCCGGGTTTCGCTCAATAGGGTAAAGCTGCACAGTAATATACGCTGAGGTTATGATAGATGGAGCGCCTTCCCAGCTTTTCCGGACTCACCGCCTTTTATGCCGCGGCGCGCCACGGCACCCTGACCGCCGCCGCGCAGGAACTGAATGTCTCGCAGCCCGCGGTGTCGCGCCGGATCGCGGCATTGGAGGCGGACCTGGGCTGCGCCCTGTTCGACCGCAGCCGCAAGCCCGTGCGGATGACCCCGCAGGGCAAGGATCTTCTGCAGGCCCTGCACAGCGGCTTCGGGCAGATAGAGGCCTCGGTGGCCCGTTTGCGGCAGAGCGCGCAGGGGCGGGTGGTGACGGTTTCGGCCCCCGCCGGATTTGTCGCCTTCTGGCTGATCCCGCGGCTGGGCGCGCTGGAGGACGCCTTTCCCGGGGTGACCATCCGTATCCTAAGCCAGGAGTATGGAGAGGCGGTCCGGCCCGGCGATCTGCTGATCCGCTTCGGGCTGCCGGAAACAGGCGCCGGGCAGGAGCAGCGGCTGCTGGGGGATGAGGTCTTTCCGGTGGCCAGCCCGTTGTATCTGACGCGCCTGGGGATGGCCGCGGACCGCCATGATTTTGCGCGTATGACGCTGCTGACGATGGAGGCCGCCCGCAGCCAGTGGCATGACTGGCCCAGCTGGTTTCAGGAGGCGGGCCTGGCAATGCCGTCCGGCGCCCGCGCGCTCGACTTCAACTCCTATGCGATGCTGGTCAACGCTGCGCTGGCCGGGCAGGGGGTGTGCCTGGCCTGGGGCGGGGTGCTCGACAGCTTTCTGGGCACCGGCGCGCTGGTGCGGCTGGAGGGGCCAAGCGCCAGCTCCGCGCGCGGCTACTTTGCCTCTGCCCGCGATGGCCTGGCGGCCGGGCGCGACGTGCGGGACATCCTGGCCTGGATCACCGAAAAGGCGGCCTAGCATACGCCGCCCGGGCCAGTGATCATTGACTCATGCTGCACAGGCACAATAGAGGGAAGGGCCGGGTGCATGGGGCATCCGGGATGATCACGCGGCACCCCGATCGCTGACAAAACTGCCGCCGATGGAGAACACAAATGTCTGATGTGCGCGAAGAAGCTCTGAAGAGCAAAGCCTGGCCGTTTGAAGAAGCCCGCCGGGTTCTCAAACGTTATGCCAAGGGCGCGCCGGAGAAGGGCTATGTGCTGTTCGAAACCGGCTATGGCCCCTCCGGCCTGCCGCATATCGGCACCTTCGGCGAGGTCGCCCGCACCACCATGATCAAGAAGGCGTTCGAGACCATCTCGGACATCCCCGCCAAGCTGATCTGCTTCTCCGATGACCTGGACGGGATGCGCAAGGTGCCGGGCAACGTCCCCAACCAGGAGGCGCTGGCAGAGCATCTGCAGAAGCCGCTGACCTCGGTGCCGGACCCGTTCGGCACGCATGAGAGCTTCGGCCACCACAACAACGCCATGCTGCGCCGGTTCCTCGACACCTTCGGGTTCGAGTATGAGTTCTATTCGGCAACCGAATTCTACGGCTCCGGCCAGTTCGACGAGGTGCTGAAGCGCGCCGTCGACAAGTACGACGACATCATGGAGATCATGCTGAAGTCTCTGCGCGAAGAGCGCCGCCAGACCTATTCGATCTTCCTGCCGATCCATCCGGAAACCGGCCGCGTGCTTTATGTGCCGATGAAGAAGGTCTGCGCCGAGACCTATACCATCACCTTTGACGACGAGGACGGCAAGGAATGGACCCTGCCGGTCACCGGCGGCAACGTGAAGCTGCAGTGGAAGCCGGATTTCGGCGCCCGCTGGGCCGCGCTCGAGGTCGATTTCGAGATGTACGGCAAGGACCACTCCACCAACACGCCGATCTATGACGGCATCTGCCGGGTGCTGGGCCAGCGCGCGCCGGAGCATTTCACCTATGAACTGTTCCTGGATGCCAATGGCCAGAAGATCTCCAAATCCTCCGGCAACGGCATCTCGATCGACGAATGGCTGACCTATGCCTCGACCGAGAGCCTGGCGTACTTCATGTACCAGAAGCCGAAGACCGCCAAGCGGATGCATTTCGACGTGATCCCCAAGGCGGTGGATGAGTACCACCAGCAGCTGCGCGCCTACCACGGGCAGGACCTGAAGGCGCAGCTCAACAACCCGGTCTGGCACATCCACGGCGGCGATGTTCCGCAGTCGGACATGGTGGTGCCGTTCTCGATGCTGCTGAACCTGGCCTCCGCCTCCAGCGCCGAGGACAAGGAAACCATGTGGGGCTTCATCAACAAATACGCCCCCAACGCCACCCCCGACACCCATCCGGGCATGGATCAGGCGGCGGGCTTTGCGGTGGCCTATTTCAATGACTTCGTGAAACCCGCGAAGGAATTCCGCCTGCCCACCGATCAGGAGCGCGCGGCGCTGCAGGATCTGGCGGACGCGCTGAAATCGGCAGACGCAGCCCTGGCCGCGATTGCCAAGAAGAACGAGATTGCCGGCAACGACGACCCGCTGCCCGAGGCCGACTTCGCGGATGAGGAATTCCTGCAATCCGTGGTTTTTGCCATCGGCAAGATCCACGGGTTCGAGCCGCTGCGCGCCTGGTTCTCGGCGATCTACGAGGTGCTGCTGGGCGCCTCCCAGGGCCCGCGTTTCGGCGGTTTCATCGCGCTGTACGGCGTCGAGGACACCATCGCGCTGATCGACAAGGCGTTGGCGGGCGAGCTGGCGTAAGCCGGCACAGTCTTTAGCCAAGACAGGGCGCGGGTTTCCGCGCCCTTATTCGTTTTCAGCAATGCTGCGCACAGCGGCCTGCGGCCTTGCCCCGCGCAAAAAAATTACCAGATCGCAAAAAAAGTTTTGACGCAACGTCACTCTGTTCTAACTTATGAGAACGGACCGGGAGGGACAGATGCGCAGTGTTCTGTTTGCGGGGGTTAGTGTTTTTCTTCTGACCTTCCCGGCATTAGCTCAGAAAGAGCCGGTCACCGCCGTGATCGGCTCTCAGTTTGAGGCCTTCCTGAACAACGATACCGAGACCGCGTTCTCCTACGCCTCGCCGAATATCCGGCGGATTTTCGGCACGCCTGAGCGGTTTGCCGGGATGGTGCGCCAGGGCTACCCGATGGTCTGGCGTCCGGCCGAGGTGCGCTATCTGGACCTGCGCGAGGTCGCGGGCAGCCTGTGGCAGCGGGTGATGATCACCGACCAAACAGGCGCCGTGCACCTGTTGGATTACCAAATGGTTAATCTGGAAAACGGTTGGAAAATCAACGCGGTACACCTGCTGAAAGGGCAGGCTGACAGCGTCTGAACCCAGGACAGCGTACGCACCGCTGGGCGGAATTTAACGCCGCTCCTGTACTTCCTTTTCCCCGAACGCGAAATGCGCAGCATGAAAGGAAGCTTCCATGAACAAGGCAATCACCGAAGGTCTGCAGCTGATGCCCCCCGCCTTTGCGGACGGCCTCGATGTCTGGTCCAGCGGCGACGGCACCCCGGGCTCAGACACCTATGACGGCGCCGCCAATGCGGTCTTTGTGGCGGCGGACGCGGATTTCGGCGGCTGCCTGGAGATGCAGAAGACCGAGAACACCCAGAAGCTGCGCTTCATGGGCCAGACGCCGCTGCAACCGGGCTGCTATCTGCAGATCAGGATTCGCATCAAGGCCGTCAGCGGCGCGCTGCCCTCGGTCCGCATTGCCGGCTGGGCGGCGGCAGCGGGCGGCAGCCACATCAGCGGGGTCACCGAATTTGCGCCGCAGGTGGCGCTCACCGCCTATGGCGATGTGGTGGAAGTGGCCGGCATCGTCGGCAGCGGCAGCCGCGGCGGCGTGGACATGCCCTGGGGCCGCGATGCGGCCTACGGCCATTTCGGCCTCGACCTCACCGGCGCCAACGGCGGCGTGGTGCGGATTGACGATATCGAGATCACCGATATCACCAGCGCCTTCCTGCGCGATATGCTGAGCGTGGTGGACGTGACCGACTACGGCGCCATCGGCAACGGCAGCTTTGACTGCGCCGCGGCGTTTGAGGCCGCAGATGCCGCCGCGGACGGCCGCCGCATCCTGGTGCCTGCGGGCGAATACTACCTTGGCAGCACCGTCTCGCTGAACCACGAAGCGGTGTTCGAAGGAACGGTAGAGATGCCGGACAGCGCCATGCTGCTGTTGACCAAGACCTACAACTTCCCCGCCTATGCCGCCGCCTTCGGCAATGAGGAGCTGGGCTTCAAGAAGGCATTTCAGGCGCTGATCAACAACTCCGACCATGAATCGCTCGACCTGATGGGCCGCAAGATCACCGTCACCGGACCCATCGACATGGCCGCGGCGGTGCCGAACAAGTCCTCCTACGCCACCCGCCGGATCATCCGCAACGGCCAGCTGGAGGCCGCCGACAGCGCCGCCTGGGACACCGATGCCGTGACCTCGCAGGCGACCTACAGCGCGTCGGATTCCAAGAAGCTGACCAATGTCGCCAATATCGCCAACATCGCCGTCGGTTCCCTAGTCGAGGGCGCGGGCGTGGGCCGCGAGGTCTATGTCAGATCCAAGAACACCGGTGCCGGAGAGCTCACCCTCAGCGCCGCGCTTTACGATGCCGAGGGCACCCAGACTTTCACCTTCCGCGACTTCAAGTACCTGGTGGATTTCAGCGGCTTCAGTTCGCTCAGCAAATTCGGGCTGCAGGATATCGAGTTCCAGTGCAACGGCCGCTGCAGCGCTGTGCGGCTGTCGCCGTCCGGATCGGTCAATACTTTCGACAGCTGCTTCATTTCCCGCCCTCTGGACCGCGGCATCACCTCCATCGGCACCGGTTGCCAGGGCATCCTGGTCGACAACTGCCAATTCCTGTCGGACGAGGACCCGCTGGACGTGCCGGACCGGGTCAGCATCGGGCTCAACGTCAACAACAACGACGCCAAGCTGCGCAGCAACCGTGCCACCCGCTTCCGCCACTTCGCGATCCTGGGCGGCAGCAACAACACGGTGACCGGCAACCACTTCTTCCAGGGCGACAGCGTCCCGAACGGGGTGCGCACCGCGGGGCTGGTGCTGACCTCCAACAACTGCACCTCCACCGTGTCCGACAACTATGTCGACAACTGCTTCATCGAATGGACCAACGAACGCGACGCGTCCCCGGACTACACCAGTGGCTTTTCCTTCAGCGCGCTGTCGATCAATGCCAATGTGTTCCTGTCCGGCGATGTCGCGCCCTGGTTCAGCTATATCGTGGTGAAACCCTACGGCAGCGGCCACTACCTGAACGGCGTCTCGGTGACCGGCAACAAGTTCCGCTCCACCAATGGCAGCATCGACCGGGCAGAGCGGGTCGATACCAGCTTTGCCGGCCTGGATTTCAGCCGCTCCAAGAACGTGGTGGTCACCGGCAACATGTACCACAACGTCACTGCCCAATCGGCCAACCCGCTGCGGGTGCTGCATGATCAGTCTTCGGCGTCGTCCTCCTGGACCGTGGATTCAGACGGGGAGCTGCCGTTCCAGGGCTACGCCCGCTTTGCCGACAGCGTGGTGGCGCTGGGGCCGCTGCAGACCAGCGGCAACAGCACCCGCTACATCACGCCCTATGCCGAGGTGCTGCAGGGCACGAACCAGGACGAGATCCGCCTGCACTGGCAGGAGGCAGTCAAGGGCGAGGTGCAGGTGCTGATGCGGATGGACAGCTGATGTCAGCCGCCGGGCAGCAGATCAGCGGCGGCAAGGCGGAAGGCCTTGCCGAAGCCGCCGTTCAGATGCGCCGCCGTGACGGCGAAGCGGACAAAGCTGAAATCGGCAAACTGCAGGTACAGCCTGGCCTTGGGCTGATGCCGCAGATAGGCCCCGGCCAGGACCTCATGCGCGGGGTCCTGGCGCGGCACAAACTGCGCCTCCGCCATCAGGCTCAGCCTCGGATGGGTCAGCGCATCGCCCTTGGCGCCCGGCTCCCCCACCATCAGCGAGCAGGCCGGGTGCCGCCGCAGCGCCCCGGTGTGCTGCGCCAGGTCCGAGACCAGGCTGACCGGGCATCCGTCGGGGGCCAGCCCGAAGGCCACCCGCGTCACCAGCGGCTGGCCGCCCTCCAGCAGCACCCCAAGCGCGGCAAAGCGCGCGCTCTCCATCAGGCCGCGGGCCAGCTCACGGGCTTCATCATCGGTGGGGCGGATCACATCGGCCATGGCGCGCTTTCTGTCCGGGGCGTTATTACTGGGGCAGGGGTTCAGAACTTCTGCCACAGCCCCAGTTTCAGGCCAAGGCTGCTGTCGCCCGCGTTGCGGTGCTCCAGCCCCAGGATCAGCTCGTGCCCGGATGGCAGCGGATAGCGCAGCGCAGGCGTCAGCGTATAGGAAAAACGCCCGCCCTCCGGCTTTGCGGTCTCGATCTGCAGCATCGGCGCGGCTTTGCCGGGCCGGTTCAGCCCCAGGGTGGCGTCCAGTTTCCAGATCGCAGTCAGTCCGCTGTTGCGCAGCTCATAGGCCGCATCAATCGCCAGCCAGCCGCTGGCCCTGGCCGTTTCGAACCCGCGGCCGTAAGACAGGGTGGCCTTCTGCATTATCATCCACAACCCGCGGTCGTGATTGCCGCCAAAAGCCGCCTCCGCCGCCAGCCTGTAGCGCGCGCCTTCGCGCAGCGGCAGCCGGGCAAAGACCAGCGCATGGCCGGACTGACCGCCGGTCTGGTTCAGGTCCACCCCCAGCGTCAGTTTCGGCGTGATCCCATAGGCGCCGTAATAGCTCAGCTCATGCTGCGCGCCGCTGGCGGTCTGCCGGAAAGTGGCGCTGGCCGCGGCAAAGCCCTGGCCCGGCACCTCCAGCCAAGCGCCGCCATCCGCCGGCGGGGCCAGCAGCACGGCAAGACAGGCGGCATAGGCAGTTCTCATCCCTTGGCCTCATCGCGGGTGCATCAAGGGTTCGGCTTTATGGTTAAGGTTGTGTTAACCATCTTCCGCGCCGCCGGGGGGCGTTCCGTAAAAAATGTCGTGCGCTTTCCGCGTGAACGGGCGTAGGCTGGGGTCACGTCAACGGAGGAGCCAATGCCGAAAATAGCAAAAACCGCGGACATCCAGACCGTTATCACCACATTCGAGATGACGCCGGGGACATGCCAGGACCTGCTGGAGGCGCTTGAGGACGCCTATTCGGAGTTCATTTCCAAGCAGCCGGGCTTCATCTCGGCCGGCCTGCATGTGAACGACGCCCAGACCCGGATCGCCAATTATTCGCAATGGCGCCGCCGCGAGGATTTCATGGCGATGCTGCGCAGCCCGGAGATGCGCGAGCGCAACCGCAAGATCAACGAGCTGTGCCGCAGCTTCGAGCCGGTGATGTATGACGTCGCCGAGGTGTTCGGGGCCTGAGGCCCCGCTGGCTAGGGGCAGAACCTCAAATGAACCGGCGCAGGGTCATCAGCCCGGAGCGGATGACGGCCTTGGCCGAGTCCGCCGCCGCGGCGATGCGCGCGCAGTGCGCCTTCATCGGCTTCGGGGAGCGCAGCAGGAGCGTCACCGCCCGGGCGCAGGCGCGCGGGAGGACCACTGCCGCCAGGCTCCGCCCTTCCGGCTTGACCGCCCTGACCCTCCGGCCAGCGCCGGCAAGGCTGCAAGGAGGGGGTCGGCAATCCTCCGGCCGCCTGTCAAAGAAGATGCCAGCGTGCCGCCGGGCGGGTCCTTGTCTGGAACCCTGCGGGACCTGCGGCGTTCCGGACAAGGCGTTGCCGCCGCGGTCCGGATTGCACGCCGCGGATGATCCGGATCAAGCAACAGAGCGGAAAAATGGTGTAGACTGCCAGCGAAGGGAGAATTGCGATGTATCACAATATTCTGGTGCCGATCTCATTTGATCCGGAACGCGACGTGACCGGGCCGCTCAAGGTGGCGCGGCTGCTGTCGGCGCCGGGGGCCAAGGTGACGCTGCTGCATGTGATCGAACAGGTGCCGGCCTATGCGATTTCCTACATCCCGGCGGATTTCATGGAGGACACCCGCAATGCGCTGCAGGCAGAGCTGGACGGGCTGGCCAAGACCCTGCCCGATGCTGAAGGGGTGCTGGTGGAGGGCCACTCCGGCCGCACCATCCTGGACTGGGCAGAGCAGAACCAGCCCGACCTGATCATCCTCGCCTCGCACCGCCCGGCGATGCAGGACCTGATCTGGGGGTCGACCTCAGGCCACGTGGTGCGCCACGCAGCCTGCGCCGTGCATGTGGTGCGCTGAGGGGCGGGCCGCGGCCTAGGCCGGAACCGCCGTTTTCAGCAGGCTCCAGGCCAGCCGGATCATGCCCCCGGGCAGCAGGGCGGAGCGCAAGAGCACCTTGTTGGAATTCACCGCCTCGGCGATGCGGGCGTAATGCACCTGCTTGTTTGCGGGCGAGCGCAGCAGGATGGTTTCCGCCTGTTTCATCGCCGATTCCGCCTGCCGCTTGATCTGCGGCACCGCTGCCGGTTTCACCGCACGGTAAAGGTTCAGCCCCTTGCGCTTGGGGGGCTGGGCCGGGTCCAGGTTCTGCTTGACGGACCGCGTCAGGGTTTCCTCGACCAGCACCAGCGCCTTGTAGGCCTCGGCATAGGCCTGATTGCCGTTCAGCTTCTGGGCTGCCAGCTTGTAGGTGTGACGGTAGCAGTCGAATTTGTAGACCTGGGGCAGGGTGCCGCAGCGCTCAAAGCCGCTGGTCAGGGTTTTCACAACTGCCTGAGTGGCCTTGGAGCTGAGGCCGCTGCGCTGGCCGCCGCCGCTGTCCATTCCGTCCCGGCTGCCGCCGCCGCCGCCGTCCGCCAAGGCCGGCACGCAGGAGAGGATCAGGGCCAGAAGCCCGGCGAGGATGGTCTTGCTGCTCATGTAAGCCTCCGTGATTTGCAGGCAGCTTACCATGGGTCAGCTGTCTGGAAACGGGCGGAAACCCGCAAATTGCGCGTTTTTGCACTGGCTTTGCCTTGCAGAGCGCGGGGGCGGTTCCCACGTCAACTGCAGAAGTTGTGCAAGGAGAAGCGAATGCAGTGCCCGATTGACGGAACCGAACTTGTCATGTCCGACCGCGCCGGCGTCGAGATCGACTATTGCCCGCGCTGCCGCGGGGTGTGGCTGGACCGGGGGGAATTGGACAAGATCATCGAACGGTCGGCACAGCCGGTGCAGCCGGCGCCGCAGCCGCAGCGCTATGACGACCGCGGCCGCGATCATGAGCCGCGACACGAGAAGAAATACTACAAGAAGAAAAAGAAGAATTTCCTGGAAGATCTGTTCGACTTCTGACAGCCGGTGGCGCCGCCCCGGCAGCATTGGGGCGGCTGGCCGCAGGCATCAGTGCATGGTGCAGAAGGAGCCGTGTTTGGCGTCCTTCATCAGGGTGTCGAAATCGGAGCCCTTCATCTCCACCAGCGTCTTGTGATCGCCGGCCTCGAACCAGACCTTGTCGAGCCCGGTGAGGCTGTCGTCGATTATCGTGGGCACCATATAGGCCGCGCCGACGCAGGGCGCCGCGCCCGGGTCGCAATCGTCAAAGACCTGGTCCAGCTCAATCTCCGGCGCCAGCCCGAGACGGCGGTCGACCATCGACTGCAGCTTGTGCAGATCGACCTTCTGGTCGGACGGGATCACCGCCAGGAAGGGGCCTTCCTCCATGTGAATCAGCACCGATTTGGCCAGGTGGCCGCCCGGCACATGCGCGGCTTCGGCGCATTCGGATGCGGTGGCGGTATAGGGGTGACGGACGGTGGCGAAGGGCAAGCCCTGTGCCTCCAGATGATGTTTCAGGCGTGAGGCAATCATCGAAGGTCCTCCTGTCTGGGGCGCGGGCCCCGGCGGCGCGTGGCTCAGGTCCTGGGCGCCGCGGGAGCATCCTGGCTCACTGATCTGGCGGCGGCATCAGATCTGGGCGCAGCAAGCGGCAAGCCGGGGCGCGCGCAGGTTTCTGGTGCCCTCCAGTCTGCGCCCGAAGGGGTGAGTCGGGCAAGAGGCAGGCCGCGGGGCTGCGGCAAGCGGCTGAAATCCTTTTGGAACCGCGGGCGCAGTCTGGCCGTTATCCCTGCGACGCACCGCTGTGGTGCAGGGTAATCGAGAGGGAATGAACCATGAAGACCGGATCTGCCGTTGCCATCGGGGTGGCCGCCGTTATCGCCGTTGCCGCCGCGTTCTACATGATCGACGTCGACCAGACCGAAGAGGCCCGCCTGCCGGACGTGGAAGTGAACGTCGAGGGCGGGCAGCTGCCCGAGTTCGATGCCGAGGTCGGGTCGGTCGAACTGACCGGGGAAACCGCCACCGTGAAGGTACCGGAGGTGGACGTGGAGATGAAGGACGCCGAGATCACCGTGCCCGGCATCGAAGTGACCCCGCCGGAAGATGCTGGCACCGAGACTGCCGCAGACAACTGATTTTGGCTGTCTGGTGAAGAGTGGCCCCCCTCCGGAATTTCCGGAGGGTTTTTTTGGCTTGGGGCTGGGGAGCAGTGGCTAGGCACAGGTGTAAATGAAACGGGGTTTCGCTGCGAAACCTTGTTTGTTTATAAATTGTTAATGGGTTTGCGGTGACCTTGCACGGCTTTGCCGTGCATCGCGCCCGACCCGCCCCCGTCGCACCAAAGGTGCGCCAACTATGCGTGGCACGCCTTCGGCTTGGTGGCGGACGCGAACCCCCACCCTCGGGATCGGGCGCTGGGGTGCTATTCGAAGTTGGCGACACCGCATTGGGAGGCTAGCGAACGGAACATGCTCCAGTGCTCCGGTCGCTTCGCCACAAAAATCAATGTGTGTCGTTTACTTTGCGTGGTCTCACTGCCGTCGCATCTAATCTGTCTCTTTCCAGACGTAAGCTTGGCGCCTTCCAGAAGGTCATCGGAAGCTTCGGTGTAGTCTTGAAATGCTTCCTCTATCGGTTTGGGTAAATGATTGGCGAGCGCTTCCAGCCGATTTGGTTTGGGCACACGATAGTGAAAGCGGATGTGCGGCCGCGTTTCTTGCACCAAACTTTGGATTGCAGACACTTCACGCAGGTCTATCACCTGCTCAGACATGCGCAGAGTGCCGCCATCTTCACAGGAACCTGCGGGCGACCTGCGAAAATGCATAGTGCAGTCGTCAATGGAAAGGGAAAGCCTGCTGCCGGCACCAAAAGGATCCACTTTCTCCCAGGCGGTTTCGACTTTACGGAGGTCTTCGTGGGTAAGGTTTTCCGAAAAGGCCAAGCTAGGGATCGTGGCTAAGAGGAAAATGAGAAGTTTTTTCATGCGGTTATGAAGAAAGCCATTGGCTGAATAGTGGTCAAAGTAAACATGGTCTTGTCTGAAACAAGACCAATGGGAATGGGGTTTGTGTCTGCAAAAAAGGCCTTTGTCATACTTCGATATCTCACGAAAACTTCTTCTGCGATTTCCCCCTATAGGCCCGCGTCCCGGCCTTGCCGGCCGTTGACCGGCCCCGCGATTTGACCGCCGCCTCGGACGCTGCCTCCACCGCCGACTGCCGGGCCAGCGGGTCGTCGGAGATGGCGAGGTCCACCGCCTCCAGCCGTTTGATCTCGTCGCGCAGGCGGGCGGCTTCTTCGAACTCCAGGTTCTCCGCTGCCTTGCGCATCTCGTCACGCAGGCCCGACAGATGCGCCTCCAGGTTGGCGCCGTGCATCGGCTTGCCGATCTGGGCGGTGACGCGGTTCATGTCCACGTCGCCCTCGTAAAGGCCGGCCAGCACGTCCTCGACGTTTTTCTTGACCGTTTCGGGCGTGATGCCGTGTTCGAGGTTGTAGGCGATCTGTTTTTCGCGGCGGCGGTTGGTCTCGCCGATGGCGCGCTCCATCGAGCCGGTGATCTTGTCGGCATACATGATGACGCGGCCGTCGGCGTTGCGGGCGGCGCGGCCGATGGTCTGGATCAGCGAGGTCTCGGAGCGCAGGAAGCCCTCCTTGTCGGCGTCCAGAATGGCGACGAGGCCGCATTCGGGGATGTCGAGCCCCTCGCGCAGGAGGTTGATGCCGATCAGCACGTCGAAGGCGCCGAGGCGCAGGTCGCGCAGGATCTCGATCCGCTCCAGCGTGTCGATGTCGGAGTGCATGTAGCGGACCTTTATGCCCTGTTCGTGCAGGTATTCCGTCAGGTCCTCGGCCATGCGTTTGGTCAGCGTGGTGACCAGGGTGCGGAAGCCGTTGGCGGTGACTTTGCGGATCTCGTCGAGGAGGTCGTCCACCTGCATGCCGACGGGTCGGATTTCGACCTCCGGGTCCAAGAGGCCGGTGGGGCGGATCACCTGTTCGGTGAAGACGCCGCCGGACTGGTCCAGCTCCCAGCCCGCGGGGGTGGCGGAAACAAAGACCGACTGCGGGCGCATGGCGTCCCATTCCTCGAACTTCAGCGGGCGGTTGTCCATGCAGGACGGCAGGCGGAAGCCGTGTTCGGCCAGGGTGAACTTGCGCCGGTGGTCGCCGCGGTACATGCCGCCGATCTGCGGGACGGAGACGTGGCTTTCGTCGGCAAAGACGATGGCGTTGTCGGGAATGAATTCGAACAGGGTCGGGGGCGGCTCGCCCGGGGCGCGGCCCGTCAGGTAGCGGGAGTAGTTTTCGATGCCGTTGCAGTGGCCCGTCGCTTCCAGCATTTCGAGGTCGAAGTTGGTGCGCTGCTCCAGGCGCTGCGCCTCCAGCAGCTTGCCGTCGTTCACCAGCTGGTCGAGGCGCTGTTTCAGCTCCGCCTTGATGGAGACCACGGCCTGGTTGAGGGTGGGCTTGGGCGTCACGTAGTGGGAGTTCGCATAGACGCGGATCTGGTCGAAAGTGCCGGTCTTTTCGCCGGTGAGCGGGTCGAATTCGGTGATCGCCTCCAGCTCCTCGCCGAAGAAGGAAAGTTTCCAGGCGCGGTCTTCCAGGTGGGCGGGGAAGATTTCCAGCGTGTCGCCGCGGACCCGGAAGGAGCCGCGCAGGAAGGCCTGGTCGTTGCGCTTGTACTGCTGGGCGACCAGATCGGCCATGATCTGGCGCTGGTCGTACATCTCGCCCGCTTTCAGGTCCTGGGTCATCGCCGAGTAGGTTTCGACCGAGCCGATGCCGTAGATGCAGGACACAGACGCGATGATGATCACGTCGTCGCGTTCCAGCAATGCGCGGGTGGCGGAGTGGCGCATCCGGTCGATCTGCTCGTTGATCTGGCTTTCCTTCTCGATGTACGTGTCCGAGCGCGGCACATAGGCCTCCGGCTGGTAGTAGTCGTAGAAGGAGACGAAGTATTCGACCGAGTTCTCCGGGAAGAAGCCCTTGAATTCGCCGTAGAGCTGGGCCGCCAATGTCTTGTTGGGGGCAAGGATGATCGCCGGGCGCTGGGTCTCCTCGATCACCTTGGCCATGGTGAAGGTCTTGCCGGTGCCGGTGGCGCCCAGCAGCACCTGGTTGCGCTCGCCCTCCAGCACGCCCTGCGACAGTTCCTGGATCGCGGTGGGCTGGTCGCCCGCGGGATCGAAGGTGGTGTTCATGACGAACCGCTTGCCGCCCTCCAGCTTGGGCCGCTGCTGCGGCGCGCGCTGGGTCATCATCGGCATGGTTTTGTCGGAATGGGCATAGGGCATCAGGCGACTCCGTTGGCGGCTGGGGCCGATTTTGGTCTGTTTTTGTTCCGGTGCAAGGGGGGCTGGCGGCCAATCCGGGATATGGTGTCAGATTTTGTCAGCAGGGGCGGGGCGCAGCAGCTTCCCCAGCAGCTCTGCCAGCCGCCGCGCCTCGCCCGGGCTGAAATGCGGGGTGACGGCCTGCTGCATGGCGTCCGAGTAAACCGCCCACATCTGCGCGCGGGTCTCGGCGCCTGCGGCGGTGAGCAGCAGGATCTGGCCGCGGCCGTCGCCGCTGCACTCCTGCCGGGTGAGGTATCCGGCCTTGGCCAGCCGGTCCGCCAGCCGGGAGACGCCGTATTGCGGCAGCAGCAGCTTCTCCTGCAGCTCAAAGGGGCGCAGGCCCGTATCGCCGGCGCATTCCAGCTCCCACAGCAGGTCGTACCAGTCGAGCCCGGGCAGGCCCGCCTGCTTCAGCGCAGTCTCCACCGAGGTGAGGATGGATTTGTGGGCGCGGGCGAGCGGCAGCCAGATGTCGAAAGGGTCGGGTGTCTGCATGCGGGATATTTAGATGCAGGTGCATTGACATGCAAGACGGGGCTCTTATCTGATGTGAATGCAACTGCATCTAAATGAGGATCCCATGAGCGACCTGCATCTGATCAGCCACCACCTGTGCCCCTATGTGCAGCGGGCAGTGATTGTGCTGAGCGAGAAATCCATTCCGCACCGCCGCACCTATATCGACCTTGCGGACAAGCCTGACTGGTTCCGGGTGCTGTCGCCGACGGGCCGGGTGCCGGTGCTGGAGACCGGCGGGCGGGTGCTGTTCGAAAGCCAGGTTATCGCGGAATACCTGGATGAGACCACGCCTGGCAGCCTGCATCCCGCCGATCCGCTGGAGCGGGCGCGGCACCGGGCCTGGATCGAATACGGCTCGGACACGCTGGCGGCCATCGGCAAACTGTACAATGCGCCGGATGAGGCGGCGTTTGCCGAGGCGGCCGCAGCCCTGCGCGGGCGGCTGGAGCGGATCGCGCCGGAGGTGGCGGGGCGGTTCTTTGCCGGAGAGAACTTTCACATGGTGGACGGGGTCTGGGGCACCATCTTCCGCTACTTCGATACGTTTGATGCGATCGGGGATTTTGCCCTGATGCCTGCGCAGGGGCGCCTGGCGGACTGGCGGGCGGCGGTTGCGGCCCGCCCGTCGGTGCGGCAGGCGCCGCCGGAGGGGTATTCGGCGCGGCTGATGGCGTTTCTGGCGGCGCGGCCATCGCATCTGGGGAGGCTGGCGCAGGCGGCCTGTGGCGGTGCTGCAAAACCCGGATAACCCTGCTCAAAATGCCACCTTGCCGCAGAACCGCATCCGGCGCATAAAAGCGCTGGATTGAGACTCAAGGAGAGACAGCCCATGCAAGCGCGGATTTACCGGCCGGCACGCAACGCCATGACATCCGGCATGGCCAAGACGCGGAAATGGGTGCTGGAGTTTGCGCCTGCCTCGGCCCGGGAAGTGGACCCGCTGATGGGCTGGACCTCCTCCACCGACACCCAGGCGCAGGTCAAGCTGCGGTTCGACAGCAAGGAAGCGGCGGTGGAATATGCCGAGGACCACGGCATCGACGCGGTGGTCGTCGAGCCGAAGGAGCGCAAGGCCAACATCCGCCCCGGCGGCTATGGCGACAACTTCGCCACCAACCGCCGCAGTCCCTGGACCCACTGATTTTTGCCGCTATCGCCTGGGCTGCTGACTTGCCGGCCCGGCGGGGAAACAGAAAAGGCGCCCGATGGGCGCCTTTTCTGTTTCCTGGGGCTGCGGCATTGCGCGCCGGGCGGCCTGGGCTGCCGCGGCGGCTGGGCTACATGGCCTGCGACACCTGCCGGGCAAGCTCTGCCAGCGCCCGGGCCAGCGCATCGGCGGCGGCGGCGGCGCCTTCGCCTGCGACCGGCGTGGTGATATCGAAGCGCTGCACAAACTCCCGCACCGTGCCCTCGGGCGAGGAGACCGCGAACTGGCCGGAGAGCTCAAACAGCCCGTCGGCGCGGGCATAGGCCTGATCCACCCGCACATCCAGCCGCGCGTCCGGGCCGGTGTTCAGCGGCCAGGGCTCTATCGCCGCGGCGGCGCCGGTGCGTTCGCTGAGGCCGCGGGCCAGGGCGGCGGTCATGCCGCGGGCCGGGTCATCCGCCCATTGCGCGCCGCCAAGCGCAAACAGCGCGCCGCCCTCGCCCTCGGCAACGATGTCGGCGGCGGCCGCGTAGGAGGGCAGCGAGACCAGCCGCACCTCGATCGAGCGGGAGCGCAGGCTGGTCCCCTTCTCGCCAGGGGCAGAAGAAATCAGATAGCGGGGATCGTTGCCCCCGGCGCAGGCCGCCAGCAGGGCAAGGGGGAGCAGCAATTTCAGGGCTTTAATCATTTTATCTTCCAAACAGCAGGGAATTCGGGTCGCGTTCGATCTTGCGGGCCAGCTGGGAGACCGCGCGGGCGGCGGTCCTGATCTCGCGCAGCGCGTCCAGGGTTTCGGAGTTGAAGCTGGAGCGGGCGCCGTAGGAGGCGATCAGCGCCTCGGATTGCGCCACCAGCCGTTCCAGCCGGGCAGACAGCGCCGGCAGGCCCTCGGCGGCGGCGGCCACGGCATCGGCGGCGCCGCGGGCCGAGGCCATGGTGGCATTGGCGTTTTCGACCAGCCCGCCCTGGCGCATTTCCTCCAGCGTGGCGCGCATTTCCTCCAGCGCGCCGGTCAGCGCCGGGGGCAGCTCGCGGGCGCCCTCGGTGCCGATCAGCGCATCGGCGCTGTTCATCAGCTGGCTGGCGGAGCGGATCAGCTCTTCGGCTTCCAGGGAATTGGCCTTGGCCGCCAGGGCGCGGAAATCGGCGACCAGCGCGGGCAGGTCCTCGGATGCGGCGGCAAGGCTGGCGGCGGCCTGGCTGCCCTGGTCCAGCGCCGCGGCCAGCTTGGCTGCCGCTTTGCTTTGCTGGAGCTCCGTCAGCATGGCCCGCAGGTCGGTGACGGCCGCGTGCAATTCGCCGGGCAGCGCGCGGGTGCCCGGATCGGTCACCAGGGCGCGGGCGTCTTCCAGCAGGGCAACCGCTGCCGCCGGGGTCTGGACGGTGCTGTCGGCGGAGGCCAGGTTTTCGATGCTTTCCAGCGTCGCGATGACCTGCGCCATCAGCTCTTCGACCGGCAGCGCGTTGATGCGTTCCAGCATGCCTTCGGCGGTGGCGGTGAAATCCGGCAGGTCCGAGGGCGCGCTGGGCAGCTGCGGGAACGGCTCGGCATTGCGGGCAAACTGCGCGGGGGCCGCGTCTTCCAGCGTCACCAGCTCGACGATCAGCTCGGAGCTGAACAGGCTGGCGGAGGCAAGCCGGGCGCGCAGGCCGCCCTCAACCGCCTGTTCCAGGAAATCAAGGGCCTCGGCCTCGCCGGAACCTGGCGGCAGGCCCATCAGCGCAGGCTCAAGCAGCAGTTTGGCGATCAGCCGCACTTCGGCCTCGTTGTTGCCGCCTTGGATGGCGGCGTTGAGGCTGCTGACCTCGCCCACCTTGACGCCGCGCAGCTGGACCGCGGCGCCGCTGGCCAGGCCCGCCACCGACTCGTCGAAGGCGACCGAGACGGCAACCCCGCCGGACAGGGTGCGGGCAAAGGCGGTGCGGCGGGCGGCGGCCTCGTCGGCGTGGATGTCGAAGACGGTGCCCGGCCCGACCGGCTGGCCGCCGTCGAACACGGAGCCGAATTCGATGCCGCCGGCCACCAGCGAGGCGATGCTGTCCACGTCCAGAGACAGGCCGCTGGGCCCGATCGAGACCGAGAAGCCGGAGCTGTCCCAGAACCGGGTGGCGGAGTTGATGCGGCGGTCGTGCGGGGCTTCGATGAAGGCATCGACGACGATGCTGTCGCCGCTGACGGTCAGGCGCGGCTGTTCCAGGCGGCCGACCTCGATGCCGCGGAACAGCACCGGCGCGCCTTCGGAGATCATCCGGCCGTCGTCGGTGCGCAGGGTGATGCGGCGGCCGCCGCGGCCCGGCTGAGCCAGCGGCGCCCGGTCGGCGCCCTCGAACGCGGTCTGCGGGAGGCCGGGGTCCTGGTCCCAGCTGCCCTCGATGTAGACGCCGGACAGAACGGTGCTGAGGCCGGAGATGCCGCGCGCCGACACTTCCGGGCGGATCACCCAGAAGGCGGCGTCCGAATCCAGATAGGGGGCGATGTCCTTGTCGATGCGGGCTTGGACGGAGACCTTGCTGAGGTCGCTGGAAAAGCCGACCTTCTCGACCCGGCCGATCACCACGTCGCGGTAGCGCACGGTGGTTTCATTGGCGGCAATGCCGGAGGCGTTTTCGAAGCTGATGCTGATCAGCACGCCGCGGTCGGAATAGGCTTTCCACGCCACCCCCAGCGACACCAGCAGCGCCGCCAGCGGCACCAGCCAGACCAGCGACAGGTTGCGCCAGGGTGAGGGGCGCTGGCTGGAGATGTTCATGCGGGCAGGGTCAGGGGTGCTCATCCAAATTCTCGCTATCTGCGGTCCAGATCAGCCGCGGATCAAAACTCTGGGCTGCCAGCATGGTGAAGGCAACCGACATTGCAAAACTGACCGCCGCCAGGCCGGGGGCGACGGCGGCGGCAAAATCCAGCTGCACCAGGGCGGTCAGGATTGCCACCACAAAGACATCAATCATCGACCAGCGCCCGATGAATTCAACCACTTCATAAAGCATCAGCCGGCCGTGGCTGCCAAGGGCCGCGGGCCTGCGGACCGAAACCGCCAGGTAGCCGATGGCGAGGAACTTGGCGACCGGGATCATGATGGAGGCCAGAAACACGATCAGCGCGACGCCATAGGAGCCGTGGCTGAACAGTTCGGCAATGCCGCCGATGAGGGTGTTCTCGGACGTGCGGCCGAAGGTGGTGGTGCGCAGCATCGGGTAGAGGTTGGCGGGCACATAGGCGATCATCCCGGCCGCCAGCCAGGCCCAGACCCGCTGCAGGCTGCCCGGGGCGGCGGCTTGCAGCGGGCTGCCGCAGCAGGCGCAGATCCGGGTGCCGCCGGGATTGGCGGTGCCGCAGGCGCGGCAGCCGGCCAGCCCGGCTGCGGCGGCGGTCAGGAAGCGCTGCGGGTTCTGAGGGTTTTCCATACGGTCAGCCTGCAAATCGCGTTGTCGGTCAGAATGGTCACCACCAGAAGGGCGGCAAAGGCCCAGAAGGCCGGGCCGAGCCCGACCTTGGCCAGGCCGGAGACTTTGACCAGGGCCACCGCCACGCCGATGATGAAGATCTCGGCCATCGCCCAGGGTTTCAGCCGCTCTGCCCAGCGGTAGGCGGCGGCGGCCCGCGGCGCCGGGTGCCAGCCCAGGGCCATCGGGGCCAGGGTGTAGACCAGCGCGCCGTAGCGCGCGGCGGGCAGCAGCACGATCAGCAGGCCGGTGGCCAGCGACAGCGGCGCCATCGGCCCTTGCGAAAAGGCCAGCACCGCATCCAGAACCGACGCCTGATGCGACAGCCCCTGGGCCTTCAGCTCAAGAAACGGAAAGACGGCCGCGGCGGCCAGCAGGATCAGCGCGGTCAGCGACAGCATCGCGATCCGGGTCATGGCGCCGGATTTGGGTGCCGCCAGCACCGTGCCGCAGCGGGCGCAGCGGGCGACCGAATGCGCCGGCACGTCCTGGTCGCGGTGCAGCACATCGCAGGTGGGGCAGGCAATCAGCTGTTCAGAGTCCATTGCACTCGTCTCCCGTTCCCGCAGGCCAGCCGCTGCGCGCCTGCGGCAGCAGCTGGTGCTATCGCTGCTCACTTGAGGCCGTGCAGGGCCGGAATTCAATCGGTTTTTTTACAGGACAGCAGGGCGAGCGCCCCGGCGTTGGGCAGAATGGCACAGGACGTGCCGGCAGCCGGGGGCGGTGCCCGTGGGCTGGCAGGGCGGCGGGCATCCGCTGGTATTTGCGGCAAATGCAGAGTGCTGGCGGCACCGCCCGGATTGCGGATTTCGCCATTCCTTAAGCTTTTGACGGAATTCTGGCCGCAGCACTGTATCTCGGCCCGGAGATTTTGATGTACCGAATTCTGGATTGCATAACGCAGCAGCACAATTACGGGCTTATGGCTGTCGCCGCCCTGGTCTGTGTTGCCGGGGTCGGCCTGAACGTGCGCCTGATCAACCGGCTGAACGGCGCAACGGGGCGGCAGCGGCTGGTGCAGCTGGGGCTGTCCGGCGTGATCACCGGGGCGACGGTCTGGGCGACGCATTTCATTGCGATGCTGGCTTATGAACCGGGATTTGACCATGGCTACGAACCGCTGCTGACCGGACTGTCGCTGCTGGTGGCGGTGCTGGGGGTGCTGGCTGCCAATGCCGTGCTGGCCTTTGGCGCCGGACGGCATCCGGCCCTGCTGGCCGGGGGCGCGTTCGGCTTGGCGGTGGCCGTGATGCACTACACCGGCATGCAGGCCTATCTGATCCCTGGGGAACTGCAGTGGCAGCCTGGCTACCAGGTGCTGTCGCTTGCGGTCGGGGTCGGGCTGGGCGCATGGGGGTATGCGTTTGCCGCCAGACAGGGACCGGGCAGGCGGAACCGGACGCTGGCCACGGTGCTGCTGACGGGTGCCATCTGCGGCATGCATCTCACGGGCATGAGCGCCATCGATGTCCAGCTCAGCCCGCCGTTGGATGTGCCCGAAGAGGTGATCTCGGGGACGGTGCTGGGGATGCTGGTTTCCGGGGTCATGGGGCTGATCCTGCTGGTTGGTTTCGCCTCTGCCATCATCGAGGCAAATGCCGAAAGCGAAGCGCGCCGGATGCTGGCGCACGCGGCGCTGCATGATCCGCTGACCGGGATGCCCAACCGGATGTGGCTGACGCAGTTCCTGGCTGATCTGGCAGAGCGCATGCGCAAGGATAAGACCGGGCGTGCGGCGGTGCTGACCATCGACCTGAACCTGTTCAAGGAGGTGAACGATCTGCATGGCCACGCGGCGGGCGACAAGGTGCTGCAGGCCGTGGCCCGGCGGCTGACCCGCCAGCAGGGGCCGGATGAGCACATCGCGCGCGTGGGCGGCGACGAGTTTGTTGCGGTCAAGCAGGGGTTCCGGCGGATCGAGCAGGTGCTGGCCTTTGCCGAACGCCTGCAGGCGTCGGTCACCGAGCCGATCGAGCTGGAGGGCATCTCGGTCCGGGTGGGGGCGGCCATCGGGGTGGCAGCCAGCCTGCAGGAGGGCCGCGACCCGCTGGAGCTGCTGCACAAGTCCGACCTGGCGATGTACCGGGCCAAGTCCGATCCGGCTGGCGCGATCTGCCAGTTCAGCGAAGAGATGAACCGTCAGAGCCGGGAGAAGCTGCAGCTGGTCCACGATCTGCGCCAGGCCTGCGCCGCGGGGCAGTTTGAGCTGGCCTATCAGCTGCAGAATGACATCACCACGCTGGAGCCGGTCGGCTTTGAGGTGCTGCTGCGCTGGAACCATCCCATCCGCGGCCGGGTGAGGCCGGGCGAGTTCATTCCGGTGGCCGAAGAGACCGGCCTGATCCGGGAGATCGGGCATTGGGTCCTGCGCGCGGCCTGCAAGGAGGCGTCCGGCTGGGAGCGGCCGCTCCAGGTGGCGGTCAATGTGGCGCCGCAGCAGCTGGTGCAGCCGTCCTTTGCCGAGGATGTGATGGACATTCTGCTGGAAACCGGCCTGCCGCCCGAGCGGCTGGAGCTGGAAATCACCGAATCCAGCATCATCGACGACCAGGCCCATAGCCTGAAAGTCATGCATCAGCTGAAGGACTACGGCGTCCGCATTGCGATGGATGACTTCGGCACCGGCTATTCCTCGCTGGCCACCCTGCAGACCTTCCCCTTTGACAAGATCAAGATCGACCAGAGCTTTGTGAGGGATGTGCACAGGAACGCGCAGAGCGCGGCAATTGTCCGTTCGACGCTGCTGCTGGGGTCGGCCCTGAACATTCCGGTGCTCGCCGAGGGAGTGGAAAAGCAGGATGAGCTGAACTTCCTGCAGGCGGAGAAATGCAGTGCCGTCCAGGGGTTCTATTTCGGAATGCCGATGAACCGGGAGGAAATGCGGCGGATTGCCTGCGGGCAGAGCGCGGCGGGCAGGAAACACTCGGCGTGATGCCGCACCGGGGCCGGCGTGCGGGCAGGCCCCGGCGGCCGGAGCCGCCGGAGGGGATGAAGCGCAGGCTGCAAGCTGCTAACCTGCCTGCCGGGCGGTTTGGGAGAGCACGGGTTTGACGGATATTTCCTTTCTTTTGGACGGTGGCGGCGATGGCTGCCCGACGGTGCTGCTGGCGCATGGTGCGGGCGCCCCCATGGACACGCCGTTCATGTCGGCCATTGCATCCGGTCTTGCCGGCCAGGGGCTGCGGGTGGCGCGGTTCGAGTTTTCCTATATGGCCGCCCGCCGCAGCGGCGGGCCGAAGCGGCCGCCGCCAAAGGCTGAGAAACTGCAGGCGGAGTTTCTGGCCGCCGTCAGCAGCCTTGCCTGCGACGGGCCGCTGGTCATCGGCGGCAAATCCATGGGCGGCCGGGTGGCGAGCCTGATTGCTGACGAGCTGCTCGCCGGCGGGCGCATCTGCGGCCTGCTGTGCCTTGGCTACCCGTTTCACCCGGCTGGCAAGCCGGAGCGCCTGCGGACTGCGCATCTGGAGGGGCTGGAAACACCCGCGCTGATCTGCCAGGGCAGCCGCGACCCTTTCGGCGCGCTGCAGGAGGTACAGGGGTACGCGCTGTCTCCGGCGATCAGGCTGTGCTGGCTGGAGGACGGGGACCATGATCTGAAACCGCGTAAGACCGTGACCGGCTTCGGGCAGGAGCACAATCTGGACGCGGCCTGCGCCGCGGTCGGCGATTGGGCCAAGGGGCTGGCATAGAGGCTGTTGGCAGGCCCGGGCGCGGGGCCGGACGCCGGCGGCTCAGAATCCCGGCGCGGGCGGTTCGATGATCCGCCAGTAGCGGTCCATCATGGTGACGAGCTGCAGGAAGTCGCGCCCGGCGGTCTCCTTGGCGATATAGCCTGCGGCGTTCAGGCTGTAGGCGGCCGCGATGTCCTGCTGGTCGCTGGAGGTGGTCAGGAAAAACACCACCGACTTGTGCAGGTCGGGGTCGCTGCGCATTTCCCCGACCAGGGAGAAGCCGTTCATCCGCGGCATGTTGATATCGGCCAGCAGCACGTAGGGCGGCGTGATCCTGTCCTTGCCGCCGGTGCCGCGGAGAATGTCGAGCGCGTCGATGCCGTCAACGGCCCTTGTGATTTCATTTGCGATATTGGCTTTGCGGAAGGCGCGCCGTACCGCCTTGGCGTCTCCGTCATCGTCATCGACAAGCAGGATCTTCAGCTCTGTCCGGGAGAAGGGGATGCCGGTGCCATGCGCCATGTCAGCTGCCTCCCTTTGCGGCGGGCTCATGCTTGGGCCAGGTGAAGCGGAAATCGCAGCCCTCCCCCGGGGCGGACTGGAGAGAGATCGTGCCGCCCGCCTGCTGCACGTGTTTCTGAACGATGGACAGGCCCATGCCGCTGCCTTCAACCTGGTCCCGCGACTGCAGCGTCTGGAACATCTTGAAGATCTTCTCGTGGTATTTGGGTTCGATGCCGGGACCGTCATCCGCCACTGAGAAGACCCAGTGGCTGCCCGCGTCCTGCAGCGTCACGTCCACCGCGCCGGTGCCGGTTTCACTGTGCTTGATGGCGTTGGAGATCAGGTTGGCGAAGATCTGTTTCAGCGGCATGTTCACCAGCTGGATGCTCTCGAACGCCGGGTCGATGCGGATCGCGAAGCCCGCGGGCTGATCAATCAGCATCAGCACCTCTTGCATCAGATCGTTGCCGGGCGTGAGCTGCTGATAGCGGTGGTCGGTCTTGCGCCCGATCCGGGAATATTCAAGCAGGTCGTCCAGCAGCTGGTCCATCCGCGACACCCGGGAGCGGAGCAGCTGCAGGTTTTCCCGGCTGTCTTCATCCAGGATTTCCGCCAGGTCCTCCTCCAGCCAGCTGGAGGCATTGTCGATCACCCGCAAGGGCGCCCGCAGATCGTGGGAGGCGACATAGGCAAAATCATCCAGGTCCCGGTTCGACCGGGAGAGGTCGTCGATGAATTTCTCCCGTTCCTCCTCAGTGCGCTTCTGTTCGGAGATATCGCGGACAATGCCGCTGAACAGGATATGCTCGCCGACCCGGATCTCGCTGACGGAGACATTGAGCGGGAAGGTGCTGCCATCCTTGCGCCGCCCCTGCACGTCGCGGCCGGCGCCGATGAATTTCGGCTGCCAGGTCTCGAAATAGGCGCGGATGTAGCCGTCGTGTTCCGACCGGTACGGAGCGGGCATCAGCATACTGACATTCTTGCCGGCCACCTCCTCCGCGCTGTAGCCGAAGATCCGCTGGCAGGCGCGGTTGAAGCTCTGGATTCTGCCCTCCGGATCTATGGTGACCATCCCTTCGACGCTGTTGTCGCGGATGGCCGTCAGCTCTGTCTGCTTGCGCTCCAGGGAGACCATGATCGTCTTCTGGCGGCAAACAACATAGGCAAAGGCCCAGAGCGCCAGGATTGTCAGGCTCCTGTTGGTGAGAACGATCCATTCATGGATGCCGGCCCGGTGAAACAGAAGATAGCCAAGAATTGTCAGCACGGATCCCGCCGCGGCATAGGCGTAGGCGGTGGCGGGCTTCTCCGCCCAGATGGCGCAGAGGACAACCCCGGTGTAGGTCAGCCCGGCCGCAACCCCCAGCGGGGTCAGGTAGTCGAACAGAAATCCGGCGGCGATCATCAGGGCGGCTGCGGCCTGGGCATGCTGGCCGGCCGGGATCCGCCAGCGAGGCCGATGGTGGATGCCGGATTGCCGGGCAAATGTCATAATGCGGGCGTTCCCTTGGTTCGGTGCAGGCGGTCAGAATCCCGGCTGCTGATGGATGGCAGTGCTTGCAGCCGGCTGGCGGCCTGTCCGGTCAGGGTACATTCCTCGTGCGTTGTTTCAAGAAAAATGCAACTTAAAGTTGCATTTTTGATATTGCGCCGGTGACGCTGGTCAAGGCGATTTGCAACGGTTTGCAACCCGCAACGCAGCTCTGGGCAGAAGGCCTGAAGCCGGTTAGCAAACTGTAAACCGGTTCCGGTCAGGGCAGGTTTTGCCCGATTTTTGATGCTGCCCTCACGGAGGCCCGGCGCCGATGCGCTGCGGCGGGGAGGGCAGCACCGGTTCGGGCAGCTCCGCCGGCTTGGGAGGGGCGCCGAGGCAGGCCTGTTCCCGGTTAAGAGTTTCCTGTCTTTTTAGCGGCAGTCTCTCGCCAGCAATTTAGAATCACGAATGCGCGGAGAGTCAGAATGTTTTTCAGATCCAAGTCGGCCAAGCCTGCAGAACAGGCCAGCAACGCTGAAATGATTGCCGGTATGGTTGACCGCACCCAGGCCACGATCCTGTTCGAACCGGATGGCAGCATTCTGACCGCCAACGCCAATTTCCTGGCCGCAATGGGCTATAGCCTGGAGGAAATCGCTGGCAGGCACCATTCGATGTTCGTGGCGCCGGACCTAGCGGCCAGCGCGGAATACAAGGCGTTCTGGAAGGATCTGGCGAAAGGCAAGGTGTTCACCGATCAGTTCCCGCGGGTGACCAAGGCCGGGGAAACCATCTGGATCCAGGCCACCTATGCTCCTGTCACCGGGCCGGATGGCTCCGTCGTGCAGGTGGTGAAGGTGGCGACCGATGTGACCGTGCGCCGCCGCGGCCTGCAGGAGATCGCCCGCGGGCTGGAGGCGATGAGCCAGGGCGACCTGGGCGTCCGGGTCACCCTCTCGGATCAGGCCGATATCGCGGCGCTGGGCGAAGCGTTCAACCGCTCTGCCGAACAGCTGCAAACGGCGATTGGCGCGGTTACCCGGGTGTCGGATGCGGTGGGGCGCACCGCGGATGATATTTCGCGATCGGCCAGCGACCTGTCGCAGCGCACCGAAAGCCAGGCCGCCACGCTGGAGGAAACCGCGGCAGCCATCGAGGAGCTGACCTCAACCGTTCATTCCGCGGCGGAGGGTGCGGAAAAGGTGGAGGGCATCGTCAGCGAGGCCAAGACCGCGGCGGAGCGCAGCGGCCGGGTTGTCGGGGACGCGGTGGCGGCGATGTCGAAGATCGAGACGTCCTCCGAGGAGATCGCCAAGATCATCGGCATGATCGACGACATCGCCTTTCAGACCAACCTGCTGGCGCTGAACGCCGGGGTCGAGGCGGCGCGCGCCGGCGACGCGGGCCGCGGGTTTGCGGTTGTGGCCTCTGAGGTGCGGGCGCTGGCGCAGCGCTCTGCCGGGGCCGCCGGGGAGATCAAGCAGCTGATCAGCGAGAGCAAGCAGCAGGTGGCCAGCGGGGTCGATCTGGTGGGCCGCACCGGCGCCGAGCTGAAGCAGATCATCGACAGCGTCGGCACCATCTCCAGCCACATCAGCGGCATTGCCACCGGCGCCAAGGAGCAGGCGGCCTCGCTGAGCGAGATCAATCAGGGTGTTTCGCAGCTGGATCAGGTGACCCAGCAGAACGCAGCGATGGTGGAGGAGGCCTCTGCCGCCAGCCGGCGGCTGTCGTCCGATTCCGGCCAGCTGACCCGCGAGGTGTCCAAGTTCAGCGGTTGCGAAGCCGCGGCTCCGGCGGCTGCCCCGTCGGCGGAGGTGATCGCCTTTCAGCGCCCGGCACCGGCGCCGGCGCAGGACGGGTTGTCCGCGGCGCAGGGCAGGGACGACTTCTGAGGCGGCTGCCGTCAGCCGGTCCGCGGGTGCCGCGGAGTTTGCCTGAATTGACGTGTTGACAGTCTCCGCCTGCGCCGCAACGCTGGCCGCAAAATGACGGGGTGAACACATGGACAGCCAGGATGCGGCTGCATATCCGCTGGTCCGCCGCGCCGGGCTGAGCGGCATGCTGGTCAGCTTCGGCGGCAGCCTGAGCGAGGCCTCCAACCGGGCGGCGCTGGCGTTCCGCACCGCGGTGGAGGCGCGGGCGCTGGAGGGCGTGGCGGAGACCATGGCCTCGCTGGCCTCGGTGTTTGTCCGTTTTGAGCCTTCCGTTCTGCCGCACGGACGGATTGAGGCGGCGCTGCAGGAGCTGCTGGCGGCGCGGGACTGGCTGCAGGCGCCGCTGCCCGCCGGGCGCCGGTTCTGGCGGGTGCCCACGGTTTACGGCACCGATCTGGCGCCGCAGCTGGCGGAGGCCGCCGATGCCGCCGGGATGAGCGAGGCGCAGGCCATCGACAGCCTGGGCGCCGCACGGGTGCGGGTGCTGACCATCGGCTTTGCGCCCGGCCAGCCCTACCTCGGCTCGCTGGGGCCGGAGTGGAACCTGCCGCGGCAGACCGAACTGACCCCGATGGTGCCGCGCGGCGCGCTGGTGCAGGCGATCAGCCAGCTTGTGCTGTTTTCCAGCCCGGCGCCGACCGGCTGGCGCCATGTCGGCCAGACCGGGCTGACGCTGTTCCAGGCGGATGCAGATCAGCCCTTTGCCCTGCGTCCCGGCGATGAGATGCAGTTTGAACCGGTGTCCAGGCCGGACTTTTTGAAGCTCTGCGAAGACGATCCGCTGCGCGGCGGCGCCACTGCCGCGGAGATCCCGGCATGAGCGGCCTCAGGATCCTCCGCATCGGCCCGGCCGCATCGGTGCAGGATACGGGCCGTCCCGGGCTGCTGGGGCAGGGCGTGTCGCAGGGCGGAGCGGCTGACCCGCTGGCTCTGGCCGAAGGCGCGGCGCTGTTGCGGCAGGACCCGGGCCTCGCGGCGCTGGAGATGGGCGGCATGGGCGGCGAGTTCGAGGCCATTGGCCCCGTGCGCATTGCGCTGACCGGGGCGCCGATGGCGGCGGCACTGGATGGCGAGGCGCTGGCCTGGAATGCCTCGCACCGGATGGAGGCTGGCCAGCGCCTGACCATCGGCGCTGCCAGCGCCGGCGTCTACGGCTATCTGCATCTGGGCGGCGGCATCGCCACGGAACCGCTGCTGGGCGCCCGCGCCGTGCATCTGATGGCCGGGCTGGGCCGGGCGGCGGAGGCCGGAGACCTGCTGCCCGCCGGGCCGGACAGGAACGGCGATACCGGGCTGGTGCTGGCGGCTGAGGAGCGGTTCCAGGGCGGCGAGCTGCGTATTTTAGAGAGCTTTCAGACCCGCCTGTTCCCCGAACCCGTCCGGGCCCGCTTTGCCGCCACTGCCTTTTGCCGCGGCAGCCGTGCCAACCGGATGGGGGTGGAAATGGTCTCGGACGGAGAGGGGTTCGCCGCCGAAGGGCAGCTCAACATACTGTCCGAGGTGATCCTGCCCGGCGACGTGCAGATGACCGGCGACGGCAAGCCCTTTGTGCTGCTGCGCGAATGCCAGACCACCGGCGGCTACCCGCGGATCGGCACCGTGCTGCCCTGCGATCTGCCCAGGGTGGCGCAGGCGCAGGCGGGGGCGGCGCTGCGCTTCCGCTGGATCAGCCTGGAGGACGGGCTGGGGATCCAGGCGAAGTTCGAAAAAACACTGAAGGGACTGCCCGCTGCCTGCCGCCCGCTGGTGCGGGATCCGCAGGCGGTCCGGGACCTGTTGTCCTATCAATTGATCAGCGGGGCCGTCTCGGCGGAGGCGGACCCTTTTGCGACGGGAGAAAGCGCATGACCAAGACTGTCGACCTGAACGCCGATATGGGCGAAAGCTTCGGCCCCTGGAACATGGGCGATGACGCCGCGCTTCTGGGCATCGTCTCCTCCGCCAATATCGCCTGCGGCTTTCACGCGGGCGACCCGGATGTGATGGCGCGGACCATGGCGCTGGCACGGGACAACGGAGTCGGCATCGGCGCCCACCCCGGCTTTATGGACCTGCAGGGGTTCGGCCGCCGCAAGATGCAGGTGCCGCATGGCACCCTGGCCAATATGATCCGCTATCAGCTGGGCGCCGCCCGGGGCATGGCCCAGGCCGCCGGCACCCGGGTGCGGCACCTGAAGCTGCATGGCGCGCTTTCGAACATGGCCTGCGTCGACCACGCGATGGCGCGGGCCTGTTATCAGGCGGCTCTGGATGTGGACCCGGAGATCATCATCATGGTGCTGGCCGCAACCGCCATGGAGGAGGTGGTGCGCGAGCTGGGCTGCAACTGGTGCGGCGAGATCTTTGCCGACCGCGTCTATAACGACGACGGCACCCTGGTCGACCGGTCGCTGCCGGGGGCGGTGATCCACGATCCGGACCTGGCCGGGCCGCGCATCCTGCAAATGGTGCAGGAAGGGGCGATCATCACCGAAAGCGGCAAACGCATCCCGGCGGCGATCGACACCATCTGCCTGCACGGTGATACAGCCGAGGCAGTGGAACTCGCAGCCTCCGTCCGCAGCAGCCTGACCGCAGGCGGGATCGCCATCCGGCAATTCCCCGGCCGCCGGGACTGAGGCGCGGCAGGGGGCGCACTTCGGGGAGCAGGATTTGAGGGGGAGCAGGGGCTGAGGCAGGTTTTTGGGCCGCAGGCCGGGAAAACCCCGGGAATCGCGGCGCTTGCGCCATCGGATTCGATTCCTGCCGACTCGCTGGAAACTGCCTGGCTTGTATATCTCACGGGGTGCACCCCCAACATCTAGTGGGGTGCGATCGAAGGGCGGTTCTGCCTGTTCTCTCCCGGCCCGCTGAAAGCCCGTTTCCCCGTCGCGCGCGCAGCTTTTGCATGGTGCTAACAGGCTGAAAATTATATAGTTTTTGCTGCCGTAAGCAAAAAGTCATAGAAACTTCAAAAAAGGGGTTGCGACTCTCCGGCGCTAACCATAGAACACCCCTCACCGGCGGCGCTGAGGCGCTGACGGTCACCACCGAGGGTTAGCTGGAACGGCGGCGCAGCAAGAGATTGGAGCGCAGCCGGGATTGTTGTCTCTCAGAGGTGATGCTCTTTGACATTGATGGAATACTGAAGAGATATGCGGGCGGTTTGGTTCATTTCGATGGATCAGCCGATGCATATCGCGCTGCTAGGATTTAGGTCCGATGATGCAGTGTCAGCTTCACTGTTTG
>NZ_JBFCVS010000016.1:0-96761 GCF_040704725.1 Leisingera sp. JC11
GGCAGGGGCGGCGGAGGCGTCGTAGCTTTCGCCGTCTTCGACCAGCACCGCGATCGGGGTGTTGACCTTGACGCCTTCGGTGCCTTCGCCGATCAGGATCTTGCCGACGGTGCCCTCGTCGACGGCTTCGAATTCCATCGTTGCCTTGTCGGTTTCGATCTCGGCGAGGATGTCGCCGGAATTCACGGTATCGCCTTCCTTGACCAGCCATTTGGCCAGGGTGCCTTCCTCCATGGTCGGCGACAGGGCGGGCATCAGAATTTCAGTTGCCATGTCTCAGTTTCCCTCCGGGGCCGGGGTGATCATCCCGACGATGTTTCCTTGTCCGTCTTCCACATAGGCGCAGCGGCCGATGCCGGGGTAGTCGGTTGGCGGCAGTGCCTCGGCGCCGCCGTTGGCCAGCGCCCAGGCGTAACGTTCGTCGCAGTCCGTGACCTCAAAGGTCATGGTGCCGCCGCGCACCGGGCTGCCTGCATCCGGTGCATCGCCTAGGCGCTGCATCAGACCGCCGGTGAGGCCGAGGCCCATGCCGATCTGGTTGCCTTCGATCAGGTGATAGCCGACGTCTTCGCCGCCGGGCATCGGGTCGAAGCTCCAGCCGAGCAGGCCGGTGTAGAAGGCCTTGGCCTGCTCTACGTCGCTTGCGTGAATTTCAAAATGAGGCATCGGTCACGCCTCGTCGTAGATGTCGGTCCACAGCTCTTCGAGAGCCGGTTCGGGGCTCTCCTTGGCGAATTCTGCGGATTTGTTGACGATCTCCTTGATCTCCTTGTCGATCGCCTTGAGATCCTCTTCGGTGGCGTGCTTGCCGGTCAGCAGCATCTCGCGGACCTGCTCGATCGGGTCGCGCTCCTCGCGCATCTTCTGGACCTCTTCGCGGGTGCGGTACTTGGCCGGGTCCGACATCGAGTGGCCGCGGTAGCGGTAGGTCTTGACCTCCAGGATATAGGGGCCGTCGCCGCTGCGGCAGTGGGCCACGGCGCGCTCGCCGGCCTCCTTGACGCTGAGGACGTTCATGCCGTCCACCGCTTCGCCCGGGATGCCGAAGGCCTTGCCGCGTTCCCAAATCTCGGCGCTGGAGGTGGAGCGCTGCTGGGCGGTGCCCATGGCGTACTGGTTGTTCTCGATCACGAAGACCACCGGCAGCTTCCACAGGGCGGCCATGTTGAAGGTCTCGTAGACCTGGCCCTGGTTGGCGGCGCCGTCGCCGAAATAGGCGAAGGTCACGCGGCCGTTGCCCTTGTATTTGTCGGCAAAGGCGAGGCCGGCGCCGATCGGCACCTGGGCGCCGACGATGCCGTGGCCGCCGTAGAAATGCTTCTCTTTCGAGAACATGTGCATGGAGCCGCCCTTGCCCTTGGAGTAGCCGCCCTCGCGGCCGGTGAGCTCGGCCATCACCCCGTCCGGGTCCATGCCGCAGGCCAGCATATGGCCGTGGTCGCGGTAGGAGGTGACGCGCTTGTCGCCTTCCTCTGCTGCCGCCTCAAGACCGACGACAACCGCTTCCTGGCCGATGTACAGGTGGCAGAAGCCCCCGATCAGGCCCATGCCGTAAAGCTGGCCGGATTTCTCTTCGAATCGGCGGATCAGCAGCATCTCGCGGTAGTGTTTTGTCAGTTCTTCGGCAGAAACGTTTGGTTTCTTTGCGCTTTTTCTAGCGGCCATGGTGGTCAGCTCCCCCTGAAGGCTAGATAGTTTAGTGTTAAACAAATTCATAGCGGGTTTTGCCGCGGCTGAATAGTGCTATTCTGACGCGGGGCGGACGCGGGGTAAAGATCCGCCGACGGACGCGCAAAAATGCAACGCTTGCGGGGCTGGTGAGGGGGCAGGGCGGGTCTGTTTGGCGCTGCCCCGCCGGCCCGGATCTTGCGCCTTCCTTTCCGGGGTGCGCGGCAAGCGCAAGAAACGGGTCGCCGCGCACAGGTTTTCCTTTTTTGCTGATTGGCGTGCAAAAAAGCGAAAGGCATGACCATGGAACTGAAGGACAAGACAATCATCATCAGCGGGGCGAGCAGCGGGATCGGCGCGGCCGCGGCGCTGTTGTTTGCCGCCGAGGGGGCAAATGTGGTGCTGGGCGCGCGCAGGGAGGCACGGCTGAAATCCATTGCCGGGCAGATCGGGCAAAGCAACGGGAACGCCGTTTTCCTGGCCGGGGATGTGCGTGAGGGGTCTTATGCCGAGGCTCTTGTCGCATTGGCTGAGGAACGCTTTGGCGGCCTTGACAGCGCGTTCAACAATGCGGGCATGATGGGCGACGTGGGCCCCATTGCGGAAATGGAGCCCGGCAATTGGCAATCCGTCCTGGAAACCAACCTGACCAGCGCATTTCTCTCTGCCAGAGCCCAGATCCCTGCGCTGCAAAGGCGGGGCGGCGGATCAATTGTCTTTACGGGAACCTTTGTTGGCGTCAGCAACGGCGGCATGCCGGGCATGGCCGCCTATGCAGCGTCAAAGGCCGGGTTGCTGGGGCTGACCCGATCGCTGGCCTCAGACCATGCGGCTGAGGGGATCCGGGTGAGTACGATTCTGCCGGGGGGCACCAAGACGGACATGGCTGGGGACGATCCTGCGGTGCATGAGTTCATCGCGGGTCTGCACCCGCTCAAGCGGATGGCGGAGCCTAAGGAGATTGCCCAGTCTGCAATGTTTCTGCTGTCGGACAGGGCAAGCTTTGTGACCGGCGGCCCGGTCTCCGTTGATGGCGGGATATCGGCCCGCCTGCTTTGAACGTCTTGCTGCTGGCGGCTGTGCGGCCGGCGGCCGCGGATCAGCGGATCACGATCTCGTCCGCGCGGACGAGACCGAGAACCGTGCGTGCCTGTTCGTCGAGGAGGTCGAGGTCGAGGTAATCGTCGGACAGGCGACGGGTCAGATTCTCCATCTCGCTGATGCGGGACTGGAGGCGGCTGAGATCCTGCTGAAGTTCTTCCGCTTCGGCCTGGATCTCAACCCGTCTGAACAGCCCGAAGTCGCCCTGCACCGCCGCGAAGGTAAAATACGCGCTGAGCGCGAAGGCGATGGCAAAAAAGGCGATGGCGCCGAGGGACGGCCGTGTGCTTCGGGTCACTTTGGAGGTGCCTGTATGTTACTGCTCTTGATATGTTTTGCGCCGTTTGCCGGCGTCTATATTCAGCATGCCACAAGCGAATCTTCTTGGGAATCCTAAATCTGTCCAAAGCTGGGAAAATTTGCGGAAGATGCTAAGCGACGGAAGGCGTCAGAGGATGACGTCCTCCAGCGCCTTGGGATGGGAAGTGATCTGCTCGTAGCCATCCTGGGTGATGATGAAGCTGTCGCCGACCTGGGCGCGGAAGCTGTCCGTCGAGACGGAGCCGTCGACGGCGAACACCATGCCGGGCTGCAGTACCGTGGTGTCGCCGGTGACCAGCTGCGGGCGCTCGAGGAAGCTGAAACCGGTGGCACGGCCGCAGCGGAACGGGTAGCTGAAGCCCGCGTCCTGGATCGCTTCGGCATAGGCGCGGTGCACCTCCTGCGCCTCGACGCCGGGGCCAAGGACATCCAGCGCGGCCTTCTGGCTGGCCACCGCCACCTCGTAGATGCGGGCCTGTTCCGGGTCCGCTTCGCCGATCCAGAAGGTGCGGTCGAAGCCAAGCTTGAAGCGGTGGAAATTGGTCATGCCGCAGAAACACAGGAACACCGGCTCGCCCTGCTGCATGATGCGGGTGGAGGCGCGGTGGTGGGTCTTGGTGATGTCCCGGCCTGAGGCCATGATCTGCAGGAAATGGGTGCTGGGGGACATGTTGGCATCGCTGTAATACGTGCTGAGCAGTTCCGCCGCGGTGCGGGTGCCGGCCTGGGAGGTGGCGATGGCGACCTCGTATTCCGGCACACCGGCGGCAATGGCGCCGCGGCCTGCGGCCATCATGGCGCCGGCGACCTGGCCTGCGTGGCGCGCGAGCTGCAGTTCCTCGGCTGATTTGATCATCCTGAGGTCCGACAGTGCCGGGGTGATGCTGGTGATCTCCGTGCTGCCCGCCAGCTCATTCACACAGGCGCGCACCATTGGCGGCATGTGGTCCGGTTCAACCGCGATGCGGGCGGCGCCTGCCAAGGTGGCTGGAAGTTCAGCGCGCCATTCAGCGCCGTCGCCGTCGTTCCAGGCAGCGATGCGGTCCACCTGCGCAACCTCCTCAGCCATCACCACGTCGATCATCGGGGTGATCAGCAGGGAAGGGCCGTCGCAGGGAACCACCAGGATGGTGGGGCGGCCGAACTCCATATGCAGGTAGTCGTAGTAGCCGGTCAGGTAATAGACGCTGTCGTCGTCGGTGATCAGGGCAACGCCAACTTCGGCCTCTGCCATCTTCTGCCGCAGGCGGGTCATGCGCTCCTGAAACATCCCTGTGCCTCCCTGTTCCGGATATCTGCGGAAGACGCTAGGGGCAGGCGGTGACTCGCGGCAAAAGCTTTATTGTCCCGTGACAAAGAAAACGCCCCGGCGGTGAGGCCGGGGCGCGGTCATGCGTGGTTGCGTGAGGGTTACTGGTCCAGCGCTGCAACGCCGGGCAGCACTTTGCCTTCCATCCATTCCAGGAAGGCGCCGCCGGCGGTGGAGATATAGGTGAAGTCGCCGGCAGCACCCGAGGCGTTCAGGGCTGCCACGGTGTCACCGCCGCCGGCAACCGAAATCAGCTGGCCGGAACGGGTCATTGCGGCGGCCTTGAGGGCTGCGGCGTTGGTGGCGGCGTCAAACGGTTCCAGCTCAAACGCGCCCAGCGGGCCGTTCCAGATCAGGGTCTTGCTGTTGGCAAAGACCTCGATAATGCGGGCGACGCTTTCCGGGCCTGCGTCCAGGATCATGCCGTCCTCGGGGCATTGATCGGCTGGCAGGACTTCGTGCGGAGCGTTGGATTCGAACTTCTTGGCGACCACGATGTCGGAGGGCAGGATGATCTCGCAGCCCGCGGCCTCGGCCTTGGCAAGGATTTCGGCGGCGGTGTCCTTCATGATGCGTTCGGCCAGCGAGATGCCGACCGGCAGGCCCTTGGCCACCAGGAAGGTATTGGCCATGCCGCCGCCGATCACCAGGTGGTCGACTTTCTCGATCAGGTTGCCCAAGAGTTCCAGCTTGGTGGAGACCTTGGCGCCGCCGACCACGGCGGTCACCGGGCGCTGCGGCTGGCCGAGCGCGCTTTCCAGCGCTTCTAGTTCTGCCTGCATCAGGCGGCCCGCGCAGGCGGGCAGCAGGCGGGCCAGAGCCTCGGTCGAGGAATGGGCGCGGTGGGCGGCGGAGAAGGCGTCATTGCAGTAGACCTCGCCCAGGCGCGCCATGCCGGCGGCCAGATCGGGATCGTTCTTGGTTTCCGCGGCGTGGAAGCGGGTGTTTTCCAGCAGCAGCACTTCGCCAGGCTGCAGCGCATCCGCGGCGGCCTCAGCCCCGGCGCCCACGCAATCGGCGGCAAACAGCACCTTGGTTTCAAAGGCGCGCTCCAGCGTCGGCACCAGCTGGTTCAGCGACAGGTTCTCGCGGCGCTCGCCGCCGGGGCGGCCGAAGTGGGCCAGCAGGATCGGCTTGCCGCCGGCCGCCAGAATATCGCGCACGGTGGGGGCGATGCGGCGGATGCGGGTGGAGTCGGTCACCACGCCGTCGACGATCGGCACGTTGATATCCACGCGCACCAGCACGCGCTTGCCGTTCAGATCCATGTCGTCGAGTGTTTTCCAGCCCATCTTTCGAGACCCCTTATGGTGAAAGTGCAGTCAAATCCGCGGGCTGTTTCGGGGGTTTTTGCGCATCAGTCAATGCTCCCTTGGCATTTCCGGGCGCTGGCCTTAACTATCGTTGCAAATTTCGACGACAGGAGGGCCACATGGCCGAGATCAAAGATCCCGAAAACACCATCATCATCGAGCTGAAAGACGGCAATGTGGTGATTGAACTGCTGCCCGACGTGGCGCCGAAGCATTCCGAGCGGATGAAGGAACTGGCCCGCGGCGGCGAATATGACAACGTCTGCTTCCACCGCGTGATCGACGGTTTCATGGCGCAGACCGGCGATGTGGCCAACGGCGACATGGAAGACGGCTTCAACATCCGCATGGCGGGCACCGGCGGCTCCAGCCTGCCGGATCTGCCGGCCGAGTTCTCCAAGCTGCCGCATGACCGCGGCACCCTGGGCGCGGCACGCTCGCAGAACCCGAACTCCGCCAACTCGCAGTTCTTCATCAACTTCAAGGACAACCACTTCCTGAACGGCCAGTACACCGTTTATGGCCGTGTCATCGAAGGCATGGAGCATGTGGACGCCATCACCCGCGGTGAGCCGCCTGCGAACCCGGACCGGATGATCTCCGTCAAGGTTGCTGCGGATGCGTAAGGCGCTTTCGCTGGTGGCCCTGCTGGCGGCAGGGCCTGCCTTTGCCTCCGGCCTGGAGATCCAGGTCGAGGGCGAAGCCAACGGCATTATCAAGATCGACCTCTTTGAGGACGTGGCGCCCAAGCATGTGGAGCAGATCACCGCGCTGGCTGCTGAAGGCCAGTATGACGGGGTGGTGTTCCACCGGGTGATCGAAGGCTTCATGGCGCAGACCGGCGACGTGGAGTTCGGCCGCATCGGCGGCGACATGAGCTATGCCGGGCGCGGCGGCTCTGACCGACCGGACCTGCCGGCCGAGTTCTCCGACCTGCCTTTTGACCGCGGCGTGGTCGGCATGGCGCGCTCGCAAAGCCCGAACAGCGCCAACTCGCAGTTCTTCATCATGTTCGATGCGGGCCATTTCCTGAACGGCCAGTACACGGTTGTCGGCAAGGTGACCGAGGGCATGGACGTGGTCGACGCGATCAAGCGCGGCGCAGGGCAGAATGGGTCGGTAATCGGCCAGCCCGACGCGATGACAAAGGTGACCGTGACCGAGTAATCGGGTCCGGTTGTCCGAAAGAATGAGGCCCGCGCCCGGCATTCCGGGGGCGGGCCTTTGCTTTTGCCAGGCGCTAACGGCAGGTCACAAGCCCGTGCCGCCCTCTGTTCTGCGCCGCTCTGCCGCCGTTTACTGGGGCAGGAGGCGTTTGATCATGTTCAAAGGTGTTTTGTTGTGTCTGGCGCTGCTGCTGCCGTCGGGTGCTGCCGCCGATCCGCAGGTCTGGCAGCGGGAGTGGCCGCAGACCGATTTCAGCCGCACCAGCGTGCCGGAGTGGCGCCAGATCCGCTCTGGCGGGGTGGGCAAGGACGCGATCCCGGCGCTGGATGTGCCGAGGTTTGTGGAGGCCACCAAGGCAAGGCGGCTGAAACCGCGGGAGCCGGTGATCACGCTGCAGATGGAAGGGACCAAACCGCGGGCCTATCCACTGCGCTACCTGACCTGGCATGAGATCGTGAACGATGTTGTTGCCGGGGTGCCGGTGGCGGTGACCTATTGCCCGTTGTGCAATTCCGCGGTGACATTTGACCGGCGCACGTCTGCAGGCACGTTGAGCTTTGGCGTCAGCGGCAAGCTGCGGTTTTCCGACATGGTGATGTATGACCGCGAGAGCCAGAGCTGGTGGCAGCAGGCGACCGGTACCGGCATCGTCGGGCGGATGACCGGCACCAGGCTGAAAACGCTGCCGAGCTGGGTTGAGAGCTGGCAGGAGTTCACAGCGCGCAACCCGGACGGGCTGGTGATGGCAGAGCCGGGCTGGAACCGGGATTACGGGCGTAACCCCTACCGCGGCTATGATACCGCGAAATGGCCGTTCCTCTATGACGGCAGCCCGCCGCCGCACGGGCTGGCACCGATGGCGCGGGTGGTGCGGGTGGGCAGCCGCGCCTGGCCGCTGGCCCGGTTGGCCCGGGAAGACGAGATCCGCGAGGCCGGTCTGGTGCTGAGCTGGCGGGCAGGCCAGGCCTCGGCGCTGGACACGCGCAGGCTGGCGCAGGGGCGCGACATCGGCAGCGTCCGGGTGCGCGACGCGCAGGGGCGCGACGTGGCCCATGACGTGATGTTCGCCTTTGCCTTTCACGCCTTCTGGCCGGACGGCACTTGGATGCTGAAATGAAAAAGGCGCGCCGGGCAGGGCGCGCCTTAACGAGATTTCAGGTGAACCCCCAGTTAGAACAGGAAGTTGTCCGAGTCCTGCAGCTGTGCGACAGTGATGTCCTCTACTAGAATGGTCACATTGTCAAAGGAGATCAGAACGTCATCGCCCTGGCGCTGGAAGTCGAGGTCGCTCATGCTGGAGGCGCCGCTGCCGATACGGATGATGTCCTGGCCGGCCGCGAAACTGCCGATGGTGTCATTGCCATAGTTGCGGTGGAACACAAACACGTCGGCGCCACCGCTGCCGATCAGCAAGTCATCGCCTCTCTGGCCGATCAGCGTGTCAGCGCCGCCTTGCCCCATGAGCGTGTCGTTGCCGTCGCCGCCATGGATCCAGTCGTTGCCGTTGCCGCCAAGGATTCTGTCGTCATGGTTGCCGCCTATAAGCGTGTCCCGGCCATCGCCGCCATTCAGGGTGTCATTGTGGGCCCCGCCCAGAAGCCGGTCATCACCATCATCGCCGGTTAGGTGATCTTTGCCGGCCTGGCCTTGCAGATTGTCGTTGCCGCCGCCGCCGCGCAGCATGTCGTTGCCTTGATTCCCTTTCAGGACGTCGTTGCCTTCTCCCCCTTTGAGGAGGTCGGCGTCATAGCCCCCCACCAGCGTGTCGCCGCCGTCGCCGCCCAGGAGAGTGTCGTTGCCGCTGTGGCCGCGGATCAGATCGTTGCCTGTTTCCCCATTCAGCAGGTCGCGGCCCGAGTAGCCGTTGAGGGTGTCGTTGCCGCCGCCGCCAAGCAGAACGTCGTGGCGGGATGCGGAAACCGTATTGCCGTTCAGGGTGTCGGCAGAGGATTCTCCGGCCTTCAGAGCTACGGTGAGGTTGTTGAATTGCGCGAGTTCAACAAGGTCGAGGCTATCGCGGCCGTCGGGGCCGTCAAGGATTACGTAGCCGTAGCTGGAGGAGAAGCTGGCGCCGCCATAGTTGCCATCAACTATCAGCCGGTCGGTGCCGGAGCCGCCGTAAATGTAATCGTTGCCGCTGCCCGAATTGATGGTGTCGTTGCCTGCTCCAAGCGACCAGGTGCTGCCGCGGGTGGAGTTGATGGAAAACAGGTCGTTGCCGCTCGTTGCAGCACTTGTAAAGGAAGAGTTGCTGGAGCCGGAGTAGGTGGAAAAGGAGACATCCATTCCGGTGGCCGAGTAGACCTGCGATCCGCCGATGGTGAAGGTGATTCCGTTGACGCTTCCGTAGACCGATGTGCCAAAGACACTGAAGCTGCCAGTGACGGTCGCGGTGAATGACTGTCCGGCATAGTTAGTGCCGTTCAGCACAACAACATTGCTGTTAACAGTGCTCGCGGAGGCGTTGTAGATCCGGTAGGTCTGAAGATCGCCGACATCCCAGCTGTAGCTGGAGTCATTAACGGTAAAAGTCGCCATGGAGACAGCCTCTTGGTCTGAATTATGTTTGGGTTGTAACCCGGAAAGAGAATGCAATTCAGAGGTCTGATGCCGGACCGTTGGCCGGATTTCAAGGCAGGGAATTTCTTACCGTAAGGTAAACGTGATGTTTTTGCAGCTTCTGCGGGTGTTACACCCCGAACAGAAAACGCCGCAGGGTTTTCCCTGCGGCGTTCTGGAGGTCCCTGTCAGACCCGGCCGTGCTGAGGGCCTGCCGGACGGCGGCTCAGCTTTCTGCCTTATGTGCCTTGGTGGCGGCCTGCACTGCGGCCGACGGCGCCGGCGCTGCGGCTGCGGCCGGTGCTGCGGCTGCAGCCGGGGCGGACTTGCGGCCGCCCGGGTTCAGCGGGTCGTCCTGGCGCTGCACGGAGCCTTCGAAATGGGCGCCGCTTTCGATCGCGATGGTCTTGTGGATGATGTCGCCCTCGACCCGCGCGGTGGAGGTCAGGCGCACCTTGAGGCCGCGCACGCGGCCGACGATGCGGCCGTTGATGACCACGTCATCGGCGGTGATTTCGCCCTTGATGGTGGCGGTTTCGCCAACGGTCAGCAGATGCGCGCGGATGTCGCCCTCGACGGTGCCTTCGACCTGGATGTCGCCGGTGGTCTTGACGTTGCCGGTGATGTGCAGGTCAGAGCTCAGCAGCGATGCGGCGGGCTTGGCCTTGGGCATGCTGGAGGTGTAGTCGCTGGCGGCCGGCGCAGCTGCCGGGGCTGCCGCGGGTGCCGGGGTTGCTTCGGCCTGCTTCGGCCCGGGCTCGTTGATTTTGCTCTTAGAAAACATTTCTCGCAGCCTTGATGTAGATCATGGGGTTAACAGCTTGCCCGTTGACCCTGACCTCGTAATGGAGGTGGGTCCCGGTGGACCGTCCGGTGTTACCCATATCAGCAATGTGATCCCCGCGCGAGACCCTTTGGCCCTTTGTCACGCGGATCCTGGAGTTATGGGCATATCTGGTTTCGATGCCGAAGGCGTGGCGGATGGTGACCATCTTGCCGTAGCCGGATTGCCAGCCGGCATGGGTGACGACGCCGTCGGCGGTGGCAAAGATATCGGTGCCGGTGCTGCCGGCGAAATCGGAGCCCTTGTGCAGGCGGCGGCCGCCGGTTTTCGGGTCGCGGCGGTAGCCGAAACCGGAGGTCTGGCGCACATGGCCGAGGTTCACCGGCGTGGCAAACGGCGCCTGTTCGGCGGCCAGCCGGTAGAGGTTCAACTGGTCCAGCTTGGCCAGGATTGCATTGGCGCGCAACGCTTCCGGGCTGGGCTCCTCACCGCGGGTGGACATCGCCAGCGGCTCCAGCGGGCCGCCCTGGCCGTTGTAGCCGCGGCGCACCTGTTCGAGGATGCGGTCGGGCGGCATGCCGGCGTTGCGGAACATCTTGTCGAGCGGAGTGACGGAAACCGCGACCGCCTCTTCCAGCTGGCGGAAGATCTGGCTGTTGCGCTCATTCATCAGCTGTAGTTCCAGCTCCAGCTCGTCGCGCTGCTCCAATGCGCCCCGGGCGTCAGCCTGGATCCGGTCGCGTTCGTTGGCGGTGTCGGCCAGCACATCCGCCAGCAGGTCCATCTGCGCCTCGGCGCTAGCCATCACAGCATGCGGGCTGGCGCCGCCCTCGGTCTCTTCCTTCAGCTGCGCCAGGGCCTTGCGGGCGCCGTCGCGCTGGCTCATGGTGTCGCGCAGTGTGGTCTGGATCACCTCGATGCCGGTTTCCAGCTCGCGGCGGCGGGTTTCCGAGGCCAGCAGTTCCGACTGCATGACGGAGATCTGCGCCAGCGCGGCGTTGAAGCGTTCCTGCGCGGCCAGCGCCTCTTCGGCGCGGGCGTCGCGTTCATCGGAAATCGCGTTGAGGCGGGCGCGGTAGGTCTGCTGATCGCGCTTGGCCAGCTCGCGGAAGTTGCCGGAGCCGATGCTGTCCATCAGCACGATGGCGGTGGCGACAATCGACCAGGCCACAAACAGGGTGACGCCGGCCACGGCGATCAGCTGGGTTTCCGAGCGCAGACGGATAAAGCGCGTGTCGGTATCGGACTTCAGGAACACCCGCCGCTCCGGGAAGCGGCGTTCGAGAAAGCTGTGGATTCTGATCGCGAGCCGTGTGCGCAATGTGTCTTCCCTGTCTGTCCGTCGTCCGGTCCCGCGACGGCACCGCAGGGCGGTTCCGGGACCTTGGGCGAAGTCAATAGACAGGGCGGGCCGATTGGGCAAGCCTGTTGACCCATTGGTGCGGGCAGCGGCGGTCTGGGGGAAGGGATCGGCGGAAACCTGCCGAGCGCCGGGCCTGCCGGGCGCCCCCGGCAAGGCGCATGCGGCAGGAAAAGGCGGGATCAGCGCAGCTGTTCTCTCCGCCGTTCCTCCTTCGCCTCGGTCCAGCCGCTCTCCCAGGCCTGGTGGTCGGCGTTGTCGAAGGCATAGGGGTTGGCGGTGAAGGGCTGGCCGTTCATGCACGCGCGGAACCCCTCGTCGAAATGCTCGCCGCGCGGATCCATGCCGCAGGGCTGGTGGGCGGTGTCGCGCAGGTGGGCGGCAAATTCCGGGTAGCGGGCAAGATCGGTCTGGTCGAGGCCCTCGGGGTGCTGCTCCAGCGCCCGGCGGCCGCGGCGGGTCAGCTGCCAGCCGCCGTCCGGCACCGGTTCCAGAATGCAGGCGGTCTCCAGGTCGGACAGATGGCCCGCGAGCCGCTCGCGCAGTTCCTCCGGCGGCAGGCCGGGAACCTCGTTGGCCTGCTGGAACAGGGCGGCAAGGGCGGTTTCGCAGCTCTCCAGCGTGACCGGACCGGTGCCGGCCTTGTGCATGATCAGGGCGACAAGGCTGGCTGTGCTCAGCAATGGAAAGTCGTTTTCGAACATGGGGTCAACCCGGTTCCCGGGCCTCCCATTCTACGCCTCCGCGGCCTTCAGGTAAAGGCTGCGGGCGGGGCGCCGTTCCGCCGGGGTCACCAGCCCGGCAGCGGTTTCACCTGATCCGCCAGCGGCCAGTAGAAATCCGGCGGCAGGCCGGCATCGGCGCGCTTTTCCTCGTTGAAGGGCGGTTTCAGGGCGCCGCGGAAGTATTTGCGCACCAGCGCATGGAACTCTTCCTTGGGGTCCAGGTTGTCCCGGCCGCAGAGGAAGTTGAACCATTTGGAGCCATAGGCGACATGGCTGACCTCCTCGGCATAGATCAGCTCAAGCGCCTCCACCGCCTGGTTCAGGTTTGCCTTGCGGAAAATCCCGATCATGCCGGGGGTCACGTCGAGGCCGCGGGCCTCCAGCACCATCGGCACCACGGCGAGGCGGCCCATCAGATCGTCCGCCGTGTCCTCGGCGGCGCGCCACATGCCGGCATGGGCAGGCAGGGCGCCGTAATGGCTGCCGAGCGCCTCAAGACAGTCGCACATCAGGTTGAAATGCTTGGATTCTTCATCCGCGGCTTTAACCCAGTCGTCGAAGAACCCGAGCGGCATCGGAACATGGGAAAACCGCGCGATGATGTCCCAGTGCAGGTCCACGGCGTTGAGCTCGATATGGGCGACTGCGTGCAGAAGCGCGATGCGGCCGGCCTCCGAGCCGGGCTTGCGCTTGGGCACATCGCGCGGGTTCAGCAGTTCGGGTTCCTGCGGCCGGGCCGGGTGCAGCGGCGGGCTGGCGGTGCCGACAGGGATTTCCGGCCCCTCGCCGGTGCGGCTGGCGAACCACGCGGCGGCATGGCGGCGCGACAGGGCGGTCTTGGCACGGCCGTCGGCGGTGGTCAGCACCTCGGCGGCGCGTTCGGCAAGCGAAAGGGGCTGATCGGTCATCCGGGTCTCCTGTTGCGGCGGGCTCGCGGTCCCGGGTTCACCTGATTTGTGCAGCGGAGTCCAGAGCGGAAAACGGGGGCTCCCGCGCCTGCGGGTGATCAGCAGGCTGATCGCCCTGGCCGGCTTGGGCATGGCAGCGCGCGTGCCGCGCGCTGCGCGCCGCCCCAAAGGGCGGCGCCGGGCCCAACAGCCGCGGCCGTGCCCGTCAGGGCGCGGGCAGGGCTGGCGGGAGTGCCTGGGTTACAGGGCGCGGACCGCTTCCAGCACTTCCTCCGCGTGGCCGTCGACTTTCACCTTGCGCCAGACGCGGGCAATCTTTCCATCGGCACCGATCAGAAAGGTGGAGCGTTCGATGCCCCAGTGCTTCTTGCCGTACATGCTCTTTTCCTTCCAGACGCCGTAGTCCTCGCAGACGGTGCTGTCCGCATCCGACAGAAGCGGCGTGGTCAGCCCGTGTTTGGCGGTGAAATTCTCATGCTTCTTGAGGCTGTCCTTGGAAATCCCGAAAACGTGAGCGCCGACATCGGCGAAGGCCTGCAAAGCCTCTGAAAAGGCGATGGATTCTTTGGTGCAGCCAGGGGTATTATCGCGGGGGTAGAAGAACAGCACCACGGGCGCGCCCGCGAGACTGGACAAAGTGACCTCTCCGCCGCCGCCGCGGGGCAGGGTAAAGGAAGGGGCGGGATCTGAAACGTCGAGCATTGGCCTGTCTCCTGTCTGTTGCGCAAATCACTGCGCGGCGACCATAACCCATGAGCAGCGAAGGGAAAGCTGAGATCAAACCCGCCGGCGAGAATAACCGCGCCGCCGCCGAGGCGGTGCCTGTTCCCGGCCCCGTGCCGGAACCGGAAGCGCAGGCCGCGCCGCGGCGCCGGCGCCGCTGGCGGCTGCTGCGCGGGCTGGTCTGGGTGCTGGCGCTGCTGTCCTTCCTGGGCGCCGGCGCGGTCTATTTCGGGATCGGCACAAGGCTGGATGCGCCGGACTGGGTGCGCGGCCGGGTGGAAAGCCGGATCGAGCGGCATCTGAACGGGCTGCAGATCGAATTCGGCGCCATTCATGTGGTGGTGAACAAGGGCTGGCGGCCGCGGGTGAGCCTGCGGGACGTGGTGCTGCGGCACCCGGACGGCAGCGTCTTTGCCCAGCTTGCGGATGCTCAGGCGAGCCTGGCGATGCGGCCGTTGCTGCGGGGGCGGATCCAGCCCAAGCGGATCGCGCTGAGCGGGCTGTTTGCGGCGCTGCGGCGCAACGAGGACGGCAGCCTGGCGCTGAGTTTTGCCAGCGGCGCCGCGCCGTCGCGGCAGGCGCGCACGCTGGTGGAACTGATCGAGCAATGGGACAGCCAGTTGCAGAAACCGGTTCTGTCGGCGCTGACCAGCATCGAGACCAGCGAATTGACGCTGTCTTACACCGATGACCGGCTGGGCCGCGGCTGGACCCTGGACGGCGGCCGGATCGGGCTGCAGCGGCAGGGCGGTTCAGTGTCGCTGTCGGCGGTGTTCTCGGTTCTCAGCGGACGCGGCGATGTGGGCACGGTTGAGGCCAGCTACGCCTCAGAGATCGGCAGCCCTGAGGCGGAGTTCGGCGTGCTGGTGTCGGATATCGCAAGCGAAGACATCGCGGTTCAAAGCCCTGCGCTTGGCTGGCTGGGGGTGCTGCAGGCGCCGATTTCCGGTTCGCTGCGCGGCGGTGTCGGCGGGGACGGTACGGTGCAGCCGGTGCAGGCCAGCCTGCGCATCGGCGAGGGGGTGATCCAGCCGGCCGCGCAGACCCGCCCGGTGCCGATCACCGGCGCGCGCAGCTATTTCACCTATGATCCGGCCCGCCAGGTGCTGGCGTTTTCAGAACTTGCCGTGCAAAGCGGCTGGGGCTCCGGGGTGATGCAGGGGCAGGCCAGCCTGGCCGGGATCGAGAACGGCCAGCTGGCCGGTCTGGTCGGGCAGCTGCGGTTCACCGATCTGGAACTGAACCCGCGCCGCCTGTTCGAAACCCCGGTGAAGTTTCCCGCGGTGGATGCCGACTTCGATCTGCGGCTGAAACCGTTCCGGCTGCGGCTGGGCGAGATGCTGGTGCGCGACGGGGACAGCCGCATTCATTTTGACGGCACGGTCGGCGCCGGGCCGGAGGGCTGGGACTACGACCTGAACGGCAGCGTCGACCAGGTGCGCGCGGAGCGGGTCAAGGAGCTGTGGCCGTCGGTGCTGGCACCCAAGCCGCGGGAGTGGGTGCGGGAGAACCTCTATGCCGGGCTGGTGCGCGACGTCGGGTTTCACATGCGCGGGCGCGGCAGCGGCAAGCCCTTTGTCAGCCTGGATCTGGCCTTTGAAGGCGCCGAGGTGCTGTTTCAGAAATTCATGCCGCCGGTGCGGAATGGCTCCGGCCAGCTGAGCCTTTACGGGCGGAGATTTGTGGTCACCGCCTCCGGCGGAACCGTCACCGCGGACCAGGGCGGCGAGGTCGAGGTGGCCGGCACGTCCTTTATCATTCCGGATGTGTCGGCCAAGGACGGCACGCCGGGGATTGCCCGGATCAAGGCGCGCGGCTCTGCCACGGCGGCGCTGTCGCTCTTGAACCGGGAGCCGCTCAGGGTGATGGACAAGGCCAGCCTGCCGGTGGATCTGGCGGAGGGGCAGGTGGAGGCCACCGGAACCCTGTCGCTCCCGCTGCAGAAAGAGGTGCCGGTGGAGAAAATTCTCTACCACTACCGCGGCACGGCGCGCAGCGTGCAGTCGGACAAGCTGGTGCCGGGCCATGTTGCAGCAGCACCGCTGTTGCAGGTTGAAGGCGACCAGGGGCAGGTGCGGATCAGCGGCAATGGCAGCCTGTCCGGGGTTCCGCTGAGCGCAAGCTGGCAGCAGAAGATCGGCAAGGATGCCGCGCCGGACAGTCGGGTCGAGGGAACGATCGAACTGTCGGCGGCGGCGGTGGAAGCCTTCAACATAGGCCTGCCGCGCGGCTCGGTCTTCGGCAAAACCCAGGGGCGCTATGCGGTGGACCTGAAACCGGGCGCGGCGCCGCGGCTGGAACTGGAGGCGGATCTGAAGGGCGCGGGCCTCAGGATTCCGGAAATCAGCTGGCGCAAGGCAGAAGCCGCAAGTGGCAAGCTGTCGCTGACGGCCACCCTGGGCGAAAGCGCCACGGTGGACCGGCTAGAGCTGCAGGCGCCCGGGCTGTCTGCCACGGGACGGGTGACCACGCACAAAAGCGGCGGTCTGGATCAGGCGGTATTCTCTTCGGCCCGCGCGGGCAATTGGTTCCAGGGCGCGGTGACCTTCAGCGGCCGCGGCGCCGCGGCGCCGGCGATTGAGGTGACCGGCGGGCGGCTGGACCTGAACCGCTCGCCGTTTGCGGACACGGCGAGCGGCGGTGGCGGCGGCAGCAGCAGCGGCGGCGATGTGCCGATCACGCTCAGGCTGCAGAACCTGCAGGTGACCGACAGCATCGGGCTGCGGAATTTCCAGGGGCGGTTTTCCACCCGCGGCGGCATGAACGGGGAGTTCACTGCACGGCTCAACGGCCAGACGCCGGTGGCCGGCACCGTGGTGCCGCAGAACGGCGGCACCGCCTCGCGCATCCGATCCAATGACGCGGGCGGGGTGTTCCGCTCCGCCGGGGTGTTCGAGCATGGCCGCGGCGGCCGCTTTGACATGACACTGGTTCCGGCAGCCGGTGCGCCAGGCGAATATGACGGCAAGGTCAATGTCCGCAACATCCGGGTGCGGAACGCGCCGTCGATGGCGGCGATCCTGAATGCGATCAGCCTGGTGGGCCTGCTGGATGAGATGACCGGCCAGGGCATTCTGTTCACCAGCATGGAGGGGCGGTTCCGGCTGGGGGATTCGCATCTGATCCTGCATCAGAGCAGCGCGGTGGGCCCGTCGATGGGGCTGTCGCTGGACGGCAACTACAACCTGAACAGCAGCCGGCTGAACATGCGCGGGGTGATTTCTCCCGTTTACCTGCTGAATGCCATCGGGCGGGTGCTGTCGCCCAGGGACGGCGAGGGGCTGTTCGGCTTTACCTTCACCCTGCGCGGCACCGCTGAAAACCCGTCGGTCTCGGTCAACCCGCTGGCCGGTCTGGCGCCTGGGTTCCTGCGCGAGATTTTCCGCGGCCCGGCACCGAAAGTGCCGGGGGACAACAGGGCGTTCTCCGCGGACGGACAGGAGCTGGAAGAGGGCGAGGAACAGGTCCGGACCCCGCGGGGCGGCGACAAGTAAACTTGGCGGCGGGTGAAAATCGCCATAGATTTCCCCTGCAGCACATCCTATAGCGCGCGCCATGAAACTCAGCGATTTCGACTTCGACCTGCCTGACCATCTGATTGCCACCCGGCCTGCCAATCCGCGCAGCTCGGCCCGCCTGCTGGTGGCCGAGGGAGGTGATCTGCATGACGGCCAGGTGACCGATCTGGTGAACTGGCTGCAGCCCGGCGACCGGCTGGTGCTGAATGACACCAAGGTGATCCCGGCACGCCTGAGCGGGCTGCGCCACCGCGACAGCGCGCAAGGCCCGGTGGCGGCAAAGATTGAGGCGACCCTGCTGGAGCCGCGCGCCGATGGCAGCTGGGCGGCGCTGCTGAAGCCCTTGAAGAAAATCAAGGCGGGCGAGGAGATCGTCTTCTCCGATGACCTCAGTGCCAAGCTGGAAACCATCGGGGACGGCCAGGGCGTTCTGCGCTTCAACCTGAGCGGCACCGATTTCGACGCGGCGCTGGCCGATGCCGGCGCGATGCCGCTGCCGCCCTATATCGCCGCCAAGCGCGCAGCGGATGAGCAGGACAAGACCGATTACCAGACCGTCTGGGCCAAGAACTCCGGCGCGGTGGCGGCGCCGACGGCCTCCCTGCATTTCGATGCGCCGCTGCTGGCGGCACTGAAGGACCGCGGCGTTGAGATTTCCTATGTCACGCTGCATGTGGGCGCGGGCACGTTCCTGCCAGTGAAGGTGGAGGATGTGACCACCCACCGGATGCACGCGGAATGGGGTAAGGTGAGTGAAGATGCCGCGGCACAGATCGCGGCGACCAAGGCGGCGGGCGGACGGGTGATTCCGGTCGGCACCACGGCGTTGCGGCTGATCGAGAGCGCCGCGAAGGACGGGCAGATCCACCCGTGGGAAGGCGACACCGATATCTTCATCTATCCCGGGTTCGAATTCCAGGTGGCGGACGCGCTGATGACCAATTTCCACCTGCCGAAATCGACGCTTTTGATGCTTGTTTCCGCGCTGATGGGGCAGGAGGAGATCCGGCGCATCTATGCGCACGCGGTTGATAACCGCTACAGGTTCTTCTCATACGGCGATGCGTCGCTTTTGATCCCGGCTTAGACGAATACATCTCAGAAATGCGGCGGAAAATCATAGACAAGCGCCGCAACTACGGGCCCTGATTTCGCGAACGGGGTCATCAAACTGAAACCGGAATCGGCGATACCGGCCCGGCGGGCTTGATCGCCCGGACATAACAATCAAAGGTGAAGGCAGCCCGTCCCGTTGTGGAGGGCTGCTTTGCTTTCGAAGGAGGCATGAAATGCTGCAGGTGCTGTCGAGCGCATGGGCGCTGCTGTTGGGGGTTTGCTTGCTGATGGTGGGCAACGGCCTGCAGGGCACCATGCTGGGGGTGCGCGGCGAGCTGGAGGGCTTCTCCACCTTCCAGATGTCGATCGTGATGGCGGCCTATTTCGTTGGCTTCCTGGGCGGCTCGCGGCTGGCGCCGGAGATGATCCGGCGGGTCGGCCATGTGCGCGTCTTTGCGGCGCTGGCCTCCTTCATCTCGGCGGTGATGATCCTCTATCCGCTGCTGCCCAACACCGTCGCCTGGGCGCTGGGGCGGATGATCATCGGTTTCTGCTTCTCCGGCGTGTATGTAACCGCCGAGAGCTGGCTGAACAACGCCGCCGACAACACCAACCGCGGCAAGGCGCTTTCGCTGTACATGATCGTGCAGACCATTGGCATCATCACGGCACAGGGGCTGATCCAGGTCGGCGATCCGGCCGGCTATGAGGCCTTCATCATTGCGTCGATCCTGGTTTCGGTCTCCTTCGGGCCGATCCTGCTGTCGATTTCGCCGACCCCGGCCTTTGACACCACCAAGCCGATGACCTTGCGCCAGCTGTTTGAGACCTCGCCGCTGGGCTGTATCGGCATGTTCCTGCTGGGTGGCGTGTTCTCGGCCCAGTTCGGCATGAGCGCGGTTTACGGCTCTGCCGCCGGGCTGACCCTGACGCAGCTGTCGATCTTCGTCTCCGCTTTCTATGTGGGGGCGATGCTGCTGCAGTATCCGCTGGGCTGGCTGTCGGACCGCATGGACCGCCGGGTTCTGATTCTGTTTGTCGCCCTGGTGGGCGGCGGCGGCGCGGTGATCGGCTTCCTGTTCGGAATGGAGTTCAAGATGCTCCTGGTCGCGGCCTTCTTCATCGGCGGTTTGTCGAATCCGCTCTATTCGCTGCTGATCGCCTATACCAACGACTACCTGGAGCATGACGACATGGCGGCCGCATCGGGCGGACTGGTGTTCATCAACGGGCTCGGAGCCATCGCCGGGCCGCTGATCACCGGCTGGCTGATGGAGGATGCGGTGTTCGGGCCGGCCGGCTTCTTTACCTTCATCGGCGCGCTGATGTTCTCGATGGCTGCCTACGCCGCCTATCGTGCAACCCAGCGTGCGTCGACCCCTGTGGGCGAGACCGGCAGCTACGCGGTGATGTCGCCGGCGGTGTCGCCGGTGGCGGTGGAATTTGCCCAGGAATACGCCATCGAGAGCGAGCTGGAAGAGCAAGAAACTGCCCAAGAAACAGTCTGATTGCGCTAACCAGCCGGAATTGTGAGGATTATTTCACACAGAGGGCTTGTCTGATACAACTTGTGACCCAAGGTTACTTGTAAACGGTATGTAAATTGGCCTGAAGTTAAGGTCAGGAGAAACTTGGAGTTACGACCGATGGCTGGTCCCGAAGAGATACTTGCATTCTGGCTCGACAAAGTCGGGGAGAAGGGATGGTATCTGCAGGATGACGCGCTGGATCAGGAGATCCGCGAAAAGTTCCAAACCACATGGGAGGCGGCCTGCGAAGGCAGGTTCTCCTTCTGGCTCACCTACCCGAGCGGCACGCTGGCCTATATCATCCTGATGGACCAGTTCCCGCGCAACATGTTCCGCGGCGATGCCCGGGCCTTTGCCTCTGACCGCGCCGCGCTGTCGGCGGCGAAGATCGCGATCAACAAGAACTGGGACCTCAAGATCGATGAGCCGGCCCGGCAGTTCTTTTACCTGCCGCTGATGCATTCGGAAAACCTGTGCGACCAGGAACGCTGTATCCGGCTGATGATTGAGCGGATGCCGGAGAGCGGCGGCAGCAACCTGCTGCATGCGCGCGCCCACCGCGAAGTGATCCGCCAGTTCGGCCGCTTCCCCTACCGCAACGAGGCGCTGCACCGTGCCAGCACCAGCCCGGAACGGGCATATGTGCAGGCGGGCGGCTACGGCGAGACCGTGCGGCAGATGCAAGCGGCTGGCTGACGTCACACCAGCAGACAATTTGAACGCCGCGCCCCGCACCAGGGCGCGGCGTTTTCTTTTGCCCGGTCCTTGTGCCGGAGGGGTACTTGCGGCAGGGAAGCGGTCCCCGGTTTCAGACATGCACTGGAGGCCCCCATGACCGTTTCACCATTTCCGATGACCGGCACTTGCCGCTGCGGCGCTGCCGCAATTGAAGTCTCCGCGCCGCCGGTTCTGACTGCTGCCTGCCACTGCCGCGGCTGCCAGAAAATGAGCGCCAGCGCGTTTTCCCTGACCGCGATGTTTCCGGCGGAGGCTTTCAGCGTGCTGCACGGCGCCCCGGTCATTGGCGGTGCCAAAGGAGAAGAGCTGGCGCATTACTGCTGCCCGGAGTGCCTGACGTGGATGTTCACCCGGATCAGCGCCGTGGAGGCGTTTGTGAACGTGCGGCCGACGATGTTCGAAGATACCAGCTGGTTCCGTCCCTTCATCGAAACCTGGACCGCGGCCAGGCATCCGTTTGTGCAGGTCGCGGCTAAGCATAGCTTTGAGCATTTCCCCTCGATGGAGGAATTCGGCGGACTGCTTGAGGCTTACGCCGCGCAGAGCTGAACCCAGATCAGCTCTCGGGCGCGCTGCAGGCGCTGCCGTCCTGCAGCAGCGGGGCGGCGCGGATGATGCGGCTGGCAAGCTCTGCGGCGCCGGCGCGGGCGGCCTCTGCCGCGGCCTCCTGCGGCAGGGCGCGCATTTCCGAGACGCTGGTCTGCAATTGCGCCAGCCGCGCCTCAAGCTGGGCAAACCGGGCGGCGAAGGCGGTGCTGCTGCCGTCTTGCACCGCGTTGCGCAGGGCGGCAACTTCCTCTTGCAGCCCGGTGACGGCGGTGTGCAGCGGCGTTAGGCGGTCTGCGGCATCCGCGGCGGCAGCGGTGACGACCTCTGTCGCCGCCATCAGTTTCCATCCCAGGAACAAGCAGAGTGCCAGCAGGATCAGTGTGGCGTTCAAAAGCGCCTTGGCGAGGTCGAAGAGGGTTTTTGACATATGCGGTCTGTCCGGGGCTGTGGATTGCGGCAAACTTCCGGCCTATGCTGGCCCAGAGCTGTCCGCTCTGCCAAGCGGAAACCTGCCGGAAAACGCATGGCCGCTATGACGCAGCAGAGGGTGATTGCAGTGCAGCAAAATATAGTTTAACGGTAAACTAGTTTTTGGAACCTGTTCGAGGGCGAGGGAGCACCATGGCCGCACAATCTTATGACGTGATCGTAATCGGCGCAGGGCCGGGGGGCTATGTTGCGGCCATCCGTGCCGCGCAGCTGGGTCTGAAGACCTGTGTGGTCGAACGCGAGCACCTGGGCGGCATCTGCCTGAACTGGGGCTGTATCCCGACCAAGGCGCTGCTGCGCTCCTCGGAAGTGTTCCACCTGATGGAGCGCGCCAAGGATTTCGGCCTGAAGGCGGAGAACATCGGCTATGACCTGGACGCGGTGGTGAAACGCTCGCGCGGGGTGGCAAAACAGCTGTCCTCCGGCATCGGCCACCTGATGAAGAAGAACAAGATCGACGTGGTGATGGGCGAGGCGTCCATTCCGGCCAAGGGCAAGGTCTCGGTCAAGACCGACAAGGGCACGCAGGATCTGACCGCCAAGAACATCGTGCTGGCCACCGGTGCCCGCGCCCGCGAGCTGCCGGGGCTGGAAGCGGACGGCGATCTGGTCTGGACCTACAAGCACGCGCTGCAGCCGGTGCGGATGCCGAAAAAGCTGCTGGTGATCGGCTCTGGCGCCATCGGCATCGAATTTGCCAGCTTCTACAATACGCTGGGTGCCGAGACTACGGTAGTTGAGGTGATGGACCGGGTGCTGCCGGTCGAGGACGCGGAAATCTCCGCCTTTGCCAAGAAGGCTTTCGTCAAACAGGGCATGAAGATCATGGAGAAAGCCATGGTCAAGCAGCTTGACCGCGGCAAGGGCAAGGTGACGGCCCATATCGATGTCGGCGGCAAGGTGGAGAAACAGGAATTCGACACCGTGATCTCCGCCGTGGGGATCGTAGGCAACGTCGAGGGGCTGGGGCTGGAAGAGCTGGGCGTCAAGGTCGACCGCACCCATGTGATCACTGATGAATTCTGCCGCACCGGCGTTGACGGCCTTTATGCCATCGGCGACATCGCCGGCGCGCCCTGGCTGGCGCATAAGGCGTCCCACGAGGGCGTCATGGTGGCGGAGCTGATTGCGGGCAAGCATGCGCACCCGGTGAAGCCCGAGAGCATTGCCGGCTGCACCTACTGCCAGCCGCAGGTCGCCTCCGTCGGTTATACCGAAGCCAAGGCCAAGGAACTGGGTTACGACATCAAGGTCGGCCGCTTCCCCTTCATCGGCAACGGCAAGGCGATTGCCCTGGGAGAGGCCGAAGGCATGGTCAAGACCATCTTTGACGCCAAGACCGGCGAACTGCTGGGTGCCCATATGGTCGGCGCCGAGGTGACCGAGATGATCCAGGGCTATGTGGTGGGCCGCCAGCTGGAGACCACCGAGGAAGACCTGATGAACACCGTCTTCCCGCACCCGACGCTGTCCGAGATGATGCATGAGAGCGTGCTCGATGCCTACGACCGGGTGATCCATATGTAAGCTGCCTACGGCAGTGGACGTTATGAAAGGCGGTCTGTAACAGGCCGCCTTTTTTCCTGGAGCCGCGCATCGTCGGCGCGCGTGGAGGCGATCCTGACGTCTTTGAGTGGCAGTTTATACCGGCCACATTCGTAGAACGTCTGAGCCGAACGCCAAGACCAGCCAGATCGCCGCCGCGTGGGGGCGCGACGGCGGTGCGCGGCGGCCTTGCGGCCTTGTTCCGCGCTGGGGGATGTCGCGCTGCGTCGGTTTGTCTGTGCGCTATGGCCTCCCGGACCGGACCGGGGTAACCAGAGGCAAATCAATAACAAAAGGCAGCGGACATGATCACATCCAGGAAAACCCGCTGGGGCGCGATCCTGGCGGTCTGGGCCGCGGGTCTGGGTGCGGCGGCGCAATACGGCAAGGTGTCAGTTGTCTTTGACCAGCATGGCGCGCTGTATCCCGAGGCTGGCGCGGCGCTGAGCCTCAGCGTGTCGATGACCGGGGTGCTGGGTATTCTGCTGGGTGCGGTGGCCGGGCTGTTTGTTTCCGCCTTTGGCTACCGGCGCACGCTGGTTTGGGCGCTTTGGACAGGCGCCGTGATGTCGGCGCTGCAGGTGCTGCACCTGCCCTACGGGCTGTTCCTGGTGACACGCGCGGTGGAAGGCCTGTCGCATCTGGGCATCGTGGTGGCGGGGCCGACGCTGATGGCGCTGCTGGCTGATGACCGCCAGCGGGGCACGGCGCTGACGGTTTGGAGCACGTTTTTCGGCGTTGCCTTTGCGCTGCTGAATTGGCTGGGGCTGCCGCTGGTGGCCTCCTACGGGCTGCTGGCATTGTTTGCGGCCCATGCCGCGCTGATGGCGGCGCTGGCGGTGCTGCTGCAGTGGGCGATGCGCGATCTGCCGGTGCCGCCGCGCCAGCCGATGCCGCCGCTGGCGATGCTGCCTGCGCTGCATCTGAAGATCTACCGCTCGCCGTTCAAGCTGGCGCCGGCTGCGGGCTGGCTGTTCTATACGACCTGTTTTGTGGCACTGCTGACGGTGCTGCCGCCGCATGTGCCGGAGGGGCAGCGGGCCTTTGTGATGGGGGCGTTTCCGCTGATCTCCATCGCCTCGTCGATGATCATCGGGGTGGCCCTGCTGCGGATGATGCCGGCGGTGCCGCTGATCCAGCTGGGGTTTGCGCTTTGTGCCGCGGCGGGCCTGTGGCTCTGGATGATGCCAGGGGACTGGCTGGCCTGTTTCGCGCTGGCCGCGGCCTTTGGCCTGGTGCAGAGCGGCAGTTTTGCCTGCGTTCCGCAGCTGAACACCACCGCGGCAGACCAGGCCGAGTCGAACGGCGCCATGTCACAGGCAGGCAATGCCGGCAATGTGATCGGCACGCCGCTGCTGCTGGGCTCGCTTGGGTTGGCGGGTTACGGCGGCATGATGCTGGTGGTCTGCGCGCTGTTCCTGGCGGGCATTCTGGTGCACCTGCTGCTGGCCGCGCGGCGGCGCGCCTGGGCCTAGACACGCCGGATTCCAGGTCGGAAAACCTGTGGCTTCCGGCTGCTGCCAGCTACTGTCAGCAAGTTTCAACCTGTTCGCGCAATGTTCTCTTTTTGGGCTTGGCGTTTTCCACAGCATTCCCTATCTGTAGGGCGGGCGTCCGCCAAGGGTTCGGCGGCGCGGGTACGGGGGCATTATGGCTGAGCTGAAATCCATCGAAGTGCGCGGCGCGCGCGAGCACAATCTGAAAAGCATCGACGTGGATATTCCGCGCGATGAACTGGTGGTGATCACCGGCCTTTCGGGCTCGGGCAAGTCCTCGCTGGCGTTCGATACCATCTATGCCGAGGGCCAGCGCCGCTATGTGGAAAGCTTGAGCGCCTATGCGCGCCAGTTCCTCGACATGATGGAAAAGCCGGATGTGGACCATATCAGCGGCTTGTCTCCGGCGATCTCGATCGAGCAGAAGACGACCTCGAAGAACCCGCGCTCCACCGTTGGCACGGTAACCGAGATCTATGACTATTTGCGCCTTTTGTTTGCCCGTGCGGGCACGCCTTATTCGCCGGCCACCGGGCTGCCGATCGAGGCGCAGCAGGTGCAGGACATGGTCGACCGGATCATGGAGATGGAGGATGGCACCCGCGGTTACCTGCTGGCGCCGATCGTCCGGGACCGCAAGGGCGAGTACAAGAAGGAATTCCTGGAGCTGCGCAAGCAGGGCTTCCAGCGCGTGAAGGTGGACGGGGAGTTCTATGAACTGGACGAGCCGCCGGTGCTGGACAAGAAATTCCGCCATGACATCGACGTGGTGGTCGACCGGCTGGTGGTGCGCGAAGGCATGGAGACGCGGCTGGCGGACAGCCTGCGCACGGCGCTGGACCTGGCCGATGGCATCGCCATTCTGGAAACCGCCCCGCGCGAGGGCGATCCGGAGAGGATCACCTTCAGCGAAAACTTTGCCTGCCCGGTCAGTGGCTTCACCATCCCGGAGATCGAGCCGCGGCTGTTCTCCTTCAACGCGCCGTTCGGGGCCTGCCCGGAATGCGACGGGCTGGGGGTTGAGCTGTTCTTTGACGAGCGGCTGGTGGTACCGGATCAGAGCCTGAAGGTCTATGACGGCGCGCTGGCGCCCTGGCGCAAGGGCAAGTCGCCCTATTTCCTGCAGACCATCGAAGCCATCGCGCGGCACTACGAGTTTGACAAGAACACGGTCTGGAAGGACCTGCCGGAGAAGGTGCAGCAGGTGTTCCTGTATGGCTCCGGCGACGAGGAGATCATGTTTCGCTATGACGAGGGCGGGCGGGTCTACCAGGTGGAGCGCACATTCGAAGGCGTCATTCCGAACATGGAGCGGCGCTACCGCGAGACCGATTCCAACTGGATCCGCGAGGAGTTTGAGCGCTACCAGAACAACCGCTCCTGCGGGGCGTGCCGCGGCCACCGGCTGCGCGAAGAAGCGCTGGCGGTGCGGATCGCGGAGAAGCATGTGGGCCATGTGGTGCAGCTGTCGATCCGCGAGGCGCTGGCCTGGATCGAGGATGTGCCGAACCACCTGAGCCAGCAGAAACAGGAGATCGCCCGCGCCATCGTTAAAGAGATCCGCGAGCGGCTGGGATTCCTGAACAACGTGGGGCTTGAATACCTGACGCTGTCCCGGTCATCCGGCACGTTGTCCGGCGGCGAGAGCCAGCGGATCCGCCTGGCGAGCCAGATCGGTTCCGGCCTGACCGGGGTGTTGTATGTGCTGGACGAGCCTTCCATCGGCTTGCACCAGCGCGACAACGACCGGCTGATCGGCACCCTGAAAAACCTGCGCGACCAGGGCAACACGGTGATCGTGGTGGAGCATGACGAGGATATGATCCGGCAGGCGGATTACGTCTTTGACATCGGCCCCGGCGCCGGGGTGCACGGCGGCGAGGTGGTGAGCCACGGCACGCCGCAGATGATTGCCTCTGACACTAATTCTATCACCGGCCAGTATCTGGCAGGCACGCGGGAGATCGCGGTGCCGGCCAAGCGGCGCAAGGGCAACAAGAAGAAGATCAAGGTGGTGAAGGCCACCGGCAACAACCTGAAAGAGGTGACAGCCGAGTTCCCGCTGGGCAAGTTCGTCTGCGTGACCGGCGTGTCGGGCGGCGGCAAGTCGACGCTGACCATCGAGACGCTGTTCAAAACCGCCTCGATGCGCCTCAATGGTGCGCGCCAGACGCCGGCGCCTTGCGAGAGCATCAAGGGGCTGGAGCATCTTGACAAGGTGATCGACATCGACCAGCGTCCGATCGGCCGCACGCCGCGGTCGAACCCGGCAACCTATACCGGCGCCTTCACCCCGATCCGCGACTGGTTTGCCGGCCTGCCGGAGGCCAAGGCGCGCGGCTACAAGCCCGGGCGGTTCTCCTTCAACGTCAAGGGCGGCCGCTGCGAGGCCTGCCAGGGCGACGGTGTGATCAAGATCGAGATGCATTTCCTGCCCGACGTCTACGTCACCTGCGAAACCTGCAAGGGCGCGCGCTACAACCGCGAGACGCTGGAGATCAAGTTCAAGGGCAAGAGCATCGCCGATGTGCTGGATATGACGGTGGAGGACGCGCAGCAGTTCTTTGCGGCGGTGCCTTCAATCCGCGACAAGATGGACGCGCTGATGCGGGTCGGCCTTGGCTATATCAAGGTGGGCCAGCAGGCGACGACGCTGTCGGGCGGCGAGGCGCAGCGGGTGAAGCTGTCGAAAGAGCTGTCGAAACGCTCCACCGGGCGGACGCTGTATATTCTGGATGAGCCGACCACAGGGCTGCATTTCGAGGATGTGAAGAAGCTCTTGGAAGTGCTGCACGAGCTGGTCGAGCAGGGCAACTCTGTGGTGGTGATCGAGCACAATCTGGATGTGGTCAAGACCGCTGACTGGATTATCGACATCGGCCCGGAAGGCGGCGACGGCGGCGGCGAGATCGTGGCGGCCGGCACGCCGGAAGCGGTGGCCGAGGAGCCGCGCAGCCACACCGGGCGCTATCTGAAGGACATTCTGGCGGCGCGGAAGGTGGCGGCGGAGTGAAAAGGAGGGCGCTGCCCCTCTTGGCCTTTGGCCAATTCACCCCGGAGTATTTCGGCAAAGGTGAATGAGGGGGGCGGTGACGCCTCCTTTCTTACGCGGTTTGCGCGGTGGCGGGGCGGGCCAGCATCAGCGGCACCAGGAACAGCGCCAGGAAGGCAGTGTTCATCACCACGTTGAACCAGGCGCCGGCGGCGAGGGAGCCGAGGCTGTCGGGGATGTACCAGGCCAACAGCGCCGGGATCAGCAGGCGGCGGCCGAGGGCAGGGTTCTTGCTGCAGACGTGGTCTGCCACCAGATAGATCAGCACGCAGAAACCGCACATCAGCCCGCCGCTGATGGCGGTCATCAGCGACGCCGCGCCGGGGGTGAGCATCTGGGCGCCGTCCACCGGCAGGAAGGCGAGGTCGATGAACAGGCCAAGTGCCGTGCCCAGCGGGGTGGCCAGCGCCAGCACCATGGCGAGCCCGAAGGCGGCGGAGAAAATCGAGACGGTCTTGAGCATGCGGATCGAGGCAATGTGGGTCATTGGAAGCTCCTGAAGGTTACTGCGGGCAGCGTGCAGCAGAGCCAGGAAGCAAAACAATTACCTTGGAGGTAAGTGAACTTCCGGGCGCGACTGCCTATGCTGCGGAAAACGGAGGCAGCAGATGGCAGAGGGATTTGGCGCGGTTCTGAAGAAATGGCGCGGGCTTCGGCGGATGAGCCAGATGGAGTTGGCGCTGGAGGCCGGGGTCTCGGCCAGGCATCTGTCGTTTCTGGAGAGCGGCCGCGCGCGCCCCAGCCGGGGCATGGTGCTGCGTCTAAGCGAGGAATTGCAGCTGCCGGGCGGGGCGCAGAACCAGATGCTGACGGCAGCGGGGCTGGCGCCGGCCTATGCGAGCCGGGACCTGGACGACGCGGAGCTGGCGCCGCTGCGGCAGGCGGCGGAGCAGATGCTGGCCGCGCATGAGCCCCTACCGGCGATGGTGATCGACCGGCACTGGCGGCTGCTGGACCTGAACCGGCCCATGGCGCTGATGCTGGGCGGCGCCGGGATCAGCAAGGGAAGCAGCCTGATCGAGGCGCTGCTGGACAATGCCGCGCTGCGGGATGCGCTGGACAATCTGCAGGAGGTGGAGCGGCACAGCCTGGCGCGGCTGCGGACCGAATTGGCGCATTTCGGCGCTGACCCGGTTCTGGAGCGGGCAATGGCGCGGCTGCAGGCTCATGCCGCCGCCCATGCGGTGCCGCAGGAGGGGGTGCTGCCTGCGGTGATCCCGGCGCGCTACCGCATGGCAGGGCAGGTGCTGGCGTTCTTCTCCACCATCACGCAGTTCGGCGGTACCGGCGATCTTGCGATGTCGGAGCTGCGGATCGAAATGCTGTTCCCGGCAGACAACTCCACACGCGAGGCGATGGAGGCGATGGCCCGGTCCTGACCTGGCAGCATGGCCCCTATTGCGAGAGATTGTCCGCAGCGCCGATCAGGCGCAGCACTTTCTGTGTCTCGCGGTTGACCTGGTAGACATAGCCGCCGGCCTGCACATAGGTGCCATAGGGATCCGGCGCCCATTTCCCGGGGTTCCCGATCCAGGTGTAATCATACAGGATATGGTCGCCGCGCCGGTAGAACTTCTTGGCCACCCGGGCAGGGGTGCATTGCGAGGCCTTCAACGCCAGGCCCTGCGGGCAATCCAGCGCGGCCTTCTCAACGCCGCCATTGCCTGCGGCCAGCGGAATCGCCAGAGCGCAAGCCGCGGCAAGAACGGTGATCGGGACAAGGTGACGGCGTACCATTTACAGCGGATCCTTTCTTCGCTGCCCTTGTCATAAAGAGCTGTGCAGCAAAGCCAAGGGAGCTGGAAAGGGGCGGCGGCGGGCTGCCGGTTGCCGCTCAGGCGGTGGCAAGAACCCGCGCTTCGAAGCTGCGCAGCGACAGCCGGGCGGCGTTTCCGTAGCCGCGGCCGGTTTCAGCGCAGAGTTCCGGGAACAACTCGCGGATTTCCGCCTGTGTGCCGGCATCAAAGCCAGCGGCCGATTCCGGTCCGGGCTGGTAGCTTTCGCTGAGGGCGCCGTTGGCCCAGAGAATCTGGTGGCTGCCGAACAGCAGGTGGAAGTACTCCGCCTGCGGCATGTCCAGCGCCGGGCGCACGGTCTTGTCATTGACCAGGTCCTTGGCCTTGACCAGCACTTCGTCCTCGCCGAACAGCAGCTGCGCCGGCGGGCCGTCGACCAGCATCCGGTGCTGCGGCGAGACATAGAGGTCGCGGCTGTTGCCGCAGCTGCCGGCGGCAAAGCGGATCGGCGCCGTGTCCGGGGTGCAGGAAGTGCGGCGGCTGCCGGTCCATTGCAGCACCTGGGGACCGTTATCGTAGGTCAGCACCTCCATGCCGGGGCGCAGATCCTCGACCGGGATCTCGCCGTCGGGGGTGCGGATCAGGGTGCCGCGCAGAAAGCAGGGCACGGTCTGGTTGATCTGCACCAGGCCGGTGTCCGAATTGCCCAGGCCGTTGTCCGCGGTGTAGTTGAAATAGACGGTTTCCAGGTCGCCGTCGGTGACCACGGTCAGGGTGCCGTCGGCGTTCAGGGTGATCTGCTGGCCGGTGGTGAGCGTTACCGTGTCACCGGCCGAGACCGCCTGGTCGTTGATATGGGTGATTGTCAGCGTGCCGGAGGTGGCGGTGTCGTTCTCCAGGACGTCAATCACCCGGGTCTTGTTGATGGCGATGTCGTCCTGGTCGTCCTGGGCGACCACGGCGGTCTGAACCGACCCGCCGGCAATCAGCAGGTTGGTGTCATAGCTGCTGTCGGCGGTATCGGCGACACCGATCTTGAGGGTGTTGATTTCGCCTGCATTCACCGGGGCGACAAAGGTCAGGGTGATGGTGAACCCGTCCATCTCGGTGTTGTACTGGTCGCTGGTATTGTCGACGTAGACGTTTTCGGTGCCGTCATTGATGTTGCCGATCGATGCGGTGCCGTCGCCGATGGAGACCTGCGCCTCGACCCCGTTCACCCAGACGCCGATGACGTCGTTGTACTGGGAGTCGGCGAATTCCGGGTATTCCTCGGACGACAGCACGAAGTCGATGGTCAGAACGTCGCCGTCGGGGATGAAGTCCACTTCAAGGAAGGAGGCGTCATAGGTGGCAGCCCCGGCCAGCGCGTCGAAATCGGCGTCCCCGTTGGTGCCGGAAGTATTGGTGCTGGTGTTGGTGCGGACGTTGGTATTGGTGGAGCCGTCGCTGTTGGTGAAATCGCGCACGTAACCGGTTGACAGGATGACGCCTGAATCCGCGGGCGCCACGCCCGGGGTGGTGGTGTCGGCGCCGGAATAGATGCCGGAGGACAGCGTGTCGCCGCTGTAGGAGGCGCTGGTCACCGTGACGCCGTCGCCGAAGATCTCCTCTGCCATCTGGATGGCGGTGGCATTGGAGTCGATGTTCAGTTCGGTTGCGGTGGCCATGTCGGGCAGATTCAATCCGGATGCTGGGTTTGACGGTCGCTTACCGGAATGCTGCTGAATTGGGACGGAACTGTGGCAGGGCGGGGCCGAAATCCGGGAGTTTAGTCGAACTTTAGCGGTTTTTGCCGGAAGCCTGGAAAACTGAGGCCGGCCCGAAGGAGGGCCGGCCTGGCGCGGTGCCGGTTTGGGAGGTGGCCGCGCGGGCGCGGCTGGGCGTGTCAGCCCTCGCGGCTGCGCTTTTCGAAACGGGGCAGCATGGCGGAGAAATCCATGCCCTTGCCGTCTTCTTCCTCGACGAATTTCTTATAAAGCGCCATCGCCAGTTCGCCCATCGGGGTGTCGGCATCGGCGCTTTCGGCGGCCTGCTGGCTGAGGCCAAGGTCCTTGAGCATCAGCTCCGCCGCAAAACCGGGCTGGTAGTTGTTGTCGGCGGGCGACTGCGGGCCGACGCCGGGGGCCGGGCAATAGGCGTTCATGGTCCAGCTGTAGCCGGAGGAGGTGGAGACCACGTCGAACATCTTCTGCCGGTCGAGGCCCAGCTTGTCGGCCAGGGCAAAGGCCTCGCAAGTGGCGATCATAGTGACGCCGAGGATCATGTTGTTGCAGATCTTGGCGGCCTGGCCGGCGCCGGCCTCGCCGCAATGCACGGCTTTCTGGCCCATGATGCCGAACAGCGGTTCCGCGGCCGCGAACGCCTCTGCCGAGCCGCCGGCCATGAAGGTGAGCGTGCCGCCGGCAGCGCCGCCGATGCCGCCGGAGACCGGCGCGTCGACGGAAAGCAGCCCTGCGGATTCGGCCTGTTCGGCCACTGCGCGGGCAGAGTCGACGTCGACGGTGGAGCAGTCGATGAAGGCCGCGCCCTTGGTCATGGCCGGGATCACCTCAGCCGCGACCAGGCGCAGGATAGCGCCGTTGGGCAGCATGGTGATCACCGCATCGGCGCCTGCCGCAGCCTCAGGGCCGGAGGCCGCCATTTTGACGCCTTCGATGCTGACATCAGCCATGTCGAAACCGGTGACCTCATGGCCGGCCTTGGCCAGGTTGGCGGCCATCGGCCCGCCCATGTTGCCGAGCCCGATAAATCCGATCTTCATTGCACTTCCTCCTCAAATGTCAGCGCATCAGCGCCCAAAGGCGCCAGCATGTCGTCAACCGCCTGCGCAGGCACCGGCTGGCCCGCATATAGCCATTGCGGATTGCGGTCCTTGTCAATGATCTGCGCCCGGATGCCCTCCAGGAAATCGCTCTTTTCCATGGCGCGGAAGGTGTAGCGGTATTCCAGGTCCAGCGCCCGGCGGATGGCGGGGCCGTCGGCGCGCAGGCGGCGCAGCATCTCCAGCGTGCAGGCCATCGACAGCGGCGAATTGCGCTTCAGCGACTTCAGAGCGGCAGCGGCGAACTCGCTGTCCTCTGCCTCGAGGCCCGCAAGGATGTCCTCCAGGCTGTCCTTTCCGAAGTGTTTGGCGGTGTCCTTGCGGACCGCGCGCAGCTTGCCTTCCGGCGCGGGCCGTGCGGCGTCCTCCACCAGCTTGGCGGAGCCGGTTTCCTCCAGCGTGGCAATCAGCGCGGGCCATTGGTCCTGCGGGATGAAATAGTCGGCAAAGCCCGCAAGGATCGCATCATCGGCGCCCATCCGCGCGGCGGTCATCCCGAGGTATTCGCCCAGGTGATCCGGCGCCAGCGCCAGCATCAGCGAGCCGCCCACATCCGGCACCAGGCCGATGCCGACCTCCGGCATGGCGATCTGGCTGCCTTCGCCGACCACCCGGTGGGTGCCATGGCAGCCGATGCCGACGCCGCCGCCCATGGTGAAGCCCTGCATGAAGCTGATCACCGGCTTCTTGTACTCGAATATGCGGGCGTTCAGCCGGTATTCGTCGCGCCAGAAGGTGCGACCATAGGAATAGTCGCCCTTGGTGCCGGTGTCGTAGAGCTCGGCAATGTCGCCGCCGGCGCAGAACGCCTTGTCGCCCTCGGCGTCGATCACCACTAGCTTGACGTCCTCATCGTCGGCCCAGCCGCGCATGGCGGCGTCGATCGCCATGCACATGCCGTAGCTCATCGCGTTCAGCGCCTTGGGGCGGGTGAAGGTGATGCGGCCAGTGTGGCCGACTTTGCGGATATGGATATCACTCATCAGGCGGGCTCCAGCAGTGTTTGCGCCGCGGACAGTCTGCTGATTGCAGATTACTCCGCAATCAGCTGGCGCGCGACAATCAGGCGCATGATCTCGTTGGTGCCTTCCAGGATCTGGTGCACCCGCAGGTCGCGGACGATCTTCTCGACGCCGTAGTCGGCCAGATAGCCGTAGCCGCCGTGCAGCTGCAGGCAGCCGTTGGCGACGTCAAAGGCGGTGTCGGTGACCATCAGCTTGGCCATGGCGCAGAACTTGGTGGCGTCATGGGCGCCGGTGTCCAGCTTCCACGCCGCCTGGCGCAGGAAGGTGCGGGCAGACTGCAGGCGAGTCTCATACTCCGCCAGCCGGAACTGCAGCGCCTGGAACTGGTTGATGGATTTACCGAAGGCCTTGCGCTCGGACATGTACTGCACGGTCTGATCCAGAGCGGCCTGGGCGCCGCCGAGCGCGCCGGCCGAAATGTTCAGGCGGCCGCCGTCGAGGCCCGCCATCGCGTAAGAAAAGCCCTTGCCCTCTTCGCCGATCAGGTTGTCCGCGGGGATCGCGCAATCGTCGAACTGCACCTGCGAGGTGGGCTGCGCCTTCCAGCCCATCTTGTCCTCCAGCGCGCCGAAGGAGAGCCCCGGGTTGCCGTCCTCGACCACCACGGTGGAAATGCCCTTGGGGCCGTCCTCGCCGGTGCGGCACATCACGACGTAGGCGTCGGAGTAAGAACCGCCGGAGATAAACGCCTTGGTGCCGTTCAGCACATAGCCCTCATTGCTGCGCTCGGCGCGGGTTTTCAGCGCCGCCGCGTCGGAGCCGGAGCCGGGTTCGGTCAGACAGTAGGAGAAGATTTTCTCCATGGTGCACAGGCTCGGCAGCCATTTTTGCTTGGTCTCCTCGGAGCCGAACTTGTCGATCATGCCGCCGCACATGTTGTGGATCGACAGGAAGGAGCCAACCGCGGGGTCGGCCATCGCCAGCGCTTCGAACACCAGGGTGGCGTCGAGCCGCGAGAGGCCGGAGCCGCCGTATTCCTCGGACACATAAAGCCCGCCAAAACCCAGCTCCGCCAGTTGCGGCCACAGCGATTTGGGGATGGTGCCTGCCTTTTCCCATTCACGGGAATGCGGTGCGATGTTTTCCTGGCCGAATGCATGGGCCATGTCGAAAATGGCCTGCTGTTCCTCTGTCAGTGCGAAATCCATGCGCCGCTCCTCCCGTCGATCAGATGAATTGAACAGTTGTTTATTTAATACCCGCCGGCGGACGCTGAGGCAAGCTGCGCAAATGCAAAGCCGCCGTGCAGCAATGCCGCGCCATACCGCCACGGGATCAGGAGAAAATTAAGAAACTTCGGCGAAACTCTGTCTCAAACCGGTCAAGTGCAGGTGAATCCTGCCAAACGCATTCCAAAAGGAGCAGGCGCAGTGTCGAATTCTGGGGCTCAGCATTTTCTGGCATCTTCCACCCCGCTAAACCCGGACAAGGCCAAGCAGGGGTTCGCCAGCGCCGTCACCGCCAATGCCCGCGCCGATTTTGCCTTGTCGGTAAAACATGGGATGCTGAAGTCAAACAACCGCGGCCCCAAGGAACAAGCCGCGCAGCTGATGAAACTCGCGCGGCGCAAGGCCGTTGAACGCGGCTTTGACGACGCGATCTACCTGCTGAAGCAGGCGCTGGAACTGGACAGCAAAAACCGCAAGCTCCACACCACGCTCGGCGAGGTTTACGAGCTGATGGAAAAGCGCGACAAGGCGATCCTTTGCCATATCGAAGCGCTGCGGCTTGAGCCGCAAAACCCGGAATGCCTGGCCTATATCGGCAGCTACCTGATGCGGATCGGGCAGGATGAGGAGGCCATCAACTATTTTCAGGACACGCTGAAGTTCGCGCCGAACAATGAAGTTGTCTTTGCCCGCATGATGCACCTGAAACGGCAGAAATGCGACTGGTCCGACTTTGACAAAGCGCGCCGGAAGATCAAGCACAACACCAAGGGCATGTCGGCCATCGACCCGTTTTCCTTCCTGAGCCTGGTCGATGATCCGGACCTGCAAAAGCAGTTTTCGGTGCTTGCAGCCAAGGCAACCAAGGTCTGCAAGACCGAGACCGCCAGTTTCACCGCGCCGCTGGCGAAGAAAGACAAGATCCGGATCGGCTATTTCTCCTGCGACTTCCTGGATCATGCGACCATGTTCCTGATCGGCCGGATGTTCGAACTGCACGACCGGGAGAAGTTCGAGATCTACATCTACGACTATGGCGCGATGAACGACAATGCAGGCCGGCTGCGGGCGGAGAAATCCGCGGATGTCTACCGGCACGTCGGCGGCGTCGACAGCGAAACGATTGTAGAACTGGCGCGGGCAGACGGACTCGACATCGCGATAGACCTGAAGGGGCACACCAAGGGCAACCGGATCAACCTGTTCGATCACCGCATGGCGCCGGTCCAGATCTCCTATCTCGGCTACCCCGGCACCTCCGGTGTCGAGGCCATCGACTATATGGTGGCGGATTCCGTTGTGGTGCCGCCGAAGTACCGCAAGTTTTACACCGAAAAAGTCCTGTATATGCCGGACTGCTACCAGTCCAACGATGACGGCCGCAAGGCCGCGGCATTCAAACCCACACGTGCGGACATGGGGCTGCCGGAAGATGCGGTGGTGTTCTGTTCCTTCAACAGCCCCTACAAGGTGTCGCCGGATGAATTCGACATCTGGATGAAGCTGCTGAAGCTGGTTCCCGACAGCGTTCTGTGGTTCTACGCCGCCCGCGACCATATCCAGGCAAACATTCTGGCCGAAGCGAAACGGCGCGGCATCGGCCCTGAGCGTATCGTTTTTGCCGGGTTTGCAAAGCAGGAGGAGCACCTGGCCCGCCTGCCGCTGGCGGATATCTTTCTGGATACTTTCTTTGTTAACGCGCATACCACGGCCAGTGACGCTTTGTGGGCAGGCGTCCCTGTCGTCACCAAAGCGGGCAAACAGTTCGCCGCACGGGTGGCTGCCAGCCTGCTGCACTCGGTCGGCCTGGATGAGTTGACCGCCGCAACGCCGCAGCAATACCAGGCGCTGGCCCTGAAACTGGCCCGCGACAAGGCATACCTGGCGGATGTGAAGGCACGGGTGAAACAGGGGATCGAGACCGGCCCGCTCTATGACACCGGGAAATTCACCCGCAACTTCGAGGCGCTGCTGGAAAAGACCCTGGAACGTTTCAATGCCGGGTTGAAGCCGGACCACATCAGCCTGACCTGACTTGGGCAAACAATGAACGAAGGGCGCGGGAATTCCCGCGCCCGCTTCATTTGGAGCCAGCCTGGTCAGCTGAGATCAGAGCAGCCGCACCTGGGTGCCGACTTGCACCAGCTCATACAGCTCTTCGACATGCTGGTTGTAAAGGCCGATGCAGCCGGAGGAGCTTTGCCGCCCGATCTTGCGGGTGTCATGGGTGCCGTGGACCAGGTAGGCGGGCCAGTCCAGATACATCGCGCGGGTGCCCAGCGGGTTGCCTTTCTCGCCGCCCTCAATGCGTTCCGGCAGGGTCGGATCGCGCTCGCGCATCGAAGCGGTCGGGGTCCAGCTGGGGTTCTCGGCCTTGCGCACGATCTCGCTGTAGCCGCGCTTGGTCAGGTCCTCGGTCATCGGAACCGAGGAGGGGAACAGCCGGTAGGTCTCGCCGTCCGGGCCCCAGTAGTGCAGCGCGCGGGAGCTGATGTCGGCCAGCAGGCAGCCGACGCCCAGGGTTTCGAAATGGTCCTGCCAGTTCTGCTGGCTGAAAGCGGAGACGTTCCGCTGCACCGGCACCTCGTCGCGGATGGCGGGTTCGTTCTGCGGGAAGGCGTCAGTTGATGACTGCGCGCGCAGGAGCGCGGGGGTTGCCAGCGTGGCGCCAAGGCCCATCAGGGTTGCGCGGCGGGTGATGCGGAGTTTGGTCATGTTGCCTCTACCGTGCTGCTCGAAAACTCCGCCGCAAGATAAGCATCCAGGCAAGTTTTCCTAGGGCCGGCATAGCGGAAATTCCCCGCCTCACAAGCTTGTGTTGCGCCGGGCGGCGGAAGATTGCCGCCCGGGCATCAATCGCGGGTCAGGCCGGCAGGGTGCGGGCCTGGGCAAAGGACAGGAGGCGCTTGCTGTCCTCGTCCCACAGGTGCAGCCGGGCATTGGCCAGGCTTTCGCGGATGGTCATCCGGTTGCCCTCGGCCAGTTCGGCATGGTCGCGCAGCACCTCGGGCAGGCGGTAGAAGGGGATGCGGCTGTACAGGTGGTGCACATGGTGGATGCCGATATTGGCGCTGAGCCATTGCAGCACCGGCGGCAGCACGTAGTGGGAGCTGCCGTGCAGCGCGGCGTCATGCAGCTGCCAGTCGCTGTCCTGCTCCCACTGGGTGGTCTCGAACTGGTGCTGGACATAGAACAGCCACAGGCCTGCGGTGGCGGCAATCAGGGTGGCCGGCAGGAAGATCAGCAGCAGCGGCATCAGCCCGCCGAAATACCAGATCAGCCCCAGCGCTGCCAGGATCGACGCGTTGGTGCCCATGGCGCTGATCCAGTAGCGGGCCTGGCCTGTCAGGCCGTAGGGGATGCGGTTCTGCAGGAAGAACAGGTAGCCGGGGCCGATGCCGAACAGGGTCACCGGGTGGCGGTAAAGCCGGTAGATCAGGCGGTCCCAGCGGCCTGCAGCGCGGTATTCGGCCACGGTCATTGTATGAATGTCACCCATGCCGCGCTTGCCCAGGTTGCCGTGGGTGCTGTGGTGGATCGAATGGGTGCGGCGCCAGACGTCGTAGGGAGTCAGGGTCAGCACCCCGATGATCCGGCCCACCCAGTCGCTGATGTGGCGGTTGTTCAAGAAAGATCCGTGGCCGCAGTCGTGCTGGATGGTGAACAGGCGCAGCAGGAAGGCAGCGATCAGCACGGAAATGGCCAGCGTCAGCCAGTAGCTCACCGACAGCGACCACCAGGCCAGCGCCCAAAGCAGCAGGAAGGGCACCACCGTCACCGCCAGCTCGAAGCTGCTGCGCAGAGGGTTGGGTTCGCGGTACTGGGCCAGGATCTTGACCCAGTCACGGGCGGTTCGTGCAGCCGCCTGCGGCTGGTTCCGGTCTTGTGTCTTGCTCATGCGCCTGCCGTTTATCTTTCAGTTCAGGACCGGATAGACGACCGGCAGCGGGGAGCAAGCAAAAATTGGGTGGAAACCTTATTTAAACTGGTTCCGTGCCGGGAAAGACGCCGCGGGTCATGGCGCACAGATTGTCCAAGCCTGCCGCCAAAGAAAAAGGCCCCGGAAAATCCGGGGCCTTTTCCTGTTAAGGGGCAGGAGGTTAGTCCATTGCCTTGAAGTTGAACTCGCCGCCTTCCTTGATGCCCGAGGGCCAGCGGGAGGTCACGGTCTTGGTGCGGGTGTAGAACTTGAAGCTGTCCGGGCCGTGCTGGTTCAGGTCGCCGAACATCGACTTCTTCCAGCCGCCGAAGGTGTGGTAGGCCAGCGGCACCGGGATCGGCACGTTGATGCCCACCATGCCGATGTTCACACGGGACGCGAAGTCGCGCGCGGTGTCGCCGTCACGGGTGAAGATCGCGGTGCCGTTGCCGTACTCGTGGTCCATCGCCAGCTTCAGGGCTTCCTCGTAAGTGCCTGCACGCACAGTGGAAAGCACCGGTCCAAAGATCTCCTGCTTGTAGATGTCCATGTCGGGGGTGACATGGTCGAACAGGTGGGCGCCGACAAAGAATCCGTCCTCGTAGCCCTGCAGTTTGAAGTCGCGGTTGTCGACCACCAGCTTTGCGCCCTGATCGACACCGGACTGGATCAGGCCCAGGATGCGCTCCTTGGACGCTGCGGTCACAACCGGGCCCAGGTCGACGTCGTCGCCGGCGGTGTAGGGGCCGACCTTCAGGGTTTCGATGCGCGGGATCAGTTTTTCGATCAGCTTGTCGGCGGTTTCCTCTCCGACCGGCACCGCAACCGAGATCGCCATGCAGCGTTCGCCGGCCGCGCCGAAGCCTGCACCGACCAGCGCGTCAGCGGCCTGGTCCAGATCGGCATCTGGCATGATGATCATGTGGTTCTTGGCACCGCCGAAGCACTGGGCGCGCTTGCCGTTGGCGGTGGCGCGGGAATAGATGTATTGCGCAATCGGGGTGGAGCCCACGAAGGAGACGCCCTGGATGATTTCGCTGTCCAGGATGGTGTCGACGGCTTCCTTGTCGCCGTTCACGACCTGGAACACGCCTTCGGGCAGGCCGGCTTCGATGAACAGCTCGGCCAGCATCAGCGGCACGGAGGGGTCGCGCTCGGAGGGCTTCAGCACCACGGCGTTGCCGCAGGCCAGCGCCGGGCCGACGTGCCACAGCGGCATCATGGCGGGGAAGTTGAAGGGCATGATCGAGCCGACAACACCCAGCGGCTGGCGCATGGAGTACATGTCGATGCCGGGGCCTGCGCTGTCGGTGAATTCACCTTTCAGCATCTGCGGCGCGCCGACGCAGTATTCGATCACTTCCAGGCCGCGCTGCAGGTCGCCCTTGGCGTCCGGGATGGTCTTGCCATGCTCGCGGCTCAGCGCTTCTGCCAGCTTGTCCATGTCGCGGTTCATCAGGCCGACCATCGCCATCATCACGCGGGCGCGTTTCTGCGGGTTGGTGGCGCCCCATGCGGGCTGCGCCGCGGCGGCCTTTTCGATCGCATCGGTGGTCTCTGCAGCGCTGGCCATCGGGCACTGGTACTGCACCTCACCGGTTGCGGGGTTGAAAACATCGTCAAAGCGGCCCGAGGTGCCGGAGACCAGTTTGCCGTTGATAAAGTGGCCGAGTTCTTTCATCGGATCCTCCTCTGTTCATCTTGCCTCCATCGTAGGCTTGCAAAAAACATCGGAAAAGAGGAAACATTTCAAAGAGGCTTTGCAGGAACGCAAAAGGTTAACGCCGCGTTAGCAGGAAAACGGAGGACCCGGGGCCAATGGATCCGCAGTGGGATGATATGAAAGTGTTTTTGGCGGTGGCGCGGGAGGCGAGCCTGTCCGGCGCCGGCCGTATCCTCAAGATGGATCCCGCCACCGTCGGCCGCCGCATTGCCCGGTTCGAGGCAGCACTGGAAACGCCGCTGTTCGTGAAGTCGCCGCAGGGCTATGCCCTCAGCGCCGCCGGCGACCGTCTGCTGGTCCATGCCGAGGCGGCAGAACAGGCGATGCGGGCAGGCACCGAAGCGCTGAGCGGCCCCAGCGACACCATGTCCGGCCAGATCCGCATCGGCGCGCCGGACGGCAGCGCCAACTACATCCTGCCGCAGGTCTGCGCCCAGATCGCCGAGGAGAACCCGGACCTGGACATCCAGATCGTGGCGCTGCCGCGGGTGATCAACCTCAGCCGCCGCGAGGCCGACATGGCGGTCACCGTCAGCGCGCCGACCGCAGGCAAGCTGCTGGTGCAGAAGATCTGCGACTATAAGCTGCACCTGGTCGCCTCGCGTCATTACCTGAAGGAGCATCCGCCGATCGAAAAGCTGGAGGACCTGAAGGGCCACAAGATGATCGGCTATATTCCCGACATGATCTTTGACAAGGAACTGGACTATCTGAACGACATCGGCGTGGAGCGGGTGGCGCTGGCGTCCAACTCTGTCTCGGTGCAGATCAAGATGGCGGCGCAGGGCACTGCGGTCTGCGTGGCGCATGACTTCAGCCTGCCGGCCCACCGGATGCTGCGAAAAATCCTGACTGACAAGGTGAGCCTGACACGCAGTTTCCATCTGGTGCGGCATCAGGGCGACCAGCGCAGCGAGCGTCTGAACCGCTTTGCCCAGGCGTTGTCAAAGGGCATCCGCGACGAGGTGGCCCGGCTGGAAGCCTTGACTTAAAGCTGCGTTGCGGCAAACCTCTTAAATACGCAATATTATTTCGGAGGTTTGCTGAATGCTTGTCCAAGTGATTTTGAAGTCGAAAGCCAGCACTGGGGTCGTCACGGTCAAGCCGGACGCCAGCGTGGCCGAGGCGGCAAAAGTGATGTCGGACAACCGGTTCGGCACCGTTGTGGTCTCAGGTGACGGGGAGACGCCGGACGGCATCCTGTCGGAACGGGATATCGTCCGTGAACTGGCCAAGGTCGGCTCCGGCTGTCTGGACCGGCCGGTCAGCAGCTATATGACAAGGGATCTGGTCACCTGCACCAGCCAGTCCAACGTCGGCGAGATCCTGCAGCAGATGACCGACGGACGGTTCCGCCACATGCCGGTGGTTGAGGACGGCAAGCTGATCGGCATCGTGACACTGGGCGATGCGGTCAAGGCGCAGCTGTCGCAGGTGGCGATGGAAAAGGACGCATTGCAAGACATGATCATGGGGCACTGAGCCGCAGGCGGGCCCATCCGTATTTCTGCCCCCTTGCAATGGCGGCGGCAAATATGTTTGCGTGTGCAGAAATTCTGACAAGGCAGGAGGCCGCCCATGCGCGTGGGTCTGTATCCCGGCACCTTCGACCCGATCACCATCGGGCATATCGACATCATCCGCCGCGCCAGCGCGCTGGTGGACAAGCTGGTGATCGGCGTCGCCATCAACCGCGACAAGGGGCCGCTGTTCAACCTGGAAGAGCGGGTTGCGATGATCGAGGCGGAATGCGCCAAACTGAGCGATGAGACCGGCACCGAGATCATCGCGCATCCGTTCGAGAATCTGCTGATCGATTGCGCCCGCGATGTCGGCGCCCAGATCATTGTGCGCGGCCTGCGGGCGGTGGCCGATTTCGAGTATGAATTCCAGATGGTCGGCATGAACCGGGCGCTCGACAGCTCAATCGAGACCGTGTTCCTGATGGCCGAGGCCCGGCATCAGGCGATTGCTTCGAAACTGGTCAAGGAAATCGCCCGGCTGGATGGCGATGTGTCGAAATTCGTCACCCCGCTGGTCAAGGACAAGCTGATGGACCGGCTCGGCAAGACCGGCTGACCCGGTTCACAGCATCGGACACAGGCAAAGCCGGGCTGACGCCCGGCTTTGTTCTTTCGGCGGCGCGCTGCGCGCACAGGCGGCTGACGCAGCCGCTGGTATTCGGGGTAGGGCGCTTGGATCCCAGCGCATCCGCGTCAGGGTGATCAGCGCCAGAAGGCAACCCAGTCGATCAGCGCAAACAGCCTCTTGCCGAGAAAGATCATGTGGCGGTCGCCGAACAGGGCAATGTCGATGACGGCCGCGGCAATCAGGAACAGGCCCAGAAAAATGGCAATCCGGTTGGTCATGAAGGCTCCGCCGCAAATGAAAACGCCCGCCCAGATAACCTGAGCGGGCGTGAATTCTCAAGCGGTTAAGGCAGGTTTAGCCCAGCTTGCCCATCGCCACGGCGACGTCGGCCATACGGACCGAGAAGCCCCATTCGTTGTCGTACCAGGCCAGCACGCGCACCATGCGGTCCTCGACCACGCGGGTCTGGTCGGGCGCGAAGATCGAGCTTTCCGGGGTGTGGTTGAAGTCGGTGGAGACCAGCGGCGCAGGTTCAAAGCCCAGCACGCCTTTCATCGGGCCTTCGGCGGCTTCTTTGACGGCGGCGTTGATCTGCTCGGCAGTGACGTCGCGGCCGGCGCGGAAGGTCAGGTCCACGGCAGAGACATTCGGGGTCGGCACACGGATGGCGGAACCGTCCAGGCGGCCTTTCAGGTTCGGCAGCACTTCGCCCAGGGCCTTGGCAGCTCCGGTCGAGGTCGGGATCATCGACATGGCGGCGGCGCGGGCGCGGTACAGGTCCTTGTGGCGGCGGTCCAGGGTCGGCTGGTCGCCGGTGTAGGCGTGGATGGTGGTCATGATGCCGTGCTCGATGCCGAACGCCTCGTCCAGCACCTTGGCCAGCGGCGCCAGGCAGTTGGTGGTGCAGGAGCCGTTGGAGATCATCTTGTCGCCGGCTTCCAGCTGGTCGTCGTTGACGCCGAAGACGATGGTCTTGTCGACGTTCTTGCCGGGGGCGGACAGCAGTACTTTCCCCGCGCCGCGCTCCAGGTGCGCCTTGGCCTTCTCGCCGTCATTGAACTTGCCGGTGCATTCCAGGACCACGTCGCAGCCCGACCAGTCCAGCTCGTTCATGTCGTAGGTGGAGAACATCTGCATGTCGCCGCGACCCAGGTTCATGGTGCCGTCGCCGATGGTCACTTCACCCGGGAAACGGCCATGCACGGAGTCGTACTTGATCAGATGCGCCGCGGTCTCCAGCGGGCCGGTGGCGTTCACCTTGATCACTTCGATGTCGTCGCGGCCCGAGGCGGCGATGTGCGACAGGGTGCAGCGGCCGATGCGGCCAAAACCGTTGATCCCGACTTTGATGGTCATGAGTACGTCTCCAAGCGAGCAAAACCTTTGGCCGCCATATAGACCGGGGCGGATGTGGTCTAAAGGGGTAAAAGCGTCATTAAATGAAACTGTTAGCGCAAAATCATGATGTTGGCGATAACGGTTTTTGCCGGTGGCGTTAACGGAAATTTGCCACCGGGGAGCGGTGGCGCTAACGCTTGTGCTGCGGCGCGGAAGCGGGCAGATTGCCACTCAGACGCGAACAGGATTTGAGGGAATTGGCATGAGCGGTTTGCTGGCGCTGCTGGATGACGTGGCGGGGATTGCCAAGGTGGCGGCGGCCTCGGTCGACGATGTGGCGGCGGCGGCGGGCAAGGCCGGGGCCAAGACCGCCGGTGTGATCATCGACGATGCCGCGGTGACCCCCAAGTACCTGCAGGGCTTTGCACCTGCACGCGAGTTGCCGATCATCTGGCGCATCACTCGCGGCTCATTGTTCAACAAGCTGATCCTGCTCTTACCAGTCGCCATGCTGCTGGCGAATTTTGCGCCCTGGCTGATTACGCCCTTGCTGATGCTGGGCGGGGCCTATCTGTGTTTTGAAGGCGCGGAGAAGGTCTTTCACGTGCTGTTTCCCCATGCCAGCCACGCCATAGACGAGGACATGAGCATCAAGGACCCGGGCCATCTGGAGGAGCAGAAGGTCAGGGGCGCGATCAAGACCGATTTCATCCTGTCGGCGGAGATCATGACCATCGCGCTGGCCGCCATTGAGGCGCCGAACGTCTGGATGCAGGCGGCGACGCTGGCAGTGGTGGCGATTGGCGTGACGGTTGCGGTCTACGGCTCTGTCGCGCTGATCGTGAAGATGGATGATGTCGGCCTGTATCTGGCCCAGAACGCACCGACGCCCGTGGGTCGCGGGCTGGGGCGCGGGTTGGTCAAGTTCATGCCGGTGCTGATGAAGATCCTGTCGGTGGTCGGTACCGCAGCGATGCTGTGGGTCGGCGGCTCCATCATCATCCACGGGCTGGAGGTGCTGGGCTTTGGTTGGCTGGGCCATCTGATCCACGACTGGGCCTATGCCGTGGGCTATGCGGTGCCTGAGGGCTGGACCGGCTTTGCCGAGTGGACCGCCAAGGCGGCAGTGGACGGCGTGTTCGGCGTCGCGCTGGGGCTGCTGCTGATCCCGCTGGCGACCAAGGTGATCGGGCCGGTGATTGCGGCGGTTTCGGGGCGGAACGCCAGCCATTGAGCGAAATGCCCGTGTGAAGCACGGGCAGCGCCCGGACCGACCCCACGGGGAGGGCGCTTCACGCCTACCCCTCGGCCCGGGCGCCGATGAATGTTCGCTATCGGAGCTAACCGTTTGGAGCTGCTTCTAGTCACCAGATTGAAGTTTCTTGGCAACATCTATGAACTTAGCAGCGCGTTCATGTAGGTAGTCAGCTTCATTTTGATCAAGCCGCGTTGCCGTTATTAATGTCCCTGGCTGGATATTGAGTATGCCAACACCTGCGGAATCTGGTTTCGCCAATCGCAGTATTGTCAGTAAACCTTTCTCCTTGTTACGGGGCATCGGTTCTTTTCCAAAGTGCAGGAAAACAATTCTTCTCTGGTTGTTTGCTTCAGTTCGCAAGTACCACGCCGTGGAGATACTCAGTCCAGCAATCTCCGCTTCGATTGGGCTACGCCCCTGCCATGTGAGCGCGTGGTCCTCTTTTAGGTCCAGGTAGTTTTTGCAGAGAACCTTGTATCCAGCAGACTTATTTGCGGAAACGTTTGAGTGCAGTTCTAAAAACTTCTTCGTCGAAATTTTTTTCTCTTCAAGAGAAGCCATAGCTTCTCGAAACTGCTTGTAGCGATCTTTGGCAGGTTCATACGGCAAGTCGAAGCCATCAATTATGCTCTTGGCTCTTGCCTTATCTTTGCGCTTGTCGCCGTAAGCAAACTCGATGAATTGACTAACTCTTATCTTCATGCAGCTTTCCCTTAAGATGTGCCCAGGACCCTATGACGTGTATGAGGGTAATTAAAGAGAAATTCCGTGCAGGCAGTTCAAAATATTGGATCGCCTCAAGAGGGGGCGCTGTAAACGAAAAGGGCACCCAATTGGGTGCCCTTTGTGTTCTTGTTGAACGTCGGCGTCAGCCCAACAGCTCTTTCACCTTCGCCACTGTGCCCTCGGCCGTAATGCCAAAGCGCTCGAACAACTCGCCTGCGGGGGCGGAGGCGCCGAAGCGGTCCATGCCGACGAAACCGGCTTTCTTCTCCTGGCCGCGCTCGCCCAGCAGCCAGCGGTCCCAGCCGCCGTCACGGACGGCTGCTTCGATACCCACACGCACCGGGCCTGCGGGCAGGACCTTGCGGCGGTAAGCTTCGTCCTGGGCGGCGAACAGCTCCATGCAGGGCATGGAGACGACGCGGGTGCCGATGCCCTCGGCTTCCAGCTTGGCCTTGGCTTCCATCGCAACGGAGACCTCGGAGCCGGTGGCGATCAGGATCACCTGGCGCTTGTTCTCGGCCTCGGCCAGCACATAGGCGCCTTTTTCGACCATGTTGGTCAGCTTGTGCTCGGTCCGTACGGTGGGCAGGTTCTGACGGGTCAGGGTCATCACCGAGGGGGTTTCCTTGGCGGTCAGGGCGATTTCCCAGGCCTCGGCGGTTTCAACGGTGTCGGCGGGGCGGAACACATAGGTGTTCGGGGTCGCGCGGCAGATCGCCAGATGCTCCACCGGCTGGTGGGTCGGGCCGTCTTCGCCGACGCCGATCGAGTCGTGGGTCATCACGAACACGGTCGGGATCTTCGACAGCGCGGCCAGGCGCATCGCCGGGCGGGCATAGTCGGTGAAGCAGAAGAAGGTGCCGCCGTAGGGGCGCATGCCGCCGTGCAGCGCCATGCCGTTCATCGCGGCGGCCATGCCGTGCTCGCGGATGCCCCAGTAGACATAGCGGCCCTTGCGGTTGTCGGTGTCAAACACACCCAAGTCGCCGGTCTTGGTGTTGTTGGAGCCGGTGAGGTCGGCGGAGCCGCCCACGGTTTCCGGCATCAGCGGGTTGATGACGGCCAGCGCCATTTCGGAGGATTTGCGGGTGGCAACCTTGGGCTGCTCCTCGCTCACCTGCTTTTTCAGCGCCTTGATGGCAGCCGACAGCTTCTTGGGCGCGTCCAGGTTGTAGGCGCGGTTGAAACGGTCCTGTTTCTGCTGCGACAGCTCGGCAAAGCGGGCTTCCCAGGCTTCGCGCTCGGACTTGCCGCGGGCGCCGATCTCTTCCCACTGGGATTTGATCTCTGCCGGCACTTCAAACGCGCCGCCGGCCCAGCCGTAGGCGTCCTTGGCCGCCTGCAGCTGCGCAGGATCGGTCAGCGCGCCGTGGCCCTTGGAGGTGTCCTGCGCCGCATGTCCCAGGGCGATATGGGTCTTGCAGGCGATCATCGACGGCTTTTTGGACTTCTTCGCCGCGGTGATGGCCTCGTCGATGGCCTTGGGGTCGTGGCCGTCGATTTCCAGAACCTGCCAGCCCGACGCCTTGAAGCGCTGCACCTGGTTGGTGCGGTCGCTGAGGTCCACGGTGCCGTCGATGGTGATGTTGTTGTTGTCCCAGAACACGATCAGCTTGCCCAGCTGATGGCGCCCGGCCAGGCCGATCGCTTCCTGGCTGATGCCCTCCATCAGGCAGCCGTCGCCGGCGATCACATAGGTGTGGTGATCGACAACCTTCTTGCCGTAATGGGCGCGCTGCATTTCCTCTGCCATGGCAAAGCCGACGGCGTTGGAGATGCCCTGGCCCAGTGGGCCGGTGGTGACTTCAACCGCGTCGATCAGGAAGTTTTCCGGGTGGCCCGCGGTGATCGCGCCGGTTTGGCGGAAGTTCTTGATCTGATCCAGGGTGACCTGCTTGTCGCCGGTCAGATACAGCAGCGAGTAGATAAGCATCGAGCCGTGGCCCGCCGACAGGACAAACCGGTCGCGGTCCGGCCACTGCGGGTTGGCGGCATCGAATTTGAGGTGCTTTTCGAACAGAACGGTGGCCACATCGGCCATGCCGATCGGCATGCCGGTATGCCCGGAGTTGGCGGCGGCGACGGCGTCCAGTGCCAGCGCGCGGATGGCGGCGGCCTTGTTCCAATGATCGGGATTGGCGGTGCGCAGGGCTGTCAGGTCCACTTGGATTGTCCTTTGGCGTTAACAGGCGTTTGCTGCGCTCAATAACAGCGATGAGCCAAAGATCAAGCGTGGTTGCGCCGATCGCCGGTATTCTGCGCGAAGATGGCGCGGCAAGTGGTTGAAACGCAAAGGGGGGTGATTTATCCCTGAAAGGGAAGAACTGGCCCATGCCGGCCGCGCGTGCTCGATTCGGGCAGGCAGCGGGACGACAAAGGAACGGCAGGGTGCGGGTGAGGGACAGGCATGAACCAGATTGAAGAACTGCAAGGCCGCATCCAGGCCGCGCTGGAACGCATCAGCGCAGGCGCCGCCGCGCTGCAAGAGGCGCGCGCAGCGGACAAGGTCAGGGCCGAGGAAGCGGCCGCCGAAGCCGTGCAGGCTGCTGAGGCCGCCGCCGCCGGTGCCGCCAATGCCGAGCTTGAGCAGGCGCTGGACGAGGAAAAGACCGCCAACGCCCAGCTGGAAGAGCGGGTGAAGGTGCTGCACGCCCGCCTGAAAGAGGTTGAGGGCAGCGCGCCTGCCGGGTCTGCCAGCGATGAAAACGTGGCTGCCATGCAGGCTGAGCTGGAGCTCTTGCGCAACGAGGCCGGCGACCCGGCTGAGAAACAGGCGCTGCGGGCCGAGGTTGCCCGCCTGAAGGGGGAGCTTGAGGCGGCCGCAAACACTGCGGCAAGCGAAAGGGAAGCACTGGGAGATCAACTTACCGAGGCCAAGGCCGCCAATGCCAGCCTGAAGGCGCAGCTGGAGGCCGCCCCTGCCGAAGAGGGCGCCCCGGCGGAGCAACCTTCAGCCCCCGGCATGAGCGCCGAGCTTGAGCGCCAGAACGAGGCGCTGGTGCGGCTCGACACGGAGCTTCAGCAGTTGCGCCAGGCCAATGAGGAACTGCGCGCCTCAAATGCCTCCCTGCGGGAAGCAAACGCGCAAAGCCTCGGCGATGCGGGGCTTATCAATTCCGCGATGGAAGCCGAAATCGAAGGGCTGCGCGCGGCCCAGGCCAGCGATCAGGCCCAGGTCAACGCGGTCCTGGCCAAGCTGGAGCCGCTGCTGGCCACCGCCCGCAACCTGCCTGAGGGAGAGGAAGTCTGATGCCCGAAGTGACCATTCATATCGGCGGCCGCGGCTTTGAGGTCTCCTGCCAGGAGGGCGAGGAAAGCTATCTGCACTCTGCCGCCAAGATGCTGGACGACGAGGCCCAGGTGCTGTCGGACCAGATCGGCCGCATGCCCGAGGCGCGGATGCTCTTGATGGCCGGGCTGATGCTGGCCGACAAGACCGCCGCCGTCGAGGACCGGATCAAGGAAGTCGAGGCCGAACTGGCCGAGCGTATGCAGGAACTGGAAGCGCTGAAAGCCGCGCCGCCGCCGGAGCCCGAACGGATCGAAATCCCGGTGGTGCCGCCGCAAGTAACCGAAAGCCTGGCTGAGCTGGCTGCCCGCACCGAGGCGCTGGCCCAGGAGATCGAGGAACAGGCGGCAGGCTGAGGTCGTTGCCCCAAGACATTGCAATAAAAGGAAAAGGCGCCGCAAGGGCGCCTTTTTTTTGGTTGCGGAGGATGGCGCCTGGGATCAGGCGTTGGCTTCGCGGATCTTGTCGGCGGCGTCCTTATTGAAGGCGATGCCGTTGTCCTCGAACAGGGTGTCCAGCTCCGACGACAGGGCCATCTCGGTGATGATGTCGCAGCCGCCCACGAATTCACCCTTCACATAGAGCTGCGGGATGGTCGGCCAGTCGGAATATTCCTTGATGCCGGACCGGATGTCCTCATCCGCCAGCACGTTCACGTCGGTGTAGTCGACGGCGATGTAATTCAGCACCGCCGCCACGCGCGAGGAGAAGCCGCACTGCGGCATGTCCTTGGTGCCTTTCATGAAAAGCACCACGTCATTGGCTTTGACGGTTTCGTCGATGCGGGTCTTTGCGTCGGTCATTAATCCATTTCCTCTTGGCGCTTTCGCCGGTCGCGTTCGGTTCGGATATAGGGCAGAAGCTTCAGAAAAGTAAGCCCCGCAAGCAAGGCAATTGCAGAGACCGCGACAGCCGCATTGGAAAATAGCTCATAGAGCAACTCACCACCTCCGCCGGCCCCAGGCTCTTCTGCCGTTCAGCTTCTCGAGGCGCTCGTTTTCCTTGTTTACGCTGTCCACCTTTTCTAGATCGACAGCTTCCAAACCTAAATCGCGATCAGGCGTCAGCTTATGGTATTCGTAGTCTGGCTGGCTTTGCGACAAAGGTCGCTTTCGGCTTCGTTTCCTTAACTGCGAGTCGATGGCATAGATCACTGCAGCCAGGCCTAGAAGGCCGATCATGAACAACCAGCCAGAAGACATTCAGATCACTCCGGCGCCTTGGTGGTCAGCGCCAGCGCGTGCAACTCGCCATCCGGGCCGTCCATCTTGCCTTTCAGCGCGGCATAGACGGCGCGCTGCTGCTGGACGCGGTTCTTGCCGCGGAAGCTTTCGTCGACCACCATGGCGGACATATGCACGCCGTCGGTGCCGCCGACCTGGATGTCGGCGTCAGGGAAGGCCTGGCGCAGCAAATCTTCAATTTCATGGGCTTGCATAGGCATCTGGGGGAGTCCTTTGTCTGATTTGACAAAAATGTAAGTGCCCGCTGAAGGCTGTGCAACCCGGATTAGCTGCGGTCTTGCGTATAAGGGGCGAGAGTTTCAACGAAATCCGGCAGTTCAGCCAGAGCCGCCTGAACGCTGTCTTCCTCGAAATCCCAGATGGATGACGGGGAGCCCGGGCAGAGTGCGCGCGTCATCTCCGCGCAGCGGTCCCGCAGGTCCTGCGGCAGCGGCAGTGCGGCGGCCTCCTGCAGAACCAGCAGCGCCTCGTGGATCGGGCGCAGCACCCGCAGGGCGTGGGTCATGTGGGTCAGAAGGTCCGGGTCGTCGCGCCAGGTTTCGCCATCGAACAGGGCTTGCGTCACCCGCTGGCCGGCGCCTGCGCAGGAATAGGCGACGCAGCCGCCAAAGCCGCATTTGGCCAGATCGGCATGAATGGAGCAGCGGAAATCCGGAGCAAGGTTGGGGCAGGGGGTGTCGGCCCCTTTCAAGAGGCCGAAATCCTCATGCGCCTCGAACGGATAGGCCACACAGCACAGGCCCGCGCAGCGGCTGCAATCCTCTGTCAGCTCAGGAAGGGTCATCGGCCGGTTTCCGATCAAAGGAAAGGGCGGGACAGCTGCGCCATCCCGCCCGTTTAATGTCAACGCTTTGCGCCGAAGATCAAGCCACTGCAGCGGCGAAACTGGAGCGGAAGATGTCCTTCAGCTCGGCCAGCGGCGCTTCGGAGCCGCCGATCTTCACCGTGTCGCCGCCGAACTTGCCGACGGTGGTCAGCGGAACGCCCGCCTGACCTGCGGCCAGCATCAGCGCCTCGGCCTGGTCGAAGTTGCAGGCAATCAGGTAACGTGCCTGGTCCTCGCCGAACACGGTCTGGGTGTCGCCCGCGTCGAGCTGTACGCCGACGTCGGCCTCTTCCGCCATTTCAAACGCGGCCAGCGCCAGGCCTCCGTCGCCGAGGTCGGTGCAGGCCTTGATCAGCTCGCGGTTGGCGCGGATGAATTCGCCGTTGCGCTTCTCGGCTTCCAGGTCCACCGCCGGGGCGTCGCCGTCCTCGCGGTTGAAGACCTCTGCCAGCAGCGCCGATTGGCCCAGGTGGCCGGTGGTTTCACCCACCAGCAGGGCGACATGGCCGTCGCGCGCCTCGCCGATGATCGGCTCTTCGCCAGCGGCAATCAGGCCGACGGCGCCGATGGTCGGGGTCGGCAGGATGCCCTTGCCGTCGGTTTCGTTGTAGAGCGACACGTTGCCGGAGACGATCGGCATATCCAGCGCGGCAACTGCTTCGCCGATGCCCTTGATGGCGCCGACGAACTGGCCCATGATTTCGGGCTTTTCGGGGTTGCCGAAGTTCAGGTTGTCGGTGGTCGCCAGCGGCTTGGCACCCACGGCGGTCAGGTTGCGGTAGGCTTCTGCGACTGCCTGCTTGCCGCCCTCAAACGGGTTCGCCTTGACGTAGCGCGGGGTCACGTCGGAGGTAAAGGCCAGTTTCTTGTCGGTGCCATGCACCCGCACGATGCCGGAGCCTGCACCCGGACGGCGCTGGGTATCGCCCATCACGGTGGTGTCGTACTGCTCATAGACCCACTGCTTGCCCGCATAGTTGGGCGAGGACAGCAGTGCCTTCAGGCCGTCAATCGGGTCGATGGTAGGCACATCGGCATCGGTCAGCGGTTCAGCGGCCGGGGTTTCCACCCAGGGGCGGTCGTATTCCGGTGCGGTGGAGGACAGTTTCGACAGCACCAGATCGGCTTTCACTTCGCCGTTGTGCATGATCAGGAAGCGGTCTTCTGCAATGGTTTCGCCGACGATGGCGAAGTCCAGATCCCACTTTTCGAACACCGCGCGCGCCTCGGCTTCCAGCTCCGGCTTCAGCACCATCAGCATCCGCTCCTGGGATTCCGACAGCATCATCTCGTAGGCGGTCATGTTCTCTTCGCGCTGGGGCACCTTTTCCAGGTCCAGGCGCACGCCCAGCTTGCCCTTGTCGCCCATTTCCACGGCAGAGCAGGTGAGGCCCGCCGCGCCCATGTCCTGGATCGAGATCACCGCGCCGGTCTGCATCAGCTCCAGCGTGGCTTCCATCAGGCGCTTTTCGGTGAAGGGGTCGCCGACCTGAACGGTGGGGCGCTTTTCCTCGATGGTGTCGTCGAACTCGGCGGATGCCATGGTTGCACCGCCGACACCGTCACGGCCAGTCTTGGCACCCAGGTACACAACCGGCATGCCAACGCCGGAGGCGGCGGAGTAGAAGATCGAGTCGGTGCGTGCGAGGCCCGCGGCAAAGGCGTTTACCAGGCAGTTGCCGTTATAGGCGGGGGGGAAGCGGACTTCGCCGCCTGCACAAGGCACGCCAAAGCAGTTGCCGTAACCGCCGATGCCTTCAACCACGCCGTTGACCAGCTGGCGGGTTTTGTGGTGGCCGGGCTCGCCGAAGGACAGCGAGTTCATCGAGGCGATAGGCCGCGCGCCCATGGTGAAGACGTCGCGCAGAATGCCGCCAACCCCGGTTGCCGCGCCCTGGTAGGGTTCGATGTAGGAGGGGTGGTTGTGGCTTTCCATTTTGAAAACAACGGCATCGCCGTCGCCAATGTCCACGATGCCCGCGTTCTCACCGGGGCCGCAGATCACCTGCGGGCCGTCGGTCGGCAGGGTGCGCAGCCATTTCTTGGAGGACTTGTAGGAGCAGTGCTCGTTCCACATTGCCGAGAAGATGCCCAGCTCGGTGAAGGTCGGCTCCCGCCCGATGATTTCGAGGATCAGATCGTACTCATCGGGCTTCAGCCCGTGGTTTGCGATCAGTTCAGGCGTGATGGCGGGTTCCTGCATCCGTAAACGTCCCCAATGGCTGCGATTGCGCGCCTTTTAGAGCAAGCTTTGCCATTGGGAAAGAGGGGTTGCGCAAACGGATGCACGCAGAGTGGCCGCAGGGTCAGAACCGCTGCCCAACATAGACATAGAGCTGGGTTTCCTGCTCGTTGTTGCGGCTGACATCAATGGAGAAATCGACCGGAAACTTCCTGGACACCCGGTAGCGGACGCCTGCGCCCGCAGCACTGTGGCTGCCGCCCTGCGTCAAATCGCCGAACTCCGGCCCGGTCCAGCCGGCGCCGGCAAAGACCACGCCGCCCCAGCGCTTGGAAAACCGCCTGCGGTACTCTGCCTGGACGGAGGCAGAGCGCGCGCCAATAAACCGGGTGCTGTTGAAGCCGCGCATGTTGTCGGTGGCCCCGATTGAGCATTGGTCAAAGAACGGCGTGCTGGCGGAGGCGGCACACAGGGTGCCGCGCAGCGCAAACACTCCGTGGCGCCCCAGCGGGCGGTAGCCGTCGAGAATGGCATAGCCCTTGTCATACCGGCGGCTGAGCCCGCCCAGCGCGTGGGAGCGGGTGGCAAATGCCGTCAGCCGGGTGCCCTGGGTGGGATAGTCGCTGTCATCGCGCCGGTCCCAGTCAAGGCTGAGGCCGAAGGTGCCGATCTCCAGATCGGCGTCCGGTTGCAGCTCCGGCGGCAGCAGGCCCGCGTTTGGCGTGATGCTTGTCTCCAAGTAGCGCAGCACGATCCCGGCCGACAGATCCGGCGCCACCCCGTAGGCGGCGTTGATCCGCACCAGCGACCCGTCCTGACTGACCGGCAGCACCCCAAGCCCGGTATAGAGGTCGTAAACCGCATCCGCCCGCGCTGCGAGCGCCTTGATCTGCCAGCGGTTGCCGGGCAAGGCGAGGCTGACCATACCCGCCGCCGCCTGGCTGCCATTGTCGGACCTGAGCCCGCCCAATCCGATCACCGAGGTATTGGCATCGGGGCTGGTCTTGAACAGATACCCGGCGCCCAGCGCCAGACCGGAGCCGATCATCGGGCTGGAAAACGGCACCGGCGCAACCACGACGGAGCCGTTGCGGAAGCCATAGCCCTCAGACTTCTGCGCCGTCTCGATATGGCCGAGGTGCCGCTCGGTTTGCTCGGGCCCAGCGGCCAGCCCGGCAGAGGCAAGGACCGCCACACCCGCCGCCAGGGCGGCGGACCTGATGGCACGGAACAGGCAGTTACTTCTTCTGCCCGGCACCGTCTTCGGCCCCTTCGGCTGCCTGCTGCTGTGCAGCGCTGCCGGCGGCGGCGGCGATGGCGGCCTTTTCGGTGTCGTTCAGCTGGTCGGTATCCTCCAGCCCCGGAATCGCCACCCGGACCTCGCGGCGGGCAAAGTCGATGCCGTTCTCGGCAAAGGCGGCCTTGACCCGGTTGTAGATCTCCTTGCGGATGGTGAACTGGGTGCCCGGCTTGGCCATGAACTTGCCGCGGATGATCATCCCGACGTCATCAAAGTCGAAGACACCCTGGCTTTTGAACGGCTGCAGGAAGTCGTCCTTGTAAAGCTCATCCTCCAGCATCGAGGCGCCGATTTTCTTGAAGATCTTCTTCACCTTGTTGGGGTCGGTGTCAAACGGCACGGTGAAACGCAGCTTCATGATTACCCAATCGCGGCTGTAGTTGGTCAGCTTGGGAATCTCGCCGTAGGGAATGGTGTTGATCGGGCCGCGGTGGTGGCGCAGCTGCATGGAGCGGATCGAGATCTTCTCAACCGTGCCGCGGGTGCCTTCGACCTCAACATATTCGCCGACCCGGAAGGCGTCGTCGATCAGAAAGAAGATGCCGGAAACCACGTCCGACACCAGCTTCTGCGCGCCAAAGCCGATGGCGAGGCCCAGGATCCCGGCCCCGGCCAGCAGCGGCGTGATGTCAATGCCCAGCGCCCCGATTGCCAGCAGCCCGAAGATCACCACAATTGCGATCTGGGCGGTGACCAGCAGCAGCGGCAGCACCGTTGCAAGCCGCGAGCCGCCCGCGCCGCCGCCTTCGCCGCCGGCCTCGGCCTCTTCGCCGGAGGTCTGCTCCTTGGCGAGGCGCCGGTTGATCCAGAGCGACACGCCCTCATAGACCACATAGCCAACCGCGATGGTCATGAGGCAGCCGATGATATTGCCGCCGATGCCCTCCGCGCCGGAGGCGATTTCCATCAGGTCGACATCCCAGGCATTGGAGATGATCATCAGCACAATGCCCGCCACCAAGACACGGCCAATCCGGATATAGCTGCGCTTGGTCGACTTATAGGCTTCGGCCGCCAGCCGGCCCTCGCCGGACATCGGCGGCACCAGATGCTTGACCAGCCCGCGGATGGCGGTGTCCAGCGCCGGCGCGGCCAGCAGCCAGAACATGGTGACGTAGTGGGCGCCGTGGATCAGCTGCGCCACCTTGCCCAGCCCGACCAGGGTCCCCACCACCACCCAGGTCAGGGCAGCCACCGCCATTGCGAAGTAGGGATAATAATGTGCTGCAACCTCGTCATACCGGGTGCGGTCCGGGTCGGTGCCGCGCATCATGTCTGTCAGGCCCTCTCGCGCGGTCCAGGCAATCCAGATGATGTAGACATAGACCAGGCTGTCCAGCCAGTAGGCCAGGCGGATCGATTCCGGAGCGATGCCGTTAGAAGTGTTGAAATTGACCGAGAAGATAGTCAGCCCGGCCAGGAAGATCAGGCCGATCGTGTGCAGGTGCAGGAAATCCGCCCAGCGGTCGCTGGCGTTGACCAGCCGCCGGTCCGGCCGCTCCGGAGCCATGATGAAGCGGGACACGGCCGCACCCACACGCGGCAGCCAGATAAGATAGGTGACCATCGGTGCCGCAAACTGCAGCATCTGCGCGTTCAGCAGCGTCCGGCCCACCGCACGGATCACGACGTAGAACACCACCAGGCCAATCATCTCGCGCAGGAACCGCCGGCCCAGAAAACTCAGTGCGCCTGCCAGCGTATCCGCCGAACCGCTGACAGTCTCTAGATTGCGCCAGCGGGCAATCAGCTTGCGCACGGCAAATTCCGCGGCCAGGCCGATGGCCAGCGTCAGGGCAATCAATCCGAACATTTGCAGCACACCGCCCAGGCCGCCGTGCTTCTGGACAAAGTTGCTGATCGCGCGGGACTGGCCTTCCGGCAGCACCGGCAGTTTGCGCACCGCATCCGTGACGGGCAGCGTAAAGGCCGTCCACAGCTGCACCACCCGCCCGGTCAGTGTCGGCGGCGGGGCCGCAGCCTCCTCGCGGGCGGCCACCGCATCAAGCCGTTCCAGCAGCAGCGCCCGTACCTGATCGTCCGACATCCGGGCAACCATCTCATGTATGGCCTCTTCAGTCAGCGGATCGGGAAGGGCGGGCGCAGCCGCCGTTTGCGCCATTGCAGGCGTCTGCCAGGCGGCTCCCAGAACGAGAACCGTCAAAATTACGCTGAAAATGCGGGCAAAGTGCTGAAAGAATGCCGTCATCAGAACCTCCTGGGTCAGGAAATCAAGCCGGGTGCGGGGAAAACCCTGGCCCAGTTGAACCGATGAGTTGTATTCAGGTCAAAGAAAAAAGGGACGATTGCGCAATGCTTTATTCCACGCCGCGCCTTGCAGGCGGCGGTTGGGGCCAAAAAAAAGGCCGAGCACTAAGCTCGGCCGAAGTCCAACAGGGAGGTATGAAGGGGGGCAGCGCCGCCGCCTTCATGAGGTTCATTTAGGGCGCCGCGGTTAACCCTTCAAGGGGATTAACGCCAAATCAGCGTCAATGCTGCTATGCGGTTTTTGCATGGCTGGCACCGGATGTGCCGGGCCGCGGATATCCGGACCTTCCTAGCGGCCGCAAACCCCTAGAATACTCAGGCCAGAAAAGGAACCGGACGCTCAGAGCTTGCCGAGTTCCTTCATATGCTTGCGGTGGGCCATGATTTCGCTCTGCACAAAGTCGCGGAAGGCGCCGACGCGCTGGGAATGGCGCAGCTCCTCCGGATAGGCGAGGTAGACCGGCACCTCGTTCTGAACCTCTTCCGGCAGCACTTCGACCAGCTGCGGAAATTCCTCCGTCACATAGTCCGGCAGAATGCCGATGCCCAGATTGTGCAGCACGCCCTGCAGCACGCCGAAGTAGTTGTTCACCGTCAGCAGCGAGCCGGGATCCAGCGCCATCAGCTTCTTGCCCAGCACCGCGGCAGAGCCCACCTGGGCCGAGCGCTGGTTCTGACAGATCAGCCGGTGCTGGGTGATATCTTCGGAGGTTTCCAGATTGCCGTGCTTCTCCAGATACTCCGGCGTTGCATAAAGCCCCATGCGCACGGTCATCAGCCGCTTGCGCACCAGATCGGCCTGGCTGGGCTCCTTCATGCGGATCGCCACATCGGCTTCGCGCATCGGCAGGTCCAGCACCCGCTCCTCCAGCATCAGGTCGATCTTGAGGTTGGGGTACTGCTCATAAAGCTTGGTCAGCCGCGGTGCCAGCCACAGGGTGCCAAAGCCGACAGTGGTGGTGACGCGCAACTCGCCGAACACCTCCTCCTCGCTGTCGCGGATGCGGGCAGAGGCCGCCTCCAGCCGAGCGGACATGGATTGGGTGGCGTCAAACAGCAGCTCGCCCTGCTCGGTGAGAATCAGTCCGCGCGCATGGCGGTGGAAAAGCGTCGCATTGAGGCTCTCTTCCAGTGCGCGGATCTGGCGGCTGACCGCTGATTGGGACAAATTCAGCTTGTCACCCGCATGGGTCAGGCTGCCCGCATCGGCCACTGCGTGAAATATTCTGAGCTTATCCCAATCCATATGTGTTACTTTCTGTCCGTTCGGGGCCGACTGTATGAAATCTTAGTTATGTATCAGTTTTGACGGCGCAAGCGAGCAAAATCGAAAAAAATGCGGCTATTCAGGTCAGTATTTATGACCTATTCTTGCGGGCAGAAAGTGCAAGCTAATCCCGGTTGAGGAGGCCACGATGAGCACGCCGAAAATCACTCTGAACGACAAGTATGATCTGACCAAATCGCCCGTGCTGCTGAACGGCACCCAGGCGCTGGTGCGGCTGATGCTGATGCAGAAGCACCGCGACATGGCGGCGGGTCTCAACACCGCCGGGCTTGTCACCGGCTACCGCGGTTCGCCCCTGGGGGCAGTGGACCTGCAGATGTCCCGCGCCGAAAAGCAGCTGAAAGAGGCGGATGTCACCTTTCAGTACGGTCTGAACGAGGATCTGGCCGTCACCGCCCTTTGGGGCGCGCAGCAGGCCGAGGTGCGCGGCGAAGGCAAGTATGACGGCGTCTTTGGCCTGTGGTACGGCAAGGGCCCGGGCGTTGACCGCTCCGGCGATGCGATCCGCCACGCCAATATGGCGGGCTCCTCCAAATACGGCGGCGTGCTGCTGGCGATGGGCGATGACCACACCGGCGAAAGCTCCACCGTGCTGCACCAGTCGGAATGGTCGCTCCTGGACTGCTACCTGCCGATCGTCAGCCCGGCCGGCGTGCAGGAAATCCTGGATTACGGCATCTACGGCTATGCGCTCAGCCGCTTCTCTGGCCTCTGGACCGGCCTCAAGACCATGAAGGACACCATCGAGGTGACCTCGGTTGTCGACGCCCGCCCGGATCGGATGCAGCTGGTCACCCCGGAATTCGACATGCCGGCCGACGGGCTCAACATCCGCCTGGATGACGACCGCTTCCGCCAGGAAAACCGCATCATCGACTACAAGCGCTTTGCGGCAGAGGCGTTCAGCCACGCCAACAAGATGGACAAGCGCATGTGGGGCAAGCCCGGCGCCAAGATCGGTTTTGTCGCCGCGGGCAAGAACTGGCTCGACCTGGTGCATGCTCTGAAGCTCTTGAACATCGACGAGAACATGGCCGAACGGCTGGGCATCACCACCTACAAGGTGGGCCAGACCTGGCCGATGGACATGAAGGGCTTCAACGACTGGGCCGAGGGGCTGGACCTGATCGTCGTGGTCGAGGAAAAGCGCAAGCTGATCGAAATCCAGATCAAGGAAGCGATCTTTGACAACCGCCGCGGCCGCCGGGTTTACGGCTGGTACAAGGGCGGCGCCGGCGGCATGCACCGCGAGGAACTGTTCCCGACCAAATATGCGCTCGACCCGATCATGATCGCCGAGAAACTGGGCGGCATCCTGATCGAGGAGGGCCGCGAGACCGAGGCAATCAAGGCCGGGCTGGAAGCCTTGGCAGAGGCGCGCCGCGCCGACAACGCCGAGGAAATCGCCACCCGCCTGCCGTATTTCTGCTCCGGCTGCCCGCACAATTCCTCCACCCGCCTGCCGGACGGCTCCCGCGCCTATGCCGGCATCGGCTGCCACTTCATGGTGCAGTGGATGGACCGCGAAACCACCGGCTTCACCCATATGGGCGGCGAGGGCGTGAACTGGGTCGGCGAGGCACCGTTCTCCACCCGCAAGCATGTGTTCCAGAACCTCGGCGACGGCACCTATAACCACTCCGGCGTTCAGGCGATCCGCGCCGCATTGGCCGAAGGCACCAACATCACCTACAAGATCCTCTACAATGACGCGGTGGCGATGACCGGCGGCCAGCAGGCCGAGGGCGGCCTGACTGCCCAGCAGATCGCGCATGAGCTGAAGGCGATGGGCGTCAAGACCATGGCCGTGGTCTATGACGAAAAGGAAGACGTGGACGCGGCCTTGTTCCCGGCCGGAATGCGGATGCATGAACGCGCCGAAATGATGAAGATCCAGCGCGAGTTCGAACAGGTCGAAGGCGTCTCTGCCATCATCTACATCCAGACCTGCGCCGCCGAGAAGCGCCGCCGCCGCAAGCGGGGCCAGTTCCCGGACCCGGATCAGCGGGTGTTCATCAACTCCGACGTTTGCGAGGGCTGCGGCGATTGCGGCGTGCAGTCGAACTGCGTCTCCATCGTGCCCAAGGACACCGAACTGGGCCGCAAGCGCGCCATCGACCAGTCCTCCTGCAACAAGGACTTCTCCTGCCTCAACGGCTTCTGCCCGTCCTTCGTGACCGTCGAAGGCGCCAAGATCCGCAAGGAAGCAACCGCGGGCCTCGACCTGCCGCATCTGCCGCAGCCGGCCTTGCCCGCGATTGACGGCACCCATAACGTGGTGATCACCGGCGTCGGCGGCACCGGCGTTGTGACCATCGGCGCGGTTCTGGCGCAAGCGGCGCAGATCGACGGCAAGGGCGCCGGGCTGATGGAAATGGCCGGCCTCGCCCAGAAGGGCGGTGCAGTGCATATCCACTGCCGGATTGCCAACAAGCCCGAGGACATCTCCGCCATCCGCGTCGCCACCGGCGAGGCGCATGCGCTGATAGGCGGCGACCTGGTGGTCAGCGCCGGCGCCAAGACCCTGGGCCTGACCACCACCGGCAAGACCGGCGCTGTGGTGAACAGCCACGAGATCATCACCGGCGAATTCACCAAGAACACCGAATTCAAGGTGCCCTCCGACCGTCTGGAACTGGCTCTGCAAGCCCGTCTCCGCGACCAGCTGGACCTGTTTGATGCCTCTGAACTGGCCCGCGTCACCATGGGCGACTCAATCTTCTCGAACATGATGGTGTTCGGCGGCGCCTGGCAGAAGGGGCTGATCCCGGTCAGCTTCGAGGCCATCGCACAGGCGATTGAGATGAACGGCGCCGCGGTGGACCGCAACAAGCGCGCCTTCGACATCGGCCGCTGGGCGGTGCTGCACCCGGAAGAGGCCGCCAGGCTGATCGAGCCCAAGGTGGTGGACAAGCCCAAGACGCTGGAGGAGAAAATCGCCTTCCGCGCCGCTCACCTCGTGGCCTACCAGGGCAAGGGCCTGGCGAAACGCTATGGCAAGCTGCTGGACGGCATCAACGATCCAGCGCTGAAGGAGGCGGTGGCAAAGGGCTACCACAAGCTGCTGTCCTACAAGGACGAATACGAGGTTGCCCGCCTGCTGCTGGACAGCCGCGCCAAGGCGGAAGCGGAATTCGAAGGCGACCTGAAGCTCTCCTACCATCTGGCGCCGCCGATGCTGGGCGGCACCGACCCGAACGGCCGCCCGAAGAAGCGCAAATTCGGCGCCGGCATGGAGCGCTGGTTCCGCCTGCTGGCCAAACTGAAGTCCCTGCGCGGCACTCCGCTCGACATCTTCGGCTACACCGTGGAACGCAAGATGGAGCGCGCGCTGATCAAGCAGTACGAGGGTGACATGAAGGAATGGCTGCCCAAGGCTGCGCCGGAGATCATGGAGCCGCTGGTGGCACTGGCCGAACTGCCGCTGCAGATCCGCGGCTTCGGCCCGGTCAAGATGGCCAATGAACAGAAGGCCGCCAAGCGCCGCGAGGAGCTGCTTGAAGCCCTGCGCCAGGGCGGTGTGCCGGTCAAGCAGGCCGCAGAGTAACATCGGGCAGGGCGGGGCACTCCCGCCCGCCTTGATCCTTTTCCTTTCAAGAAAAGGCCCAAGACCGTTGGGCCGAGCGCCGCGCTGTCGCGCGGCGCTTGCCGTTCCGCAGCGTCCTGCCCGCAGCAATTCCTCTGCTGTCCGGGGCCGCGCCGCTGCCAGGGCTTGCTGCAAAGCGTCACACCCCTGTTACGCTCCTGTTGCATAATGCGCCTCCGGCTTTATCTGGCCGCAGACACCCAACGGAGACCTCCCGCAGATGCAGGCGCAGCACCATATCGCCCGTGACATTTCCTATGCCCATTCCGCCTCCACCCGCGCAGGCCGCGCAGTGATCCGGCTGATGGAGAATTCCACAGGGCGCCTCAACCTGATCCGCCGCGCCGTCGGCTACGAGCAGGAGGTCGCCGCGGGCCGCAGCTTCTGGTCGGTGATGGCTGAGCGCTACGGGCTGACGCTGGATGTGGCCGGCGGCGCGCTCAGCAACATTCCGCAGGACAGGCCGGTGATCCTGATTGCCAACCATCCCTATGGCATCCTCGACGGGCTGATGATGGGGCATATCCTGTCCGAGGCCCGCGGCGATTTCCGCATTCTAGCCAACCATGTCTTCCGCAAGGCGGAAGATCTGAACAAGGTGATCCTGCCGGTGGATTTTGCGGAGACGAAGGAAGCCATGCGCACCAACCTGGCGACCCGCAAGGAGGCGCTCAGCTATCTGGGGCAGGGCGGCGCCATCGGCATTTTTCCGGGCGGCACCGTCTCTACCGCCGCGCGTCCCTTGGGGCATCCGATGGATCCCGGCTGGCGCGGCTTCACCGCCCGAATGATCGCCAAGTCCGATGCCGTGGTGGTGCCGGTGTTCTTTGACGGCCACACCTCGCGCCTGTTCCAGATCGCCAGCCACCTGCACGCGACCCTGCGCATGGGGCTGCTGATCCAGGAGTTCCGCAAGCGTGTCGATACCCCGGTCCGTGTGGTGATCGGCGAAGCAATTGGCCGCGACGTTCTGGCGCCAATGGCCAAAGACACAAAAGCCCTTATGGATTTCTTGCGCAAAGCGACGTATGAGCTTTCTCCAGAACCTCTCAAATCCTACGGGTATGGGTTTGAGTTCGAAGAGAAACACCGCGCGTGAGAAGGCGAAATGGCTGTAGGCATCTTTGATTCAGGCCTGGGCGGGCTGACCGTCCTGGACGCGGCGCAAAAGCGCCTGCCGGATGTGGATTTCCTTTATTACGGCGACAACGCCCGCGCGCCCTACGGCGTGCGCGACGCGGAGGATGTGTATCAGCTGACCAAATCCGCGGTCGCCGACATGTGGGACAAGGGCTGCGATCTGGTGATCCTCGCCTGCAACACCGCCTCCGCCGCCGCGCTGCGGCGGATGCAGGAGGGCGGGCTGCCCGCAGGCAAGCGGGTGCTGGGCGTCTTTGTGCCGCTGATCGAGGCGCTGACCGAACGGCAGTGGGGCGACAACTCGCCGCCGCGCGAGGTGGAGGTGAAGCACGTCGCGCTGTTTGCCACCCCGGCCACCGTCGCCAGCCGCGCTTTCCAGCGGGAACTGGCATTCCGCGCCATCGGCGTTGATGTCGAGGCGCAGGCCTGCGGCGGCGTTGTCGATGCGATCGAGGACGGCGACATGATCCTGGCCGAAGCGCTGGTGCGCTCCCACGTTGATGCGCTGAAACGCAAGATGCCGCATCCGCAGGCCGCGATCCTCGGCTGCACCCATTACCCGCTGATGGAGCAGACCTTTCAGGAGGCGCTGGGGCCGGAGGTCAAGGTGTTCAGCCAGGGCAGCCTGGTGGCCGACAGCCTGGCGGATTACCTGCAGCGGCATCCAAACATGTACGGCAATGGCGGCGGCGGCTTCTTTACCACCGGAAACCCGGGCCGCGTCAGCGACCGCGCGACCCAGTTCCTCCGACGGGAAATCACCTTTCAGGCAGCCTGACCGCATCCGCCCGGAACCTTGTTCCAGGTCAAAGTGCGCGGGCGAAGTTTTCCCTATTTCTCTCCGCAGATGGCTGCGGAACCGGCATATCACATCGAAAGACGAGGTCTGACATGACCCATAAAGTGGCTATTCTTGGCGCTTCCGGCTACACCGGCGCCGAACTGGTGCGGCTGATTGCCCAGCACCCGAACATCGACATCGCGGCGCTGTCCGCCGACCGCAAAGCCGGCATGACCATGGCCGAAGTGTTCCCGCACCTGCGCCATATGGAACTGCCGGTCCTGTGCAAGATCGATGAGATCGATTTCTCCGGCATCGACCTCTGCTTCTGCGCGCTGCCGCATAAGACCAGCCAGGAGGTGATCGCGGCCCTGCCCAAGGACCTCAAGATCGTCGACCTGTCGGCGGACTTCCGGCTGCGCGACCCAGCAGAATACGAGAAATGGTACGGCAACCCGCACGCCGCGCTGGAGCAGCAGGAAGAGGCGGTTTACGGCCTCACCGAGTTCTACCGGGAGGACATCAAGTCCGCCCGCCTGGTTGCCGGCACCGGCTGCAACGCCGCCACCGGCCAGTTTGCCCTGCGGCCGCTGATCGAGGCAGGCGTCATCGATCTGGACGAAATCATCCTGGACCTGAAATGCGCAGTGTCAGGCGCCGGCCGGTCGCTCAAGGAGAACCTGCTGCACGCGGAGCTGAGCGAGGGCTACAACGCCTATGCGATCGGCGGCACACACCGGCACCTGGGCGAGTTTGACCAGGAGTTCAGCAAGATCGCAGGCCGGCCTGTGAAAGTGCAGTTCACCCCGCATCTGCTGCCCGCCAACCGCGGCATCCTGGCCACCGTCTATGTGAAGGGCGATGCGCAGGCAATCCATGACACCTTTGCCAAGGCCTATGCCGATGAGCCCTTCATCGAGCTTCTGCCCTTTGGCGAGGCGCCGAGCACCCATCATGTGCGCGGCTCGAACTTCTGCCATATCGGTGTTGCGCAGGACCGGATCGAAGGCCGCGCCATCGTCTTTGCGGCACTGGATAACCTGACAAAAGGAAGCAGCGGCCAGGCCTTGCAGAACGCAAACCTGATGTTAGGTGAGGAAGAGACCGAGGGCCTGATGATGGCGCCGCTGTTCCCGTAACCGGGGGCGGCGCTGGCCTGGGCCTGAAATGAGGACACCATGAAGAACCTGAAGAAACAGCGCCGTATCCAGGTCATCGCGGTTGCCGCGGTGGCCCTGATCGTTGCAACCGCCCTGATCGGCTATGCCATGCGGGACGGGATCAACTATTTCCGTTCGCCCAGCCAGGTGGCCGAAGCGCCGCCGAAACCGTCCGAGGTGTTCCGCATCGGCGGACTGGTGGCCGAAGGCTCGCTGCAGCGCGGCCAGGGCGAGACCGTGCGCTTTGCCGTCACCGACGGCGGCGCAACGGTTCAGGTGGCCTATACCGGCGTTCTGCCCGACCTGTTTGAGGAGAACCAGGGCATGGTCGGCACCGGCAGCTATGTGAACGGCGTGTTTGAAGCCACTGAAATCCTGGCAAAACACGACGAAACCTACATGCCCAAGGAAGTCATGGACGCGCTGAAGGAGCAGGGGGTCTATCAGGAGCCCGAGACCTGAGGCTAGCGCTCAAGGTAGAGCCCTCCCGCCCCAATGACGCCTCCCCTCGGGGAGGCGTTTTGCGTTGGGCCGGCCACCGCACCGCGCATTGCGCGGCGGCGCTTCCCAAGGGTGTTGCGCAGGCAGCGTACGGTGGTCTCAGCGGATGTTAGCACCTTTGCGGCAGCATGTTCCGAACCGGAAGTGGTGAGGTGACATGCAGACTGTAAACGAGATTGCAGAACAGATCGTGGCGCGCGAAGGCGGCTTTGTGAATGACCCGGATGATCCCGGCGGCGCCACCAAACACGGGGTGACCCTTGGCACCCTTCGGCGGCTGGGGCTGGACCTGACCGGCGACGGGTCGATAGGGATTGAGGATGTGCACAGGCTCAGCCGGGCGCAGGCAGTAGAGATTTTCATCCGCCACTATTTCGAAGCCCCCCGGATAGCCAGCCTGCCAGCCTGCCTGCAGGCGACGGTGTTCGACATGTATGTGAATGCCGGCAGCAATGCGGTGCGCATCCTGCAGCGGCTGCTGAACGAAATGGGGTTTGAAGTTTCCGTAGATGGCGCCATCGGCCCGCAGACCGCATCAGCGGCAGAGCAGGCGGCATTGGTTGACGCGGATGCCCTGCGCGACGCCTACGGTATTGCCCGCCGGAACTACTACTTCCGCCTTGCCGACCGCCGCGCCGCCAGCCGCAAATTTGCCCGCGCCCGCGACGGCACCAAAGGCGGCTGGATCAAACGGGCCGAGGAGTTCATCTCCGCCCAGTACCATCTGAGCCGTCAGGCGTTTCAGCGGAGGACAGAATCATGGGGCTGATCGCAGATGTCCTTGGCCTGATTTTCGGCAGCCGCCGCAATGTCTTGCGGGAAACCGTCGAGGTGTTCCGGGAAAACGCCGAGGCGGGTGCACAGCGGGAGCATGATACGCAGTCCGCGGCGCTGCGCCAGCTGGCGGCGGAGTTCCGGTACGGCGGCAAAAGCCGGTTCGACCGGTTCATGGACGGGGTCAACCGGCTGCCGCGGCCGATGCTGGCGCTGGGAACCCTGGCGCTGCTGATCTCCGCCCTCAGCGATCCGGTCTGGTTCGCCGCCCGGATGCAAGGGCTGGCGCTGGTGCCGGAACCGTTGTGGTGGCTGCTGGGGGTCATCGTCTCCTTCTATTTCGGTGCGCGGCATCAGGTCAAAAGCCAGGAATTCCAGCAGGGCCTGGCCGCCAGCGTGGTGCGGATGCCGCAAGTTGCCCGGAACATCGCGGCGCTGGAACGCTTGCGGGCAGACTCACCTGCTGCCGCCAGCACAGGCTCCGATGCAGCCGCCCGGCTGGAGACCACCTCAGCCGGGGCGAACCCGGCACTGGAGGCCTGGAAAACCCGCCGCGGCTGATCACAATTTGCCTTCTGCGGCGGCGTGGCGCGGCGTTTGCCATTGGCCCTCCCCGCAGAGAGGCGTATAGGAAACCCATCCCTAGAGACCATGCATGGACATAGCGGCACATGATCACAGAACTCGGACATTTCGCCCTAATTCTCGCCTTCATGATCGCCATCGTGCAGGCCGTTATCCCGTTGATCGGTGCCCATAAACGCTGGCCCGGCTGGATGGCCGTGGCGGAGCCCGCAGCACAGGCGCAGTTCCTGTTCACCGCGTTCTCATTCGGCGCGCTGATGTGGGCTTTCATCACCTCCGACTTCTCGCTGAAACTGGTGACGCTGAACAGCCACTCGGCCAAGCCGATGCTCTACAAGATCTCCGGCACCTGGGGGAACCACGAGGGCTCGATGCTGTTGTGGGTGCTGATCGTCAGTCTGTTCGGGGCCATGGCATCCGTCTTCGGCGGCGGGCTGCCACCGACACTGAAGGCACGGGTGCTGTCGGTTCAGGCCGCCATCGGCGTTGCCTTCTTTGCCTTCATCCTGTTCACCTCGAACCCGTTCCTGCGGCTGACGGTCCCGCCGTTTGACGGGCAGGACCTGAACCCGCTCTTGCAGGACCCGGGCCTCGCCTTCCACCCGCCGTTCCTCTACCTCGGCTATGTGGGGCTTTCGATGGCGTTCTCCTTTGCCGTTGCCGCCCTGATCGAAGGCCGCGTCGACGCCGCCTGGGGCCGCTGGGTGCGGCCCTGGACGCTGGCGGCCTGGATCTTCCTGACCATCGGCATCGCGCTGGGGTCCTGGTGGGCCTATTACGAGCTGGGCTGGGGCGGTTTCTGGTTCTGGGACCCGGTTGAAAACGCCTCCTTCATGCCCTGGCTGCTGGCCGCGGCGCTGCTGCACTCCGCCATCGTGGTGGAAAAACGGGAAGCGCTGAAAAGCTGGACCATCCTGCTGGCGATCCTGGCGTTCGGCTTCTCGCTGATCGGCACCTTCATCGTGCGCTCCGGCATCATCACCAGCGTGCACGCCTTCGCCAACGACCCGGAACGCGGCGTGTTCATCCTGTTCATCCTGGCCTTCTTCACCGGCGGCGCGCTGACGCTGTTTGCAGCCCGCGCGCAGGCGATGGAGGCCAAGGGGCTGTTTGGCATGGTCAGCCGCGAAACCGCGCTGGTGGCCAACAATATCCTGCTGGCCGTGAGCTGCTTTGTGGTGTTCTTCGGCACCGTATGGCCGATCGTCGCGGAGATGGTCTTTGCCCGCAAGCTGAGCGTCGGCCCGCCGTTCTTCAACTCTGCCTTCACCCCGTTCATGGTGGTGCTGGGGCTTCTGCTGCCGGTGGGCGCCATGCTGCCCTGGAAGCGCGGGCGCATCGGCCGGGTGGCCTGGCAGCTGCGCTATGTGTTCCTGCTGGCGGTGTCGCTGGGCGTGCTGGCCTGGGCGATGCAGACCGAACGTTCCGCGCTGGGTCCGGTGGGGCTGTTCCTCGGCTCCTGGATGGTCTTTGGCGCGCTGGCGGATCTGTGGCTGCGCAGCGGCAAATCAAACCGCCTGCAGCGGATGCTGCGGCTGCCGCGGGCGGATTGGGGCAAGGCCGTCGCCCATGGCGGGCTCGGCATAACCATTTTTGCCATCGCCGGCCTGACCGCCTGGGAGCAGGAGGACATCCGCGTCGCCCGCATTGGCGAACCGTTTGACGTGGGCGCCTTTACCCTGGTGCTGCAGGACGTCAGCCGCGAGCAGGGGCCGAACTACTTCACCACCAAGGGCCGGGTCGAGGTGACCCGCAACGGCCGCCCCGAGGCGGTGATGTTCCCGGAGAAACGCGACTATCCAGTGGCCAAGATGCCAACCACCGAGGCCGCGATTGATTACCGCGTGACCCGCGACCTCTATGTGGTTCTGGGGGATCAGCAGCAAGACGGCAGCTGGACCATGCGCACCTATATCAAGCCCTTTGCCAACTGGATCTGGGCGGGCTGCATCCTGATGTCGCTCGGCGGGCTCCTGAGCCTCAGCGACCGGCGCTTCCGGGTGGCGGCGGGTGCGCGCAAGACACCATCGGCGGGAGTGCCAGCGGAATGAAACAGATGCGTCTTCTGATCCTTGCCCTTGCGGCGCTGATGGCCGTTGCGGTCTTCGCCCCGGCGCCTGTGCTGGCGGTGGAGCCGGATGAGGTGCTGGAGGATCCGGCGCTGGAGGCCCGTGCGCGGGAGCTGTCCAAGGACCTGCGCTGCCTGGTCTGCCGCAACGAGAGCATTGATGAATCCAACGCCGAGCTGGCCCGCGATTTGCGGGTGCTGCTGCGCGAGCGGCTGGTGGCTGGCGACAGCGACCGCGAGGCGATGGATTTCATCGTCGACCGCTACGGCGAATATGTGCTCCTGCGCCCCACTGCCAGCGGCGCCAACTGGCTGTTGTGGGCCGCCGGGCCGCTGATGCTGCTGGCGGCGCTGGTGATCGGTGTCTTCTATGTCCGCGGCCGCGCACGGTCGCCCAAGGCGGCTGAACAGCGGCTGAGCGAAGAAGAGCAGGAACGGCTGCGGAAAATCCTGGAGGATTGACGCCGGGTCTGCCTTTCCGGCCTGCGCGCTTTGCGTCACCATGCCTGCCAACCGGCTGCGGCGGCAGACAGATCCCGCGGCCCAAGGCTTTTTTAGGTAGGGCACTCCGATGGAATACAAAGAAATCCTGTTTTCGCTGCAGGACGGGCTGGCGGTGATCACGCTGAACCGGGAGGCGCGCAAGAACGCGCTGACCAGCCGGATGCGCTCTGAGATCACCCATGCAATGCGGCTGGCCGCGGGCGAGGCACGGGCGGTGGTGCTGACCGGCACGGGCGATGCGTTCTGCTCCGGCCAGGATTTGAGCGATGCGGGAAGCAACGGCGGCCCGCTCGACCTGGAGCGCACCCTGCGCGACGAATACCTGCCGATGCTGCAGGCAATCTATGACTGCCCGGTGCCTGTGGTGGCCGCGGTCAACGGCGCTGCAGCCGGGGCGGGCGCCAATCTGGCGCTGGCCGCCGATGTGGTGATTGCCTGCGAAAGCGCGTTCTTCATGCAGGCCTTCACCAGGATCGGGCTGATCCCCGATGCCGGCGGCACCTGGTTCCTGCCGCGCCAGATCGGTCTGGCCAAGGCAATGGGTGCGGCCCTGTTTGCCGACCGCATCAGCGCCCAGCAGGCCAGCGACTGGGGGATGATCTGGGAAACGGTTCCGGACGCTGAATTCGAGGCCCATTGGCGGCAGCGCGCGGCCTATCTGGCCAGCGGCCCCAGCAAGGCCTTTGCCGCCACCAAATCCGCCCTGCGCGAAAGCTATGGCCGCACCTTGGCAGAACAGCTGTCGGAAGAAGCGCATCTGCAGGGGCAGTGCGGCAAGACCCGGGATTTCCTGGAAGGGGTGACGGCCTTCATGGAAAAGCGCCCCGCGAAATTCGAGGGGCGCTGAGGCGTTCCAGACACCCCGGCGCTATCCAGCGCCGGGGCGGCAAACCGTCTAAGCCATCGGGGATGCTACCAAGGCAACCTGGGCTTCGAGATTGAAATCCTCACTTACGTCTGTGATGCGCAGCACGGTTTCACCATCAGCCCGCAATTCGGCGTCATTTGTGCCGTCCGGGTTGGCAATGCTCACAATAGTAAGGTTCGGCGCAGCGGCGGTTTCATCATAGCGGTAGACAATCATGTCTTCGCTGGCAATGAAATCGGTGACGGTGGCGTATTCGCCGTCGCTCAGCCAGTCGCCTGCCACGAATTCATCCGCACCATCCCCGCCGGTCAGGGTATCATCCCCACCGCCGATCAGAGTGTCTTGGCCATTGCCGCCGAGCAACTCGTCGCCGGTGCCATCATCGCTGATCATATAGGACTCACTTCCGATGGAGTTCGGTGAAAGGCCATGAACCAGATCATCGAACACGTCCTCAGCGAAGCTCGGCCCCCGGCCCAGGACATCGCCGCCGTTCAGAAGATCATTTCCTTCGCCGCCTTCAAGTGAGTCGGCGCCATCGCCGCCGTGCAGGGCGTCGCCGCCATAACCGCCATCCAGATCGTCATTGCCATCATCGCCTCGCAGGTAGTCTGCGCCAAGGCTTCCCTGGAGCACGTCATTGCCGGTGCCGCCATGCAGAAAATCGAGACCGCCGCCGCCATTCAATGTGTCGTTCCCCGCCTCTCCGGCGAGAAAGTCGGGATCGGCTTCGCCATGCAGGTAGTCATCGCCCTCGTCACCGTAAAGCGAATCCTGTCCCTCTCCACCGTCCAGTTCGTCCGCACCGCTGCCGCCATCCAGAAGATCACTTCCATCTTCGCCCCGGATCAGGTCATTGCCGCCAAAGCCGCCGATGGAGTCCGCCCCCTCACCGCCGCTGATGTGGTCGTTCGCGTCGTTGCCGAGCAGAAGATCGTCACCCTCAGTGCCGTTTTGCGTTTGAAAGGCTTCCTCCTCATCATCATCCAGCGCAACCGCCACGCCGCCGATTGTGAGGCCGATGCCGAGCAAAATCAAAAATTCCATGTCATCAATCCCTTAGCTGCCAGGCAGATAGCATTCTGCAAATACACGCGCGGGGCGGTCTGCCAAATCGAGTAAACTCTCCAGTTCAGTATGGGGTTGTGTGGATTTAGTCAAATACTCCTAAATATTGAATTTTTGGAAGAAACAGTCCGGCTGGAATCTGGCTATTGCCCCGGACGGCCGCCATTTCCGCGGGTTGCCCCGCAGAGTTCGGGACGGCCGCGAGCAGGGGGGCACAAAAGAAAACGCCCCGCGGTGTGCGGGGCGTCTGGATGGCTAGAACCGGCGTTTAGCGCTGTTCGATATCGACGTAGTCGCGCATGGTTTCGCCGAGGTACAGCTGACGCGGGCGGCCGATCTTGTTCTGCGGATCCGCGATCATCTCTTTCCACTGCGAGATCCAGCCGACGGTGCGCGACAGCGCGAAGATCGGGGTGAACATCGAGGTCGGGAAGCCCATCGCCTCCAGGATGATGCCGGAGTAGAAGTCGACGTTCGGGAACAGCTTCTTCTGGATGAAGTATTCGTCGTGCAGCGCGGTGCGCTCCAGCTCCTTAGCGACTTGCAGCAGCGGGTTGTCGTCGACACCCAGCAGTTCCAGCACCTCGTCCGCGGACTGTTTCAGCACCTTGGCGCGCGGGTCGGTGTTCTTGTACACGCGGTGGCCAAAGCCCATCAGGCGGAACGGGTCGTTCTTGTCCTTTGCGCGGGCGATGTATTCCGGAATGCGGTCGACGGTGCCGATTTCCTTGAGCATCTCCAGGCAAGCCTGGTTGGCGCCGCCGTGGGCCGGGCCCCAGAGGCAGGCGATGCCGGCTGCGATACAGGCGAACGGGTTCGCCCCGGAGGAAGACGCCAGGCGCACGGTGGAGGTGGAGGCGTTCTGCTCATGATCCGCGTGCAGGGTCAGGATGCGGTCCATCGCCCGGCTGAGGATCGGGTTCACATGGTATTCCTCGGCCGGAACCGAGAAGCACATGTGCAGGAAGTTGGCGGCGTAATCCAGGTCATTGCGCGGGTACACGAACGGCTGGCCGATCGAATACTTGTAGGCCATCGCCGCAATGGTCGGCAACTTGGCAATCAGACGGACCGCGGCCACCTCGCGCTGCCAGGGATCGGTCACGTCCAGCGAGTCGTGGTAGAAGGCCGACATTGCGCCGACAACACCCACCAGGGTCGCCATCGGGTGCGCGTCGCGGCGGAAGCCGCGGAAGAAGTTGTGCATCTGCTCATGCACCATGGTGTGACGGGTCACACGGGTCTCGAAATCCTCGAGCTGCGCCGCGGTCGGCAGCTCACCGTACAGCAGCAGGTAGCAAACCTCGAGATAGTGCGACTTTGAGGCCAACTGGTCGATCGGGTAGCCGCGGTGCAGCAGTTCACCTTTGTCGCCGTCGATATAGGTGATGGTGCTGTCGCAGCTGGCGGTGGAGGTGAAGCCCGGGTCGTAGGTGAACACACCTGCCTGCGCATAGAGCTTGCGGATGTCGACAACATCGGGCCCGGCCGTTGGCGAGAAAATGGGCAGCTCGTAATTTTCGCCATTCAGCGTGAGCGTGGCAGATTTCTGTGTCTCGGTCATAGATGTCCCTTCCTGTTGCGGGCACGAAAGCTGCCCCGTTCGGGCGTCTTCATGCGGGGCAGCGCCTGCGCGTCTCCGCGCAGGGGTTGTCGTCTCAGAAACAGGCGTGCCCGGCAGTTCAGACCCGGGTCAGCCTGTTGCGTCCTTGAGCCGGGCGAGGGTTTCCTCGCGGCCCAGAATCAGCATCATATCGAACACCGAAGGCGTTACCGCCCGGCCGGCCAGCACCGCCCGCAAGGGGCCTGCCAGCTTGCCGAACTTGGTATCATGTGCTTCTGCAAATGCGTTCAGAAGCGCCTCCAGATCGTCACGGACCCAGCTAGCATTTTGCAGCTGCGGCGTCAATTCTTCCAGTATACCATCGGATACAGAAGACAATGCCTTTTCTGCCTTCGCATCCCGTTCAAGAGGCCGTGAAGCAAGGATAAAATGCGCTTTTTCAAGCAGTTCAGGGAAAGTGCGCGCCCGATCCTTGAGGCAATACATCGCACGTTCCAGCCCCTGTGACTGCGCGTCAGTCAAGGCGGGTTCCCCGGCAGCGGCCAGATAGGCGCAGATTTCCTGCCGCAGCGCGGCATCATCGCCAATGGCAATGTGCTGGCCGCAGAGATTCTCCAGCTTCTTGGTGTCGAACCGGGCCGGGCTTTTGCCAATGCCAGCGAGATTAAACCACTCTTTGGCCTGGCTGTCCGTAAAAAACTCGTCATCGCCGTGCGACCAGCCGAGACGTGCCAGGTAGTTGCGCATGCCCGCGGCCGGGTAGCCCATCGCCTGATACTCCTGGGCGCCGAGCGCGCCGTGGCGTTTGGACAGCTTCTTTCCGTCGGCGCCGTGGATCAGCGGGATATGGGCCCAGACCGGCACGTCCCAGCCCATCGCCTGATAGATCATCATCTGGCGGGCGGCGTTGTTCAGGTGATCGTCGCCGCGGATCACATGGGTCACTCCCATGTCGTGGTCATCGACCACCACCGCCAGCATGTAGACCGGGGTGCCGTCGGAGCGCAGCAGGATCATGTCATCGAGCTGGTCGTTGCGGATGGTGACATCGCCCTGGACCTCGTCCTTGATCACGGTGGCGCCGTCCTGCGGTGCCTTGATGCGGATCACATAAGGCGCATCCGGATAGCTGGCGGGGTCCGCGTCGCGCCAGGGCGAGCGGTAGAGGGTCGATTTGCCCTCGGCCTTGGCCTGGTCGCGGAAGGCGGCGATTTCCTCCTGGGTGGCAAAGCATTTGTAGGCCTTGCCTTCGGCCAGCAGCTGCTTGGCAACCTCGGCGTGGCGGCCGGCGCGCTCGAACTGGCTGATCACCTCGCCGTCATGATCCAGGCCCAGCCATTCCATGCCCTGCAGGATGGCGGCGGTCGCCTCGGGCGTGGAGCGTTCGCGGTCGGTGTCCTCGATCCGCAGCAGGAACTTGCCGCCGCGGCCGCGGGCGTACAGCCAGTTGAACAGCGCGGTGCGGGCGCCGCCGATGTGCAGATAGCCGGTGGGAGAGGGCGCGAAGCGGGTGACAACCGGTTGGGTCATGTGCAGGATTTACCTTTTGGAAACCATGTGAGGCGTAGTGTTTCCGCCTGTCTACCGGGCCAGAAGGCGGGGGGCAAGCATGCGCCTTGGCACTGCCATCAGCGACGTTCTGCACGCACAGCGCGGCAACCTGTTTCTCTGGGTGCCGGTGCTTTTGGGCGCCGGGATCGGGATCTATTTCAGCCTGAAATCGGAACCAGGCGGCGCGGTGATTGCCGGCTTGGCTTCCCTGTCGCTGATGTTCGGTGTCTGCGCGCTGCTGCGGCGGCCGCTGGCGTTTCTTTGCTGGGTGCCTGCGCTGCTGGCGTCGGGGCTGTGCCTGGCCTATGCGCGAGCGCATTGGGTCTCCGCCCCGGTTCTGGACTTCCGCTATTACGGCCCGGTCGCGGGGCGGGTGGTGTCGGTGGACCGGTCGCCCACCGACGCGCTGCGGCTGACGCTGGATCAGGTGCGGCTGGACCGGGTTGCGCCATCGGATACGCCTGCGCGGGTCAGGATTTCGCTGAAGGGGCAGACGGATCTGCCACCGCCTGGCGCGCGGGTGATGACCACCGCGCATCTGCTGCCGCCGCAGGGGCCGGTGGAGCCCGGCGGGTTCGACTTCCGGCGCCACGCATGGTTCAAACAGCTCGGCGGGCTGGGCTACACACGGGTGCCGGTGCTGCTGGCGGAAGCCCCCGGTGCTGACAAGCCGGTTGAGCGGCTACGCAGATCGCTGGCGCAGTATCTGCAAAAGCGGCTGCCCGGGGAGGCCGGTGGCTTTGCAGCGGCTGTCACCGCCGGTGACCGCAGCGGTGTGGGCGAGGAGACACTGACCGCGTTGCGGCAGAGCAACCTGGCGCATCTTCTGGCCATCTCCGGCCTGCACATGGGGCTGCTGACCGGCTTTGTCTTTGCCGCGCTGCGCAGCCTGATGTGCCTGGTGCCCTGGGCCGCGCTGCGCTGGCCGGTCAAGAAGCTGGCCGCCGCCGCGGCGCTGGCAGCCGGGGCGGGGTATCTGCTGCTGTCGGGCGGCAATGTGGCGACGGAGCGCGCCTTCGTCATGGTGGCGGTGATGTTCGGAGCGGTTCTGCTGAACCGGCGGGCGATCACCCTGCGCGCGGTCGCAGTGGCAGCGGTGATCGTGCTGCTCAGGCGGCCGGAAAGCCTGCTGAGCCCCGGATTCCAGATGAGCTTTGCCGCCACCGCAGCGCTGGTGGCGGTGTTTGCCGCGCTGCGGGACGGGCAGGTGACGCTGGGGCCGCGCTGGCTTCGCCCGGTGGCAGCGCTGGTGATTTCGTCTGCCGTAGTCGGGGCTGCCCCAGCCCCTTTTGCGGCAGCGCATTTCAACACCATCCCGCACTACGGGCTGCTGGCGAACCTGCTGTCGGTGCCGGTGATGGGCACGGTTGTGATCCCCGCCGCCGTGCTGGCTTTGTGCCTGGCGCCCTTTGAGCTGGAGGGGATCGGGCTGGTGGTGATGCAATTGGGGATGGAGTGGATCCTGGCGGTGGCCCGGAGCGTCTCCGGCTTTGACGGTGCGGTGTCGCATGTGGCGGCGCCGGGACCATGGGTGCTGCCGCTGCTCTCCGGCGGCTTGGTCTTTGCGGTGATCTGGCAGGGCCGGTTGCGGCTGGCGGGGCTGCTGCCTGCCGCCGCGGCGCTGGGGATCTGGACCATGGCGGAGCGCCCGGACATCCTGATTGCCGATTCCGGCGGGCTGGTCGGGGTGATGGGAACCGAGGGCCGCGCGCTGTCGCGCGCCAAGGGGCAAGGGTTCACTGCAGAGATCTGGCTGGAGAATGACGGCGATCCGGCATCACAGCCCGCTGCCGCCTCCCGATGGGCTGCCGGGCTGGACAGCCTGCCGGTCTGGCAGGGTAAGGGGTTCCGCCTGATGCATGCGCCGGGAAAGCGTAAACTTGCGGCAGCAAGCGATTGCAAAGATAGGGATATCATCATTTCCACCGTGCCGGGCGCCGGCGGCTGCCTGCTGCTGACGCCGGAGGTGATGCGGCAGACCGGAAGCCTCGCCCTGACCCGGGACGGCAAGCTGCTGACGGCGCGGGACGCGGCGGGCGAGCGGCCCTGGACAGGCTGGCAGCCGGAGGGGCGGGAAATCCGCCGCCTGCGGCAGCTTCTGACCAGCGCGGGAGATCAGTAAGTGCGGATCAGCCCGACCAGGCGGCCCTGGACTTCCACCATGTCCTCAGGATAGCGGCGGGTTTCATAGACCGGGTTGGCGGCTTCCAGGGCGATCATGGAGCCCTCGCGGTAATAACGCTTCAGCGTCGCCTCCTGGCCCTCGACCAGCGCCACCACGATATCGCCGTTGTCCGCGGCAGAGGTTTCGCGGATCACCACGATGTCGCCGTCGTTGATGCCGGCCTCGATCATCGAGTCGCCCTTGACCTCCAGCGCAAAGTGCTGGCCGGTGGGAGCGATCATGCCGCCCGGCACCGCAACCTGGTGCGAAACCTGGCTGATCGCCTCGATCGGCACACCGGCGGCAATGCGGCCCATCACCGGCAGTTCGACCGCCGCCTGGCGCAGCGGGTCTGCTGATGCCGGGGCCGGCACCGTGGTTCTTGCCTGGCCGCCCTCGATCACCTTGGGTGCGAAGCCCTGCGGCTCGCCGGTGCCGCCGAGGCTTTCGGGCAGGCGGATGATTTCGATGGCGCGGGCACGGTGCGGCAGGCGGCGGATGAAGCCGCGTTCCTCAAGCGCCGTGATCAGCCGGTGGATGCCGGATTTCGACCGCAGGTCGAGTTCCGTCTTCATTTCGTCAAAACTGGGGGGCACGCCATCGCGCTGCAGGCGTTTGTGAATGAATTCCAGCAGTTGAAGTTGCTTCTTTGTGAGCATCGCCGCTCCCTCCGTGCCTCGTGTTTTCTTTTGTTCTACGCATGTTCACGTTTTGTGTCAACATGGATGTAGTTGAACAGAAGCAGAGAACCTGCCAGCGGCGCGTGCCGCAGGTTCGAGTATTTGTGCAAAGAAGAAGCCGTTTCAGACGGAGAGGTATTGCACCGTTTCTCCTACGGCGCGGGCGCCGTCGGAGGGCGGGCGGACCAGCAGAGCGTTGGCGTCTGCCAGGACGGTGAGCAGCGAGCTGTCCTGGTTTTCAAAGGCCGTCAACCGGCCGTTTTCGACCTTTGCGCGCATGTAGTGCTCCCGCGGGCCGTTTTCCGGCAGGGCAGCCGCCAGGCCGGCCGTGCGCAGCTGCGCGGCCTCAGCCGGAAGTCCTAGCATGGTGCGGATCACCGGCGCGAGAAACACGTGGCCGCAGACCATCGCGGATACCGGGTTACCGGGCAGGCCAACCATGGCGGCGGCGCCCATCCGGCCGGCCATCAGCGGTTTTCCGGGGCGCATGGCGACCTTGTAGAAGCTGCGCTCCATCCCGAGATCCTGCGCTACCTTCCCGACCAGATCGTGATCACCGACCGAGGCGCCACCGATGGTGACCACAAGATCCGCCCCCTCAGCCAGTTCGAATGCGGTGCGCAAGCTGCTTTCGGTGTCGCGGGCGATGGGCAGGATTCGGGCGCAGGCGCCGAGATCCTCCAGCATCGCCTTGAGCCCGAAGGTGTTGGAGGCAATGATCTGGTCCGGTCCTGGCGTGCCGCCGGGCATCACCAGTTCGTCGCCGGTGGAGATCAGCGCGACCTCGGGGCGGCGTGTAACGGGGACCGAGGGGATGTTCATCGCGGCCAGAAGCGCGATGTCCGCAGGGGTCAGCAGTTTCGGAGCGGTGACAGTCTGGCCATCGGTGAAATCACCGCCGCGGGGGCGGATATTGTGGTTGCCGCCGGGCTCATCTGTGATGGTGATTAGGTCGCCGTTGCGGGTCACATCCTCTTGAATGACAACGAAACTTGCGCCTTCCGGCACCGGGGCTCCGGTGAAGATCCGCACCGTCTGTCCGGCCCCGACGCGGCCGCTGAATGCGTGGCCGGCAGCGGCCTCGCCAATCACTTTGAACATGGCGTGCAGCTCGACTTCGGCGGCGTTGACCGCATAGCCGTCCATAGCGGAGGCGGAGAACGGCGGCTGGTCGCGGCGGGCCTGCACATCGCGGGCGAGCACCCGGCCTGCGGCCTGGTCCAGCGGCACTTCCTCGGTTTCCAGCTGGCTGACCAATGCCAGAAGATGCGCGCGGGCTTCGCTGACGGGGATCATTTACGCCTCGTACCTGCCTGATTTTCCGCCATCTTTCAGCGTGACGCGGATACCGCCGATCTGCATCGCCTTGTCCACGGCCTTGGCCATGTCATAGACGGTGAGCGCGGCGGTGGAGACAGCCGTCAGGGCCTCCATCTCAACCCCGGTCTGGCCGGTGGTCTTGACTGTGGCTTCGATCCGAACGCCGGGCAGATCCGGGTCCAGCGTGAGCTCAACCGCGACCTTGGTCACCGGCAGCGGGTGGCAGAGCGGGATCAGGTCCGGCGTCTTCTTGGCGCCCATGATACCGGCCAGGCGGGCGACCGACAGCACATCTCCCTTCTTGGCGCGGCCTTCGGCAATGATGTCGTAGGTGTCCTGCGCCATAATGATATGGCCCTCGGCGGTGGCGATGCGCGAGGTCACGGCCTTGTCCGAGACATCGACCATATGGGCGTCGCCCTTGGTGTCGAAATGCGTGAGGCTCATGGCCGTCCTCCCTTAAATCATGCCCGGCATCAGCGGATCGGAAAGCAGCGCGCGGGTTGCTGCGGCTACGTCGTCCTGGCGCATCAGGCTTTCGCCGATGAGGAAGGTGCGGGCGCCGTAGCGGGCCATGTCGCTGAGATCCGCCGGCGTGAACAGACCGCTTTCGCAGACGATGGTGCGGTCCGCAGGCACCATTCGGGACAGAGTCCGGGTGGTGTCCAGCGTCGTCTCGAAGGTCTTGAGATTGCGGTTGTTGATGCCCATCAGCGGCGACTTCAGATTACAGGCGCGCTCCAGCTCTTCGGCGTCATGCACCTCCAGCAGCACATCCATGCCCCACTCAAAGGCGCTTTCTTCCAGCTCCTGCGCCTGGGCGTCGGAGACGGAAGCGAGGATGATCAGGATGCAGTCAGCCCCCAGCGCGCGGGCTTCGGCGACCTGGTAGGTGTCATACATGAAGTCCTTGCGCAGCGCAGGCAGGGAGCAGGCGTCGCGGGCTTGGGTGAGAAACTCTTTGGCGCCCTGGAAGCTGGGAGTGTCAGTCAGCACCGACAGGCAGGTGGCGCCGCCGTCCTCATAAGCCTTGGCCAGTTCCGCCGGCTCGAAATCGGGGCGGATCAGGCCCTTAGACGGGCTGGCCTTCTTGATTTCGGCGATCAGCCCGTAACCGGTGCGGTTGGCCTGCATCAGGTTTTTGGCAAAGCCGCGCACCGGTGAGGCATTCTTCGCCTCGGCCTCGACAGCCTCCAGCGGTTTGGCGGCCTTGTCTGCGGCCACTTCCTCGAGCTTGTAGGCCTTGATTTTGTCGAGCACGTTTTCGGTCATACCGGTGCCTCCGTTCCTGCATTCCAGTCTATGGCAGTTTCACCGCGGGCGGCGAGCCAATTGTTCACTTTTGAAAAGGGCCGGGACCCGAAGAATCCGCGCCGCGCCGACAAGGGCGAGGGATGGGCGGTTTTCAGGATCAGGTGATCGCCCGGTTTGATATGTTTTTCAAGCTTCTGCGCCGAATTTCCCCAGAGAATGTAGGCCGTTGGGGTTTCGGACGTCAGTTCCAGCACCTGATGCACCAGATGGTTCCAGCCAAGGTGCTTGTGGCCGTTCGCCTCACCTGCCGGGACCGAGAGGGCTGTGTTCAGCAAAAGCACCCCCTGACGCGCCCAGCCGCGCAGGTCGGCGTTCGGAGGGAGCACACCAAGATCTTCCTCCAGCTCTTTGCAAATATTCGACAATGAGCGGGGAAAGGGGCGCACATGCGGTTCCGCCGAGAAGGCAAGCCCGTGGGCGTGGCCGGGCGTCGGATAGGGGTCCTGGCCCAGGATAACCACGCGGGTGTCCTGCGGCTGGGTCAGTTCCAGCGCCGCAAACCGCTGGCCGGCGGGCGGCAGGATGTCACGCGCATCTTCTGCGATTGCCGCTGAGATGGCGGGCCAGCGGGTGGTGAAAAATGGCAGGCTGGACCAGGCGCCCAGCCCCGCGGGCAGGTCGGTCATGCGGCTGAAGTGATCCTGGCCAGAGCATCGACCTTGGCTTTGGCCGCGCCGCTGTCGATCGACTCTGCGGCGAGGGCGACGCCCTCCCTGAGGTCCGAAGCCTTACCAGCAACCACCAGCGCGGCGGCGGCGTTCAGCAGCACCGCATCGCGGTAGGCCGAGGGCGTGCCCTGCAGCAGGACGCGGAAAGCCATTGCGTTTTCCTCGGGCGTGCCGCCAACGATCTTGTCGAACGAATGCACCGGAAGGCCGGCATCCTCCGGATGCAGCTCCACCTCGCGGATTTCGCCGTCCTCCTCCAGCGCCGAGACCCAGCTGACGCCGGTGATGGTCAGCTCATCGGTGCCGTCGGACCCGTGAACAAGCCAGGCGCGCTCGGAGCCGAGCGCCTTGAGGGTTTCCGCCATCGGGCGGATCATCTCGCGGCTGAAGGCGCCGGTCAGCTGCCGCTTGACGCCGGCCGGGTTGGTAAGGGGGCCGAGGATATTGAAGATGGTGCGGGTGCCCAGCTCTTGCCGGGTCGGCATCACATGCGCCACCGCCGGGTGGTGCATCGGCGCCATCATGAAGCCGATGCCAGCCTCATTGATCGCCTTTTCAACCACTTGCGGGCCGACCATCACGTTGATGCCCATCTGGGACTGTATGTCGGCAGTGCCGGACTTGGAGCTGAGGTTGCGGTTGCCGTGCTTTGCCACAACCACGCCGGCACCGGCCGCGACAAAGGCGGTAGCGGTGGAAATGTTGAGGGTGTTCTTGCCGTCGCCGCCGGTGCCGACGATGTCCATCGCACCGGCGGGGGCCTTCACCGGGTGGCACTTGGATCGCATCACGGCAGCGGCGGCGGCGTACTCGTCGACGCTTTCACCACGGGTCCGCATTGCCATCAGGAGGCCGCCGATCTGGCTCGGCGTGGCTTCGCCCTCAAACAGCAGGGTAAAGGCGGTTTCGGCTTCTTCGCGGGTCAGGGACCGTTCTGCAGCGGCGCCGATCAGCGGCTTCAGACGGTCGCTCATGCCGGCACCTGCATCACGTCGAGGAAGTTTTTCAGCAGCGCATGGCCGTGCTCGGACGCAATCGATTCCGGGTGGAATTGGACGCCGTGGATCGGCAGCTCCTTGTGCTGCAGGCCCATGATGGTGCCGTCTTCCAGCTCAGCGGTGATTTCCAGGCAATCCGGCAGACTTTCGCGCTCCACCACCAGCGAGTGGTAGCGGGTGGCCTCAAAAGGCGACGGCAAGCCTTTGAAAACGCCGGTGTCCTTGTGATGCATCATGCCCATTTTGCCGTGCACGATCTCATGGCAGCGCACCACCTTGCCGCCGAAGGCCTGGCCGATGGTCTGATGGCCCAGGCAAACTCCCATCAGCGGCGTTCCGGTTTCAGCCGCCGCCTCTGTCAGCGCCAGGCAGATGCCGGCCTGATCCGGGTCGCAGGGGCCGGGCGACAGCAGGATGCCAGCGGGCTTCATCGCCATTGCTTCCTGCACGTTGATGGCGTCGTTGCGGTGCACTTCCATCTCAGCGCCAAGCTCCCCCAGGTAATGGACGAGATTGTAGGTGAAGGAATCGTAGTTATCGATCAGCAGCAGCATCTTGCGGGCTCTTTTAAGGGTGGCGGGCGGGGTGCGCGCCGCAGTATAGTGGTTGCAACATACTTGTTCAGGGATACGGGGCAGCGTCAAGGGCAGGAACGGCGAATGCAGGGGCGAACCGGTATAAGGAGCGCACAAGCAAGCCGGGACGGCGCTGCACGGCAGAAAGATTGAGAGGCAAAACAGGCATGCGGGGATTTCTGGGCGGCGTGAGTGTCGGGGCATTGCTGGCTGCTGGCGGGCTGGCGATGCTGTCTTTGTCGGTGCCATTGCCGCAGACGGCGCCCGAACCGGATCCGGTTCCGGAGCCTGCCGGGGAGACTGCGAGCGCTGCCCCCGAAGCGGCGGAAGAGACAGCAGGCGGGTCGCCTGAACCGGTGGCGCATGATCCCGGCGCAGCGCCGCAGATGCCCAATGGCGGCAGCGACGGGGCAGAAGTTCCCGGCAACGGCCAGGGGCGGGATGCCGATCTGGCCGAGGTTCAGCCGGAAGTGCCTGCAAGCGTGGCCGCGGAGGATGATCTGAGCGCCCTGGCGGGGGCAGATACCACACCGGCCCAAAGGCCGGCGGTTGGGCTGTCTACCTCCGCAGATAGCTCTGAAAGCCTGGCACTGACCGAAGCTCCGGATCCTGCGGAAGCCGCGTCCGAGCGCCAGCCGCAGGCTGTGCTGCCTGCGGTGCCAGAGGCGCCGGGCGGCGAAAGCGCGGTTGTGGCCGCGACAGAACCCGCACCGGAACCCGAGCAGAACACAGCAGAAGAGGACATTTCTGCAACCTCCCCGCTGGAGCCTGGATTGACACCTAAGACGGTTGAAGCCCCGGCCTCCAGCACCGTCCAGGCTCCTGATATCGGCAGCGCACCGAAGGCCACAACGCTTCCGGTGATTGGTGCGGCCCCAGCTGTTCCGGCCGCGCCGGACGGCAGCACCGGCGGGACCGAAGCGGAAAGCGATGCGCAGGACACCACCGCTGAAGCCGCTGAGCCAGCCCCTCTGACGCCCGGCATCGGCACGCCGGTGGTGCCGCTTACTGAGCGGGACAAGCAGGGCCCAAGCTCGGCTGACGCCGCCGGATGGCAGGAAACCGCACCGTTTACCGTCAATTCAGAGCCGTTCTTCAATCCCGAAGACCGCCCCCTGATGTCAATCGTGCTGATTGACGATACCGGCGCGTTTGGCTCGGAAGCGCTGGCGGAGTTTCCTTATCCTTTGAGCTTTGCCATCGATCCCGATGACCCGGAAGCGGCAAAGAAGATGGCTGCGCGCCGGGCAGCTGGATTCGAAGTGCTGATGCTGGCAGACCTGCCGCGTGACGCTACGCCGCATGATGCGGAGACCGCATTGGAGGTCTGGCGCAGAAGACTGCCCGAGGCGGTGGCAATCCTGGAAGGCGTTGAGACCGGCGTGCAGGGCAACCGCCCGCTGGCGGATCAGGTGGCGGCGGTGGCGGCCTCTGCCGGTTACGGGCTGGTGACACAGGACAGCGGCCTCAACACCGTGCAGAAGCTGGCGCTGCGCGACGGCGTGCCGGCCGGCGTGGTGTTCCGCGACTTTGACGGCGCAGGCCAGGATCCGCGGGCGATCCGGCGGTTCCTGGATCAAGCGGCGTTCCGGGCCGGGCAGGAGGGCGCTGTGATCATGCTGGGCCGCCTGCGCCCGGACACGATCTCGGCGCTCTTGTTGTGGGGGCTGCAGGACCGGGCAGAGCGGGTGGCATTGGCGCCGGTATCGGCCAGCCTGGATTCGCTGCTGCCTGCCAAATGAAAACGGCGCCCTGTGGGGGCGCCGTTGCCTCCGGCGGGAGTATTTTCGGAAAGATGAAACACTGAGCCTTGCGGCTTGGCCCCTTAGCTGTTGCCGCTTCCGGTGAAGCGGGCCGCGTCAGCAGCAGCACGGCGGATGGCGTTGGATTTGTGGACGGTCTCCATGTATTCCGCCTCCGGGTCGCTGTCATAGACGACGCCGCCGCCAGCCTGAATATAAAGGTTCTGGTCCTTGACGATGGCGGTGCGCAGCGCAATGCACATGTCCATGTCGCCGCCGGCCGAGAAATAGCCGACGCCGCCGCCGTAGATGCCGCGTTTTTCCGGCTCTAGTTCGTCGATGATTTCCATCGCGCGCACCTTAGGCGCGCCGGAGACGGTGCCGGCCGGCATGCCGGCAAAGAAGGCATCCAGCGCGTCTTTGTCCTCTGCCAACTCCCCCACGACGTTGGAGACGATGTGCATCACGTGGCTGTAGCGCTCAATGATGAACTTCTCGGTCGGGCGCACGGTGCCGATCTTGGCGACGCGGCCGGTGTCGTTGCGGCCCAGATCCAGGAGCATCAGGTGCTCTGCCAGTTCTTTCTTGTCGGCGAGCAGATCCGCTTCCAGCGCCTTGTCCTCCTCGGGCGTTGCACCGCGGGGGCGGGTGCCTGCGATCGGGCGGATGGTGACCTCTTGCCCGAACACGCGAACCAGGATCTCCGGGCTCGCGCCCACCACCTGGAATCCGCCGAAGTTGAAGTAGAACATGAAGGGCGACGGGTTGGTGCGCCGCAGCGAGCGGTAGAGCGCAAAAGGCGGCTGGCGGAATTCCTGGGTCCAGCGCTGTGCCGGCACCACCTGGAAAATGTCGCCTGCGCGGATGTATTCCTTGGCCTTCTCCACCGCGGCCATGTAGCCCTCCTTGGTGAAGTTCGACCGCGGCGGCGCGACCTCATGCGCCTCGCCCAGATCGCGGCTCTCGGCAGGCATGGCGCGTTCCAGATCGCGCACCGCGTCCATCACCCGTTCGGCGGCCTGGGCATAGGCAGCCTTAGCGGTCTGTCCGTCGCTGGACCAGACGGGCGACACCACAGTCACCTCGCCCTTGACGCCGTCCAGAACCGCAATCACCGAGGGGCGCAGCATCAGCGCGTCAGGCAGGCCAAGGGGATCCGGGTTCACGTCCGGCAGGTGCTCCACCAGGCGGATCATGTCATAGCCGAGATAGCCGAAGAGGCCGGCCGCGGCCTGGGGCAGATCATCGGGCAGATCGATTTTGCTTTCGGCAATCAGCGCCCGCAGGTTGTCCATCGGGTTGCCGTCCTGCGGTGTGAAATCATCCGCGTCAAACCGCGCCGAGCGGTTCAAGGCCGATTGTTCCCCATGGCAGCGCCAGACCAGATCCGGTTTCATGCCGATGATCGAATAGCGCCCGCGCACCTCGCCGCCGGTCACCGATTCCAGCATGAAGGCGTCCTTCTGGGCGCCGGTCAGCTTGAGCATCAGAGACACCGGGGTGTCGAGGTCGGCGGCAAGGCGGGTGTAGACGACCTGGTTTTCGCCGGCCTCGTAAGCCTTGGAGAAACTGTCGAAATCGGGGGTCAGGGCCATGGGTCTGGTGCCTTGGTTACTGGAAGTTCGCTTGCGCTGCATTCAGCGCCTGCTGGTCAACACGGGGTTCGGCGCGGGTCTGTACGTCCTGCGCATAGGCCTGGAACAATTCCTGCGCAAGCGCCTGGTCCAGCTGCGCCTGCAGCGCCTGGGTGAGCAGAGTCATGTCGTCGCTCTGCTCCGGCGGCAGGATGGCGTCGAGGCGGACAACCACTGCAGAGTCCGTATCCTGCACCAGACGGAAATCACCGACCTCCATCGCGAACACACCAGTGACCAGATCAGCCGGCACAGTGTCGATATAGGCGGTGCGGGTCAGGCCGCTTTCGGCTTTCACCGCGGCATCCTCGGCAAAGCCGTCTGCGGCTTCTGCCTGCGCCAGCAGTGCTTGGCCCTGTTCCGTGAGCGCATTGGCAAGCCGGTCGGCCTGCCAGGCGGCCAGGACTTTGTCCTTGGCTTCGGCAAAGGGTTCCGGGCGCTCCGGCAGGGTGTCATCGAGGCGCAGGGCGAACAGGCTGCCGTCCTCCAGGAAGCCGACCTCCGGGAAGTCGTCGGCGGTGACGGCGGCGGCGGCGGTGCGGAAGGCCTCATAAGCGGCGATGTGGCCGCTGCTTTCCTCGGTCCAGTTGATCTGGGCCAGCTCCAGCCCGCTTTCAGTTGCCAGCTCCTCCAGCGTGGCGCCGCCGGCCAGCATGTCGTCGATGTCTTCGGCCTGAGTTTCCACCAGGCGGCGGGCACGGTCGGAGGCGAGTTCCTCAACCAGTTCCGGCTTGGCATCCTCAAAGGTGGTGATCTGCGCCTCCAGGCGGCCGTTGACACGGTAGAGCGCCGGGCCGAGGTCAGAGGGCAGGGGGCCTGCCACAGTGCCGACCTCCGCCGCGAAGACATCGGTGCCGGCTGCGCCAAGGTCGCCCATGGTGACGTCGCCCATGTCGATGTCCTGCAGGGTCAGGCCGCGGGTCTCGACCAGGCTTTCAAAGGTGGCGCCGCCGGTTTCCAGCTGCGCCTTGGCGCTGGCGGCGGCTTCCTCATCGCCAAACACCAGCCGTTCGACCAGGCGGCGTTCCGGCACCTGGTACTGATCCGTACGGTCTTCGAACAGGCGTTGCAGCTGTGCCTCGTCCACCTCGATCTCGTCCAGCAGCATGGAGGGACGCAGGGCGGCGTAGGTGATGACCTTGGTTTCCGGCAGCATGAACTGGTCCTGATTGGCCTCGTAGAAGGCTTGCAGGTCCGCGTCAGACGGCCCCTCAGCTGCCAGCGCAATGTCCGAAGCGTTAAGTTGCACATAGGAGAAGCTGCGGCGGGCGCCGATGTAGCTGGTCAGGGTTTCGGTCAGGGTTTCGGGCATTTTGGTGCCGGACAGCACTGCACCTTGAACGATGGTGCGGGCGGCCTCGCGGCGCAGGTCTTCCTCAAACTCCTTTTCCGTCAGGCCCGCGTTGCGCAGGGCAAAGCTGTAGGCCTCGCGGTCGAACTGGCCGTTCACGCCCTGGAAGGCGTCAATGGCAGCCAGTTCCTCAATCAGGTTTTCATCGCCCAGCGACAGGCCGAGGCTCTTGGCCTCGTGATCCAGCGCCGCCAGAGAGATCAGGCGGCCCAGAACCACCCGGTCGAGGCCGAATGCGGTCATTTGAGACATCGGCATGGCCTGGCCGGTCTGCGCCTGCAGGGCCCGCTGTTCACGCTGAAGCTCGCGAACATAGTTGCCGATGCTGACTTCCTCGTCGCCGACAGTTGCGACCGACGAGGACGAACTGGTGAAGTTCACCGCGCCAAACCCGGCAAGGCCGACAATCAGCATCCCCATCAGGATCCAGACAAAGGTTTTGGAAAGATGTTTCATGCCTGCGGCCATGATGCCCTCTTTATTGTTCTGCTGCGCAAGGGAATGCCTTGCAGCGGGAAATGCCGCTGACTGAATACGCGGCTGCCCGCAGAGGGGCAAGATGATTGCAGAGCAAACTGCTGGATGATCAGGGATTAAAGGCTGCCAGCCGGTCGAACAGAGTGCGGATGCCCGCGCGGTCCACATTGGCAAAGGCGATGCGGAACTGGCGGGCACCGTCCGGGTCTCCGGCGGGCATGAACATGGAGCCCGGCAGCATCAGGATGGAGGCTTTTTCAACCAGTTTGCGGGCGATCTGTTCGGACGGCTGGCTGAAGGGGTGTTCGACATAGGCGAAGTAAGCGCCGCAACCGAGCAGTTTCCAGCCTTTTTCGGCCAGCACCGGAAAGCCTTCCTCGATTGCCAGGCGCCGGTCGAGGATTTCCTGGCGCTCGCCGGCCAGCCAGTCCTGCAGGTTTTCGATCCCCCAAAGCGCCCCGGCCTGGCCCAGCTGCGAGGGGCAGATTGTGACGGTGTCGAGGAATTTCTCCATTTCGAACAGGCGGTCCTCCGAGGCGGCGATGGCGCCAACCCGGTGGCCGGTCAGCCTGTAGGCCTTGGAGAAGGAATAGAGATGGATCAGGGTCGTGTCCCAGTCCGGCATCCGGAACAGCCCGTGCGGTGCGCCTTCGCGGCTGTCGAAGTCGCGGTAGGTTTCATCGACGATCAGAGCCAGTCCGCGCGCACGGGCAAGGCTGAAGAAGGCCTGAACCAATGCCGCCGGGTATTCCACGCCGCAGGGGTTGTTGGGAGTGACCAGCACGATGGCGCGGGTGCGGTCGGAGATCAGGGCCTCAGCGGCGGCCAGGTCCGGCAGCATGCCATCGCCAACATGCAGTGGCACAGCGGTGACGCCGACCATATCCAGCCACATTTTGTGATTGAAATACCAGGGGACCGGGATGATCACCTCATCCCCTTCACCGCAGAGGGCGGCGATGGCGGCGGCAAAGGCCTGGTTGCAACCTGAAGTGATGCCGACCTGCTCCGGCTTCACGTCGGCCCTGTAGTGGCCGGAAATCTGCCGGGCCAAAGCCTGCCGCAGCGGGTCATTGCCCAAGACGGGGCCGTAGAGGTGTGCTGAGACGTCGTTCAGCGCCGCCTCTGCCAGTGCCTGACGCAGCCCTTCGGGCGGGGCTTCGGCCGGGGCGGCCTGGCTGACGTTCAGCAGCGGGCGGTCCGGCGGAAACGCGGCCCCGGCCACCCAGCGGCGCGATTCGACGATGGGAGAAACAAAGGTGGCTTGGGTGCGGGAAACGGGCATGGGAAGCTCCGGGCGGAAGCGGAAAAGGTGAGGCGCGCCGGATAGGGCGCCGGCATATGTCTGGCATGGCGCCTAAGGCATCTCAAGCGGTAACAGCTGATGCGGGCGCGGCCAAAGAAAAGGCGCGCTGCAGCGCGCGCCTTTCTGATATTGCTGCCGGGACCGGATCAGTCCTTGCCGCGGTAGGGTTCCACATACTGCAGCGCCATGTCCCACGGGAAGAAGATCCAGGTGTCCTGGCTCACCTCGGTGATGAAGGTGTCCACCATCGGACGCCCCTTGGGCTTGGCATAGACGGTGGCGAAATGCGCCTTGGGATACATCTCGCGCACCAGCTCAAGGGTTTTGCCGCTGTCCACCAGGTCGTCGATGATCAGCACGCCCTCGCCGTCGCCCATCAGATCAGCGTCGGGTGATTTCAGCACTTCGGCCTCGCCCTGGGCCTGGTGGTGGTAAGAGCGCACCGAGATGGTGTCGACGGTGCGGATGTCCAGCTCGCGGCTGACGATCATGGCCGGCGCCATGCCGCCGCGGGTGATCGCCACAACGGCGCGCCAGGCGCCGTCATCGGGGCCTTGCCCGTCCAGGCGCCACGCCAGCGCGCGGCTGTCGCGGTGGATCTGGTCCCAGCTGATGTGAAAGCCTTTTTCGTGCGGCAGACGATCGGTCATTTTGTGTGCTCCCCGCGGTGTCGCTTCAGCTTGCCGGAGCCCGGACCGCTGTCCAGGGCTCCGCCCGTTCAGTTACTTGGAAATATCCGGTGCATCCACCGCCTTCATGCCGACAACGTGGTAGCCGGCGTCCACATGCAGGTTCTCGCCGGTGACGCCGGAGCTGAGGTCGGACAGCAGGTAGAGCGCAGAATTGCCCACATCATCGATGGTCACATTGCGGCGCAGCGGCGAGTTGTATTCGTTCCACTTCATGATGTAGCGGAAATCGCCGATACCGGAGGCGGCCAGCGTCTTGATCGGGCCGGCAGAGATCGCGTTGACGCGGATGCCGTCCTTGCCCAGATCCTCGGCCAGGTATTTGACAGACGCTTCCAGCGCGGCCTTGGCCACACCCATCACATTATAATGCGGCATCACCTGTTCGGCACCGTAGTAGGTGAGGGTCAGCAGCGAGCCGCCGTCCTTCATCATCTTCTCGGCGCGGTTGGCCACGGCGGTGAAGGAAAACACCGAGATGTCCATGGTCATCTGGAAGTTGCTGCGGCTGGTGTCGACATAACGGCCGCGCAGCTCGTTCTTGTCGGAGAAGCCGATGGCGTGGACGACGAAGTCCAGCTTGCCCCATTTGGCCTCCAGCGCGGCGAACAGCGCATCGATGGACGCTTCGTCCGACACGTCACAGGGCAGGACAATGTCGCTGCCCAGTTGCGCCGCCAGCGGATCGACCCGCTTCTTCAGCGCATCGCCCTGATAAGAAAAGGCAAGCTCGGCGCCAGCATCGGCGCAAGCCTTGGCAATGCCCCAAGCAATGGATTTGTCGTTGGCCAGGCCCATGATAAGGCCGCGCTTACCGGCCATCAGTTGACTAGACATGCAGGTTCTCCGCCTGTGATCTGATAATTTAGCGGTGTTTAATATGCCGCGCGGGGCGCTTCAAGGGTTCACGCCCTTGTCGTGTGGCAGGAAGCTGCATAGGTTGCATCAAAATCCGAAAAGAGGTGCCCATGTCCGACCGTTCCGGAATCTTTGCAGGCGACGATCCCTTTGCCATTGCCAGGTCCTGGCTGGCAGAGGCGGAACAGTCCGAACCCAATGACCCAAACGCGATTGCGCTGGCAACGGTGGATGAAACCGGGCTGCCCAACAGCCGTATGGTGCTGTTGAAGGAAATCGAGGACGGCGCCTTTGTGTTTTACACCAACTATGAGAGCGCCAAGGCGCGGGAATTGGACCATGCGGGCAAAGCAGCCTTTGTCATGCACTGGAAATCGCTGCGCCGCCAGATCCGGGTGCGCGGCACCATCACCCGGGAGGACGGGCCGCTGGCAGATGAGTATTACAAGTCACGCTCTCTCAAGAGCCGGCTGGGCGCCTGGGCGTCGAAACAGTCGCAGCCGCTGGACAGCCGCGGCACGCTGATGGCGGAGGTCGCAAAAGTGACAGCAATGAAGGGGACGAACCCGGAGCGGCCGCCGTTTTGGGGCGGCTACCGGCTGGTTCCGGTCGAGATCGAATTCTGGGCCGATGGCGCATTCCGGTTGCACGACCGGTTCCGCTGGCGCCGCGATGTCGCATCTGCAGCATGGACGATCAATCGCCTCAATCCCTGACGGGAATCGTCAGCTTACCTAGGGTCAAGACCTCTTTCGTGACAGTTTCAAGACTTTTTAGCTTGAATTCCAAGGTCAGTTTGGCGCATCAGGGCACCATCAAAAACAAGAAACGCGGTAGGGAAAATCCAGTGGCAGAAGATCTCAGCAGCTTGCAGCAGGTTCAGGGGCTGGTGAAGTGGTTTGACCCGGCGAAAGGGTATGGCTTTGTCGTATCTGACGCCGGCGGCCCGGACATTCTTCTGCATGTGAATGTGCTGCGCAACTTCGGGCAAAGCTCTGTCGCGGACGGCGCCCGCATTGAAATCGTCACGCATCAGACCGGCCGCGGTGTTCAGGCTGTCGAGGTGATCGCGATCCAGCCGCCGGAGCGGGAAGACACCCCGGTGCTGAGCGACTTTGCCGAACTGGACATGGTCAGCCTGCAGAATGAACCGCTGGAACCTGCACGCGTCAAATGGTTCGACAAGGGCAAGGGCTTCGGCTTTGCCAATGTGTTCGGCCGCGGCGAAGACGTGTTCCTGCATGTCGAAGTTCTGCGCCAATCCGGCCTTGCGGACCTGCAGCCGGGCGAAGCGCTTGCGATGCGGGTGATTGATGGCAAGCGCGGCCGCATGGCGGTTGAAGTGCTGGCCTGGGAAGCCGCACTGGCGGCCGGAAACCAGGACTGAACGGGTGCTGCGGCGTCTTCTAAGCTGGAGTTTCGCCGCCGCCATATATTCCGTTACTGGCGCCCCGGTTCTGGCCGGGGACTGCCAGCGCACCCGGGTCGACCTGCGTGGCAGCTGGGGAGAGACCGGGTTTTCCGTTGAAATCGCCGACGATGAACAGGAACGTGCCCAGGGGCTGATGTTCCGGGAATCCATGCCGCGCGGGGCAGGGATGCTGTTTGTCTATGACCGGCCGCAGCCGGCGGCGTTCTGGATGAAGAACACGCTGATCCCGCTGGACATCATTTTCCTGGACCAAAGCGGCCAGGTGACCTCTGTCCACGAAAACGCCGAACCCGGCGATCTGACCCCGATCCCGGGCGGCGATCAGGTGTTTGCGGTGCTTGAAATTAACGGCGGGCTTGCACGGCGCTACGGCATCTCTGCCGGCACCCAGATGCGCCATGAAATTTTTTCAGATAGCAGCGCAGTTTGGCCCTGTTAGGGGTTTTCAAATCATTCCGCCGGATATAGGAAGGCGCACGGTCCGGGGCGTGGCGCAGTCTGGTAGCGCACCTGTTTTGGGTACAGGGGGTCGTGAGTTCGAATCTCGCCGCCCCGACCACTTCTCTCCAACAAGTTCCAGCGAATCTCTCCGCAGCGGGGGCGTCTTGCGGATTCGTTTCATGCAAATATTGAATTCGCCCTCCATGGCTCAACCTAGAGTATTAATACTTTCTTAAGATCCTGTTAACACAACCTTAACCTTCTGCTGCTGAGAAGCATCAGTTGCTCAACATGGCGATTGATTACGCCGTTAACGCTGAGTGATGCTGTCGCGAGATCACCGTAAAGCTGTGGGGGGCGGCCTGGCCTCTGCTCACTAGCAACTAGCTGTGCACGACTGCCGAAGTGTTTCTGCGTCCCGGCTCCTCTGCGAAGCAGCAAGTCACTCGCTCGGCGAAAGAAATCCGGGTTGTCGGCGCGCCTGACGGAAGGCGTGAACGTCACCGCAGCCTGTGGATGAATCAACGCCCTGAAGCAGACCCTTCAAACCGTAGATAGCGTCAACAGCAAAGATAGTTGCCAACGGGTAAATTTAACGTTGACCCTTTGTGTGTGAATACGCCAAATTGTGGACACCGGTTGCGACGGCACTAAATCTGGTGGGTTAAGAGGCCGCAGCAACAACGCTGAAGAACAGCAGACAGTCCTGTGAAGAAAGGCCGGCGAGGGCCGCGAGTGCGCCATTTGCGGCGTGCGCCGGGTATCTGCGTGTTGCGCGGCCGGGATGGCTGGTGCGGGGGCACCGTGACACTTGACCGATGTGTGCTTGAGAAGGGGCAGAGCATGAAGATCGAACGGAAATTCACCAAACCCGGGCAGGATGCTTACGCCGATCTGGCCTTTGTCTCCGCCACCTCGGAGATCCGCAACCCGGACGGGACCATTGTTTTCCGGCTCGACAATATCGAAATCCCCGCATCCTGGAGCCAGGTGGCAAGCGACGTCATCGCCCAGAAGTATTTCCGCAAGGCGGGTGTGCCGTCCCGTCTGAAGAAGGTCCGCGAAAAAGATGTGCCGGAGTTCCTGTGGCGTTCTGTCCCCGAAAAGGGCGCCGAGCTTGGCGGTGAGACCTCCTCCAAGCAGGTATTTGACCGCCTGGCGGGCGCTTGGGCCTATTGGGGCTGGAAGGGCGGCTATTTCTCCTCCGAGGAGGACGCGCGCGCCTATTACGACGAGATGCGCTATATGCTGGCGACCCAGCGCTCGGCGCCGAACTCGCCCCAGTGGTTCAACACCGGCCTGCACTGGGCCTATGGCATCGACGGCCCGGCGCAGGGGCATCATTATGTCGACTACAAGACCGGCAAGCTGACCAAGTCGGACAGCGCCTATGAGCACCCGCAGCCGCACGCCTGCTTCATCCAGTCGGTCTCTGACGATCTGGTCAAGGACGGCGGCATCATGGACCTGTGGGTGCGCGAGGCGCGGCTGTTCAAGTACGGTTCCGGCACTGGCACCAACTTCTCCCATCTGCGCGCCGAGGGCGAGCCGCTGTCCGGCGGCGGCAAGTCCTCCGGCCTGATGGGGTTCCTCAAAATCGGCGACCGCGCGGCGGGCGCCATCAAATCAGGCGGCACAACCCGTCGGGCAGCAAAAATGGTGATCGTGGACGCCGATCACCCGGATATCGAAGACTTCATCCAGTGGAAGGTGATCGAAGAGCAGAAGGTCGCGTCCATCGTCGCGGGCTCCAAGATGCACGAGAAGATGCTGAATGGTATTTTCGAGGCGATCCGCAGTTGGGATGGCGGCGAAGCCGATGCCTATGACCCGTCGGTCAACGGCGGGCTGAAATCGGCGATCCGCGAAGCCAAGAAGGTGGCGATCCCGGAAACCTACATCAAGCGGGTGCTGGATTACGCCAAGCAGGGCCATACCTCGATCGAATTCCCGACCTATGACACCGACTGGGATTCGGAGGCCTACAGCTCTGTCTCCGGACAAAATTCCAACAACTCGATCCGGGTGACCAACGCCTTCCTGCACGCGGTCGAAAAGGACGCCGACTGGGAACTTTTCAACCGCACCGACGGCAAGGTTGCCAAAGTGGTGAAAGCCCGCGATCTGTGGGAGAAAGTGGGACACGCGGCCTGGGCCTGCGCCGATCCCGGCATCCAGTTCCACGACACTGTGAACGAGTGGCATACCTGCCCGGAAGACGGTGAGATTCGCGGGTCAAACCCTTGTTCCGAATACATGTTCCTGGACGACACCGCCTGCAACCTGGCATCGCTGAACCTGCTGAGCTTCCTGAAAGACGGGCAGTTCCAGGCAGATGACTACATGCATTGCTGCCGCCTGTGGACGCTGACGCTGGAAATCTCGGTGATGATGGCGCAGTTCCCGTCCAAGGAAATCGCGCAGCGCTCCTACGACTTCCGTACCCTTGGCCTGGGCTATGCCAATATCGGCGGCTTGCTGATGAACATGGGCTACAGCTATGACTCGGATGAGGGCAGGGCGCTTTGCGGCGCGCTGACCGCGCTGATGACTGGTGTAGCCTATGCCACTTCTGCCGAGATCGCCTCGGAGCTGGGTGCCTTCCCGGGGTATGCGAAAAACGCGGACCACATGCTGCGGGTGATCCGCAACCACCGCAACGCTGCAAAGGGCAGCGCCGAGGGTTATGAGGCGCTGTCCGTGAAGCCTGTGCCGCTGGACATCGCCAGCTGCCCGGATGCGCTGCTGACCGATCTGGCCGCCAGCGCCTGGGACGAAGCGCTGGAACTGGGCGAAAAGCACGGCTACCGCAACGCGCAGACCACGGTGATTGCACCGACCGGCACCATTGGCCTGGTGATGGATTGCGACACCACCGGCATTGAGCCTGACTTTGCCCTTGTGAAGTTCAAGAAGCTGGCCGGCGGCGGCTATTTCAAGATCATCAACCGTTCGGTGCCGTCGGCGCTGGAGGGGCTGGGCTACAGCTCCTCGCAGATTGAGGAAATCGTGTCCTACGCTGTCGGCCATGGCTCCATCGGCAACGCGCCTGGCATCAACCACACTTCGCTTGCGGGCCATGGTTTTGGCCCCAATGAGCTGGCCAAGGTGGACGCGGCGCTGGAATCGGCCTTTGATATCCGGTTCGTGTTCAACCAGTGGACCCTGGGCGAAGATTTCTGCACTGGCGTGCTGGGTATCCCGGCGACCAAGCTGAACGATCCGACCTTTGACCTGCTGCGCCACCTGGGTTTCACCAAGGCGGACATCGACGCGGCCAACGACCACGTCTGCGGCACCATGACCCTGGAGGGCGCGCCGCATCTTCAGGAAGAGCACTATGCGATCTTTGACTGTGCCAACCCGTGCGGCAAGAAAGGTAAGCGTTTCCTGAGCGTTGACAGCCATATCCGCATGATGGCGGCGGCGCAGAGCTTCATCTCGGGCGCTATCTCCAAGACAATCAACATGCCGAATTCGGCGACCATCGAGGACTGCCAGAAAGCCTATGAACTGAGCTGGAGCCTGGGCATCAAGGCAAACGCGCTCTACCGCGACGGCTCCAAGCTGAGCCAGCCGCTGGCGGCGGCGCTGGTGGAGGATGACGACGATGCGGCAGAGGTGCTGGAGAGCGGCGCGCCTCAGGAAAAGGCAACGGTGCTGGCGGAGAAGATCGTCGAAAAAGTGATCATCAAGGAGGTGCTGAAATCGCACCGCACCAAGATGCCGCAACGGCGCAAGGGGTATACCCAGAAGGCGGTCGTCGGCGGCCACAAGGTGTATTTGCGCACCGGCGAATACGAGGACGGCAACCTCGGTGAGATCTTCATCGACATGCACAAGGAAGGCGCGGGCTTCCGGGCGATGATGAACAACTTTGCCATCGCGGTGTCTGTCGGCCTGCAGTACGGCGTGCCGCTGGAGGAGTTCGTTGACGCCTTCACCTTCACCAAGTTCGAGCCCGCGGGCATGGTTCAGGGCAACGACTCGATCAAAAACGCGACTTCGATCCTCGACTATGTGTTCCGGGAGCTTGCGGTTTCCTATCTCGACCGCACCGATCTGGCGCATGTGAAGCCGGAAGGCGCGACCTTCGACGATCTGGGACGAGGCGAGGAAGAAGGCGTGTCGAACCTGTCCGAACTGAGCGAAAGCGCGGCGACCCGGTCGCTGGAAGTGCTGAAGCAAATCTCCTCGACGGGCTATCTGCGCAAACGCCTGCCGCAGGACCTGGTGGTGCTGCAGGGCGGCCAGATGGACGCGGGCGTGCTGGGCACCGGAACCGATCCGGTGGCGGCGCTGCAAACCCTGGTACCGGAAACCACTGAATCACCTGCGCAAACCACCGGCGGCATGGACGCACGGACTAAAGCAAAAATGCAAGGCTACGAGGGTGAAGCCTGCGGCGAATGCGGCAACTACACACTGGTGCGCAACGGAACCTGCATGAAATGCAACACCTGCGGGGGCACCTCTGGCTGCAGCTGAGGACCTTCGCTTGCGGCGCTGGCTAACCCCCGACGGCGCCGCAACTAATACGGAAAGCAGGCGCAGATCTGCTCGTGACGAAATCAGGGACGGGTGCGCCCGTTCTGAACACCGGGATGGCCCAGGTAAGAAAAAACTTTCGGGCAGTCAATGAAGGAGCCTGACCGGTGACAACTGGCTTCCTCTGGTTCAGAGGGAGCCATTTTCTTTTCGGGGGGCCGGTCGAAGGCCTGAAGGCTCAAGGGTCGTTGCGACGTTTCCTGCTATCTCAGTTTCATGAGTTCGTCCCTGAACGCTTCAGCCGGTGTGCGCCACCCGAGGCATTTTCTAGGTGTGTCGTTTAAGCGGTCGCAAATCG